>CAZSBS010000168.1:0-10663 GCA_964605095.1 uncultured Planctomycetaceae bacterium | reverse complement strand
TTAGGCTCGCGCTCAACACATACGTATCGGTGTCGACATCGCGCAGGGCCACGCCCATAAAACCGCCGTCAACAATCGCTATCTCAGGAACCAAGGAAGGAGCCACCGGTGCGGCATCCGGCGATGCGCCGCTGAGGAACTGGAGAAAAATCACATCTCCGGCATCCAGGGTGAACTCTGGGGAACGGCCCCACTGTGTATCGGCATCTTCCCACCCATCGCCGAGGTGACCGGGGTCAGGCCCAAACCACCATTCATCGTAGGATGCCCACAAGCTAGGAGCTGGATCGGCTGGAGGTACTGTTGCTGCAGGGTAAATCTGCGTCCAACCATCCATACCTGTATCGAAGTCCCATGCGACCGTCTCGGCATTCGCGGCCGGCACCGCGGCGAACGCCACCATCCCAACCAACGCCAGTCCAACCACAATGCTTCTTACGATAGTTTCTGTCTTCATGCTGTTTCCCTTCTTTCTTGGCTCTGCCAAAAAACGATCCCAACCGCGAACGCACGAATCCCGCGCCGCAACGACGTGGCACCAAGCCACTGCGGGTTTTCCCAACGCAGGAAAACACCACGCGCCGCGGAACAAAAAACGCCTTATAAAACAACCAGAACTGCCTTTGGCCAAGCTGGCCAGAGGAAAGAAAGATCTGAGCCGAAGTTCCTCACCTCGCAGAACCGACCTCCTCGCCGATCCCGGACCACACGATGCAATACGCACTTTACCACTGCTAATCAGTTTTGTCAATGGCCAAAAGCTCAAATATCCCATTTTTTTTTGCAACCCTTTTCATAGCATGTATGGCCATTCGGGGCAGAATCTGCGGACGCTGAATCGCCGCCGGCGCCGCACAGCGTAAGCTGCACCAACTCGATTTGAATCCGCAAGAAAGGGCGGGCTTCAGCGTCCGCCTTTTTCCCTGGCCCCTTTTTTCCTGGTTTCGGCGCGGACGGCTTGGCGGTATGATATCCGCTCCCAAGGACGGGGCCGGCGATGCTTCAGGGAGGGTGACGGGAAAGGAGCAGATTATGAGCCTGAAGTTTCCAAAAACGCGGCTGCGCAGGCTTCGCTACAACGCCACGCTGCGCGAAATGCTCGCCGAGGTCCGGCTGAGCCGGCATGAGCTTATCGCCCCGCTGTTCGTCCGCGAGGGCGCCGGCGTGAGCCACGAGATCCCAACCATGCCGGGGCAGTTCCAACTCTCGGTGGACACCGCCATGGAAACCGTCCGCCGGTGGGCCTCCAAGGGCATCCCGGCCGTGCTGCTGTTCGGCATACCGGACGCCAAGGACGCGGTCGGCTCCGAGGCATGGAACGACCAGGCCGCCATCCCGAGGCTCTGCCGGCAGATCAAGGCCGAGCTGCCCAAGGTGCTCGTGATAACGGATGTCTGCCTGTGCGAGTACACCGAGCACGGGCACTGCGGCACGCTGACGGATGGGCCCGACGGATGCAAGGACGTTGATAACGACCTGACGCTGGAATCGCTGGCGAAGACGGCCTTGTCGCACGCCCGAAGCGGCGCCGACATCGTCGCGCCGTCGGCGATGATGGACGGGCAGGTCGGCGCGATCCGCTCAGCCCTGGACGCCGCGGGCTTTACCCGGACGGCGATTTTGTCCTACGCGGTAAAGTTTGCGTCGAGCATGTACGGCCCGTTCCGCGACGCGGCCGAGAGCGCCCCGAAGTTCGGCGACCGCCGGACGTACCAGATGGACTACCGCAGCCCATCGCAGGCGTTTGCCGAGGCGGGGGCGGACCTTGCCGAGGGCGCGGACATGCTGATGATAAAGCCGGCCGCGACGTACCTGGACCTCATCGCGGCGGTCAAGCGGCGTTTCGACGCCCCCCTGGCGGCTTACCATGTGAGCGGCGAGTATTCGGCGATCAAGGCCGCGGCCCGGATGGGCTGGCTCGACGAGCGGGCGGCCGCGATCGAAATAACCTCCGCCATACGCCGCGCGGGCGCCGACCTGGTCATAACGTACTTTGCCGAGCAGTTGGCGGACTGGTTGAAGGAATAGCCGCGTGACGCCGTGGTCTGACAAACCATCTCAGGACGGCTGCCGCGACTGCGGGGCGTTCTTTCTCGATTTTGTGGGGCTTTTCGGCCGCGACCGAGTGCAGGTCCGCTGGTCCGACAGCCCCCGGCCGACGAACGATCAGATCGAGAGCGTCATCGAGGCCGCCTGGGCCGAGCGGACCCGCCTGGCCGCCGAGCAGGGCCGGAAGCTCTACAACGGCAGGCTCTGCCGCGTGATAAACTGCGAGACCCAGGGGCTTGTGCTTCAGTTAACCCTTGGCGAGGTCAGCTATAAGGAGTTTGTCGGCACGAACCTTACCAATGCCCAGCTTCGCTACATCCACGGCCCGGACGTGCTGGCCAATCCGCTGGGCGTCTCGGCCGCGGTGGTCACCAGCGACGGCTATGTGCTGCTGGGGCGGCGAAGCAACAAGGTGTTCTCCAACTCCGGGCTCATTCATCCCGTCGGCGGAATAGTCGAGCCGTCCGCCGAGGCCGGCCGGATTCCGGACCCCTTCCAGGCCATGACCGACGAGCTGTGCCAGGAACTGGCCCTGCCGGCCGAGGCCGTCAACCGCAACGTCTGCCTTGGAATCGTCCGCGCCAAGCGGGTCGTCCAGCCGGAGATGGTCTTCGAGGTCCGCGTGAACGGCGACATCGAGGCCATCCGAGCGGGGGCCGGCAACGCCCCGGACGCATCCGAGCACGACGAGTTGGTTGCGGTTTGCGACCATCCCGGCGCGGTTGTCACCTACATCGAGAAGAATTACTCCCAACTGACGGCCGTGGCACTGGCGACGCTGCTGCTTCACGGCCAGCGGCACTGGGGGATGGGCTGGCTGGCCACCGCTCGCGGCTATCTTCGCGACGTGATATAATTCTGAAATCGGCTGGTTTGGCAAAAACGGCAAAGATTGCCCCTTGTCCGCCGGCGGCGAGTGTATATCCTATATGTAGAGACGTAGAGACTTGGACTTCCATTACCCCCCCCCGTGGAGTCCACGAGCCAGCCGGGCTGCATCGGCATAATAGATATCCTGTTAACCGGCGGCTAGTGTGGACTGACCAGTGGGCGACGATTTTAGGGAGACCCGCCATGAAGCGACCGAAAGACGCATTGTGGGCGATCGTGGGGTTTGGGTTGTTGTGCTCGGCTGCGGCCCGTGTTGACGCCAAGGAAGGCAAGCCTTCCATCTCACCGGAGAAGATCCTCCAGAAAACCGTGGACCGCCATGCCGTGAAGGCCTCGCTGGCGGTGGCACTGGCGGACTTCGCGGTGCGGTCCGGCATCAAGGTCCAGGTGGACTGGAAGACGCTGGAGGCCGTCGGCATTGAGAGGTCGGCCCCGGTGGCGGTGGACCTCGAGAAGGCCACCTGGCGACAGGTGGTGGACGTGATCCTCTCGCGGGCCGGCGCTGCCGGAGCAAGCCTGGCTTGGCGGGTCGAGGGCGACGAGGTGCTGGTATCGACCCAGAAGCAGATCCTCGCAATGACGGCCAAGACGACCAGGACCATCGCGTCAGTCAAGGAAAGCGCCAAGGCCAAGGGCGACTCGAGCGGCAACGTCCTGCCGACGGTGGACTTTACCGACATGCCCCTCAAGGACGTGCTGAAGTTCTTCGAGACCGTCCTTGATGCCAACTTCCACGTGAACTGGAAGGCGCTCGAGCAGGGCGGGGTAAGCCCCGACACCCCGGTCACGCTGAACCTCAAGCACATCAGCGTCGCGCGGGCGATGGACCTGGCGCTGGGCGATATCAACGCCGCGCGTGAGAAGCTCGACCGCGTCTACTGGATCCTCGACCGCGGGGTTGTGCTTATCTCGACGGGAACAGACTTCAACCGCACGATGATCACCCGCGTCATCGATGCCGGAACCAGCATGATGGTCGTTCCGGACTTCGAGGCCCCGCGGATAAGCATCCAGGACGCCGCGAAGACCAACTCGGGAACCGGCAACGGTGGCGGCAATGGCGGCGGCATGGGCCTTTTTCCGGACGCCGACCAGAACACACAGAAAAAGCAGGGCCAGTCCTACGACGAACTGAAGAAGAAACAGCAGGAAGCCGTAGTCGAGAGCATAAAGTCCACCATAGGCAAGGAAATGTGGGAGCCGGATGGCAAGGGCTCGATCAAGGTCGTCGGCAACAAGCTGGTAATCACCCAGTCGCTGCTGGGCTTCAAACTGATGGAAAAAGCGCTGCGGTAGTTTGGTAGCCAGTAGCCAGTAGCCGGGAGCCGGGAGCCGGGAGTTGGGAGCTGGGAGCCGCGGTTTGCAAAGGCCCGAAGGGCCGGCAAGACCTGTTGATCTGAGTCATGCTGAATTACCGGACAGCCACCGGCTACCGGCTACCGGCTACCGGCTACCGGCTACTACTCGATCGGCTTGTCCTCGGGCATCGGCTGGGCGTCTTGCTCCTTGAAGCCGGGGGGAGCGGGGAAGATCTTGTCGAAGTCCAGGTCCGCCGCCTTGCAAGCCTGGCGAAGATATGGCCGGACCCGAGGATAGACGAGTGATTTTGTCTGGTCGTCCAGCCCTCGGTACAGTTCAGCCCGGTCGGTCATTGGCAGGTTGTAGCCCAGAGCGCGGGGGTTCTGCATCAGGCCGATGGCGATGCCAACGGAGTAGGCGCGCAGCGGCGGGAGCCTCAGCCGCTCTTGCTGGTTTTGCTGGTAGGCGTAATACGCCTTGCTGGCGAGTTGGAGGCTCTCGGCGGCGGCGGCGCGGTCGCCGACGGCCAGGGCGACGTAGCCGGTCGTCATCGACAGCCCGACGAGGCTCTCGGCGAGATCGCGGATGGGCTGATTGTCCGCCCGCAGTTCCTGGATGAAAAAGTCGCCGACGTCGCGGTACTGCCAAGTCGGGCCTGTCGGCTTGTAATTCTGCCGGATGTAATCGTAGTACTTCTGCGCCTCGGCTCGCCGGTGCGAGGCATAGAGGCCCTTGATGGCGCCGGCCAGGTAGTTGATGTGCCCGTCACGGAACTGATTGATCGCGAACCTGGTCTGGCTGTCCTTGACCTGCTGGGCGATCTCCCTGAGGTACGCTTGGTGAAGCGGCTCGACGTAGCGAAGGTCCGCCAACTGGTACAGCCGGACGTTGGGCAACTGCATCTGGCTCTCGCCGCGCACCGGTTCGAGCGTGATTGCATCCCGGCTGTCGCGGCGCGGGCGGGCGTCGATCATCGTAAGCCGGCCACGCCATGTCAGCTCTTTGAGGCAGTTGAAGGCATTTCGCTGCGTGTTGAGCACGTCGCTGTCGTCGAGGTTCTGCTCTTTGCATATCTTCCGGCCTAGCAGCACCCAGTAGAGTCCGTGCGGTTGGGGCAGCCTCCAGTCGAGCGGGCCGTACTCCTTCATCAGCTCCAGCATGAACGCCGGGTCCATGCGGTAGACGTTCCAGAGTATCTGCACCCTGACGAATGTCAGCAGGCGGCTGCGCGGCTGGGCGTACTGGGGATCGTTCATCAGCCGGTAACGGACAACGTCCTGGGTGGTCTCGGGCTTGGGCGGCGCGATGCGGACGGCGCTGACGTCCGGGGCGAGGCTCCAGAGGTTGTGCCAGGCCAGCAGATCCTGGGGCTGCTTGTCCACGTCGAGCCCGGCCGCGGCGAGCTCCTTGGCGTATGCCTTTACGTCCGGGTCCTTCAGCAGTTCGGCGAGCTTGTCTGCCTGGACGGCGCTGGCGCCCTGTCGGGCGGGGTCCTTGTCCAGCAGGCTCTCATCGGCAAGTGGGGCGAAGGCGTCGATCACATCCTGCGTGGTTCCCTGCGGCGGCGCTCCGAGAAGGTCATGCATTCTCACCGCCCACTGGCGCTTGTAGACCCAGTGCATGTCGTCGAGGTACCCGCCGATCTTGAACAGGAAGATCCAGCCGAGGTCCTTGTAGAGGCTGATGCTCCGCGGGTTATAGGGAATGCCCTGGTCCCGCAGCAGCCTGGCGCCGTTGTAGACCCACCGCCATCGCTCCTCTGGCGTATGAGTTTCCGCGGAGATGTTCCACGCCATGTTCCACGACTGGTAGCTCCATACGCCGGGGAAGTGGCGCTGGAGCTTGCAGATGAGCTCGGCCTGCTGGTAGGCGTCGTAGAACTTGCCCTCTTCCTTGAGCCTTTCGGCTCGGATCCAGAGGTAGTTGACGTAGAACGCCCGGCCCGGGAGTATCTCCCACACGTCGCCCTTTGTCCGGCGGGTCTCCTGGACGAACCCCACGCCGACAAACAGTGCCGCGGCAAGCAACCCCCAGGCAAGTTGTACCTTACGTTGGTGTGTCATACCTGCACCTGCGCCAGTTCTCGCCGGTGGAATACCAGGCACGCCAAAGCCAGCAGCATCGCCGCCCGCACTCCCACGGTCAGCATCGCCGCCCATCCGAAGTAATCCCACGTGATCCGCGTGCCCTCGACGAGGAAATTGGTCAGCATCGTGGAGGACAGGTCCGGCAGCAGGAGTTTCATAGCCGAGAGCATCCAGCCGGCGACGTCGTACATCACGGGCGCCAGGCCCTTGTCGCCAGGGTTGGCGCCGTAGGAGATCGCCTCGGTCAGGAATCGCATGGCCGTGCCGATCCACAGCAGCACGAAGGACGTCAGGCAGCCCACGCCGAAAGAAAAGGCCGAGCCGGCGAATATGCCCAGCGCGGCCAGAAACATCAGCCCCATAAGCGCGAGCAGGCCCGACTTTATGAAGTTCATCTCGAAACCGCCGATGCCGTAAAGCACGCTCACGTCGCTGTTGAGAACCGTGACGCTGACGGGCGAGAGGTTGAAGAACCGCACGTTCATCGCCCCGTTGGGGTCCACGGCGGCGGTCGGGACAATCACGGTCGCCTGCTGGTTGGCCCGCACCTGCTGCGGCGGGATGAAGTATCTGAAGTTGTCGGTCGGGTTCTCGAACTCCCACGCGGCCAGGCGGTCCCGGGGGGCATTGGGGTCCGGGGTGCCGGAGAGCTTGTAGGACATCTGGAGCGTCGGCTGGGCGAGCACGGTGACGGCCCTGCCACGCGGGGCGCTGGCGAAGTGGGCCTTTATGTCATCCAGCGAAAACGCCGCTTTGAAACCGCCATTCCACAGCCCCACCACCCGCCCAACGGCACCCGCGGGGCCTCTGGCGGAGTCCTGTTCGTCGGCGCCGCCGACCCACACCGGCCCGAAGATGACCAGCCTGTGGGACATCGCCGGCACGGTCCGCACGGTCACTATGCCCGACGGGGCGACAACGCCGTCCAGGATACCGGCGGCCTGGTAGACCTCGCCGGCGTACTGAAGGCCTTTGAACTTCCATTCCAGGCTTCCGTTCGGCGCGGCCGACTGGGCCTCGGATGCGGCTGAGCGACGCATTTCGTCGACCAGCTTGTCCACCGCGGCCGGGGCGGTCAGGCCGTAGTTCTTCATGTAGGAGTCGACGGCGTCATCCCACGCGCCTTGCTCTTTTTTCTCCTTAATCCGCCGGCGGACCAGTTCGTCCACATCCGGCGGCGGGGCCGGCGTGCGGGTGCGGGCGGCGAATATCTCGGTCGCGACGGCCCGGGCGTCCTGCGGCCCGATGACCAGGTCGGTGCGTCCTCGAAGGTACCAGGCCGTCAGATAAATCGCCGCGTATGCCCCCACCAGCAGCGACCCGGACAGCATGACCACGCCAAGCCACCGCCCGATCACGTAATGCCAGCGGCTCAGTGGCTTGGTGCAGAGGATCAGCACGTGTTTGCCAGCCACGTCGCCGCTGATGAGCCCCACCGACAGCAGCACGACCGACAGCGCCAGCAGCACGCTTACGGCGGAGGTGCTGTAGTCCAGAAACGTGCGGATTCGCCCCGCCAGCGTGCCGTCGCCTTCCATCAGCGACGGCAGCAGTGCAAGGGAGGCGATGAGCAGGACGGCGAACACGGCCGCCACTCTCGTGCGGAGGCACTGCACGAAGGTTTGGCGAGCCACCGTCCAGAGGTTAGCGCCCGGGATGCCATGGGCGTCTTTCATTCCCGGCCGGCCTCCCTGGTTTCATCCGGGCGGGCGTCATCGCGGTCGCCGGGGGCTGGCTTCCTGCCTGTGAGGGTATCAATGACGTCGCGGTCGGCTTGGCGCCGCGCGGCGGCGCGGCGCTGCTCGGTGAGGCGCTGGGCCTCGCCGTCGTGGGCTCTCTGGCCGGCTCCGCCGACTGGTGTCAGCAAGTCACCTATCACGTTGCCGGCCGGCCCCGCGGGCAGAGCCGGCGCGGCGGGTTCGTCGGCCTGTGCGTGAGCCTCGGATGAGTCCGCGGCCGCGGCGGCAAGGAGGCCGTCGATGAGCGCTCGCCCGCCGGGTGCGTCGGATGCATCGGGGCCGCGGAGGAACTGGGCCACCCCGCCACCGGCGGTCGCCCCGCCGGTCTTGAGCCGGCTGTCCTGGGCGTTCTTGACGATCCGCAGGAACAGGTCCTCGAGCTTCTGCCGCGGGGCAGCCACCTGCCTGATCTGTCGCCCTGCATCCGCCAGGACCGCGCCCACGCGATCCAGCGTCGCCTCGTCGAGCCGGTCCGTGGTGAGCTGGGTGTAGGACTGCTGGCAGAGCAGCTCGTCAACCCCGCCGAGGGCCTGCTGCCGGCCGCCGTAAAGGATGCACACGCGGTCGCACACATCCTCGACATCGCCCAGCAGGTGGCTGGAGAGGATCACCGTCTTGCCGCGCCGCGCCAAGGCGACGATCAGGTCCTTGAACTGCCGCGTGCCGATGGGGTCCATGCCGCTGGTCGGCTCGTCGACGATCAGCAGGTCCGGGTCGTTGATCAAAGCCTGGGCCAGCCCGATGCGGCGCTGCATGCCCTTGGAATACTCGCCGATCCGCCGGTGCGAAACGCTCGCCAGGCCGACCATGTCCAGCAGCATGTCCACCCGCCGGCGGCGCTCGATGCGGTTCTGGTGGAACAGCCGGCCATAAAAATCCAGCGTCTCCCGCGCGTCCAAAAACGGGTAAAGGTACGACTCCTCCGGAAGGAACCCTATCCGCGCCTTGGTCGCAACGTCCGTCGGGCGCCGCCCGAAAACGGCGATCCGACCCCGCGTGGGAAACAGCAGGCCAAGGATCATCTTCAGCGCGGTGCTCTTGCCCGAGCCATTGGGCCCCAGCAGGCCGAAGACCTCTCGCGGGCGAATCTCCAGGTCAAGCTCCGCCACGGCGGTGACCTTCTCGCGCAGCCAGAAGTCCTTGAATACCTTCGTCAGGCCGCTGGTTATGACAATCGCGTCGTCGGAATCACTCATATTTCCAAATCCGAATCTCAAAGCACGAAATCCGAAACAAATCCAAATCAGCAAATTCAAATGTTCAAAACGCCGGTATCAGACGCCACTCTCATCAGGACGCTGAGCTTCCTCTGGGGGAATTTCCGTTTGTTTTGGATTTTGCATTTCGAATTTGTTTCGGATTTCGTGCTTCGGATTTCAAATTTCCTGAGCGGCAGAACGTTCATCAATTCCTAGCCGCCGCTTACTTTACTACGCCACCGGCGGGCTATTTGCTCGGCTCGATCGGAGCGGGCGGCGGAGTATTGTCCTTCTGACCGCTGAGCCATTCGGTCCACGCCCGCCGCGTCTGGCGGATGATATCCGAATCGCGGTTGAGCTTGAGGACTATCTTCGGACCGGCCTCGGTCACGTAGTGTTTCTCGGCGGTGGGATTGCTGAGGATCTCCTCGCGGGCCTCATCCCACCAGCGGTTCATCGCGAAGGACGGGTTCGCCTCGTAGGCCGCCAGACGCTGCTGGAAGTCCGTCACACGCCTCTTTACGGCCTCGATGGTGTTGGCGCGGTATACGTTGGCGGCCGAAAGCATCGCCCGCGATGCTCCGATGGTCGTTTCGCTTTCCAGGACGCGGTCGATGGCCTTGAGCATCGCCGCGGCAGCATCTTTGTCGCCGCGGGCGGCAGCATCGTTGTACTGCCCGATGAGGTCGCTGTTGGCGTCGGCCGGGGTGTACGAGCCTACCTCCCCCACCAGCTTCCTGGCCGACTCGATGCCCGCCATCGTGGTCAGCATCGTAACGGCCAGGCTGTGGGCCTGGCTCTTGAGCGTCTCGGCCTGCTGGACGGCGCTCTGGGCGGCGTCGTAATCAGCCAGAGTCGCGATCGGCCAAGTCGAGTCCGTCACCTTCACCGACCGCACCATTATGCCGGACTTCAACGCGTCGAGCTTCGCCTGGGCCAGGTTCATCGCGTCCCGCTCGAAAGCGCCGCGATCGGTCCTCTGGAGTCCGTCGGCTGTGCGAACGCCCGCCGCCTGTATGGCCGCGCCGCACAACACCGACTGGATCGTCCGTTTGCCGTCCACCATGTTCAGGCGATAGTACATCGCCGCCTGAACGGGGCTTGCGAACCTTGACGAGCGGACCACATCGGCAAGCGTGCGGGCGGGGTCGCACTTGTCCAGGAAGCTCAGCACGACGGGGTCGGCATTGTCGGCCTTGGCCCTGGCGATGGCGGCGGCGACGGTTTCAGATGGGTCAGCCGCCCGCCGGACAAACGCGATAACCGGGTGCTTGGCCAGTTCGGGCGAGTCCCACGGCAGTTCGTATGTCCGCGTGATCGCGTAGGTACACTGGAGCTTCATGTGCATCAGGTTGCGGTCGCCGGTCAGCAGCGCCCCGTCGATGCCCGGCGTCAGGCC
>CAZSBS010000167.1:0-10724 GCA_964605095.1 uncultured Planctomycetaceae bacterium | reverse complement strand
ACGCCTGTAACAGAGCGCACAGGCGCTATCGAAAGCGGCGACTAATGTCGCCGCACTCCAAAGGCTGTCGCGTCTTCGTAGCATCCGTCCAATGGAGACTCCCCTTCATCTCGTCATCGCCAACGCGCTGTCATCCTTGCCCTAATCCGGCACCTGTTTCGTAACCTCGCTCACGGCCTTGATCGCGATCATGCGGTCCAGGGCCAGCTTGGCACCGTCGGCCTCTTCCGGCTCGACGGTTACCTGGTTGACAACCCGGCCTTCGGCGAGGTTGTCCAGCACCCACAGCAGGTGGGGCAGGTCGATAAAGTGCATGGTCTGGCATAGGGCCGGGGCGTCGGAAAGCACGCGGATGAACTGGCCCGGGTGGCGTTTGGCCAGGCGGTTGACGAGGTTGCTCTCGGTGCCAATCGCCCACTTCGAGCCGTCGGGGGCCGCATCGACGGCGCGGATTATCTGCTCGGTGCTCCCGGCCGCGTCGGCTAGGCGGACCACCTCGCGGGGGCACTCGGGGTGGACGATCACGCGGATGCCCGGGTGCCGCTGCCGCACAGCCCCGACGTGCCCGGGCGTGAACCGCTGGTGGACGTAGCAGAATCCCTTCCAGAGGAAGAACGTCGCGCGGGCGGCGTCGGCGGGCGAGATTCCACCGTTCGGCAGGGCGGGGTCGTAGACGACGCACGCATCGTCGCCGTAGCCCATCGCGGCGGCGGTGTTCCGTCCAAGGTGCTGGTCCGGCACGCAGAGGATCTTTTTCGCCCCGGCGCCGCCGGCTTCACTCGATGCCAGTGCCCACTCGAAGACGTTGCGGACATTGCTCGACGTGCAGCACGCCCCGCCCGCCTGCCCGGTGAGGGCCTTGATTGCGGCTGAGGAGTTCACGTACGTGATCGGCACGATCCGCGCTCCGCCGCTCATGGCGGAAAGCTCATCCAGCGCCGCGGCCACGCCGTCCGCGTCGGCCATGTCAGCCATGTTGCACCCGGCCCGCATGTTCGGCAATATAACGACCTGCTCGGCCGATGAGAGCACGTCGGCCGACTCAGCCATGAAATGCACGCCGCAGAAGACGATGTACCTTGCCTTGTGCTGCTGGGCGGCAAGCTGGGAGAGCCTCAGGCTGTCGCCGGTGAAGTCAGCCAGGGCGATTACCTCGTCGTTCTGGTAGTGGTGGCCGAGGATGCAGAGGTCCGCTCCGAGTTGGGCCTTTCGCTCCATTGCCCGGCGGCGCAGCTCGTCCGATCCGGCGCGTAGGTACGTCTCCGGCAGCGGCGGCTGATATTGTGGCACTTTGCGTTGCGTTGTCATTATCTCATGATAAGAACACCGGCACGGGGCCGGCGAGGATGTCGAACTCGCTGATGATGCTCCGGTCGCCGGAAAGGATCATTTCCTTGTTCATCCGCAGCGCGGGCATTTTGTCCGCCAGCCAGCGGCGGGCGACGGCGAGTTTCTTGGTGCTGGCGGTGGCGGCGTCGCAGAACAGCGTCCCGACGATCAGCGTGATGCCCATGTCCACGAGCTTTCGCCCGTAGAGGTCCATGTACTCCGTGCCGCCCTGGGCCTTGACGAACGCGACGGCCTCGGCAAGATCGGCCAGGCCGGCGCGAATCTGCTCGATCAGCGGCTGGAGCTCCGCGGGCCACTCGGTGCGAGCATCGAGTATTCCCGTCACCACGGTCTCGACCGAGCCGCTCGAGACGCCGCGTACGGCCGCGATAATCTGGAGCTGGCTCGTGCCCTCGTAGATAGTCGTGATCCGGCTGTCGCGCAGGTGCCGCTCGGATGCGTAGTCCTTCATGTACCCGCTGCCGCCAAGGACGGAGATCGCGTCGTTAGCGACCCGCATCGACATCTCGGAGGCGTAGTATTTGCTCATCGGTGTGAGCAGGCCGTTGACCCGCTTGTAGCTGCGGGCGAGCTTCTTGAGCACCTTGGCCTCGTCGGCGGGCACCTCGGTGAACTCGACCCTCTTCAGGGCGCCCATCTCGATGTCCACGCAGAAGCTGGCCCAGTACGTCAGCGCCCGCGCGGCCTGGATGTCCACGCTCATTTTCACCAGCAACTCGCGCACGGCTGGGAAGTTCTCGATGGCTGTCTCGAACTGCTTGCGGCTGTGGGCGTAGTCGCGCGCCACGCGGTACGCGGCCTCGCCAATGCCTATCGACTGGGCGGCGATGCCGACCCGCGCGCCGTTCATCAGGCTCATTACGTACGTGATGAGCCCGCGCTGGCGATCGCCGATAAGCTTGGCCGGGGCGTGGTCGAAGAACAGTTCGCACGTCGGGCTGCCGTGGATGCCGAGCTTGTTTTCCAAGCGGCGGACCTTGACCTTGGCTCCGCGGTCGACGACCAGCAGGCTAAGCCCGCGGCCATCGGTTATCTCCGGCTCGGTCCGCGCCAGGACCAGCAGGACCTCGCCACAGCCGTTGGTGATGAACCGCTTTACGCCGTGGACGAACCAGTCGCCCTTATCGTCCTGGTACGCCCTGCACCTTACGGCCTGAAGGTCGCTGCCGGCGTCGGGCTCGGTAAGCACCATCGCGCCGGTCCACTCGCCGCTGGACATGCGGTGAAGGTACTCCTGCTTGATTTCCTCGCTGGCAAAGGCGTTGATGGTCTCGGCTATGCCCTGCAGACCGTAGATGTTCATCAGGGCCGCGTCGGAGCGGCTGATGATCTCGTTGCTCATCGTGTACAGCAGGTTCGGGCAGTTGATCCCGCCGAAGCGGTACGGCAGCGTGAAGCCCATCATGTCGGCCTGGCCGAGGCGGCGCAGGGCCTCGCGGATGCCCGGTGCGTACGTCACCGACCCGTCGGCGTTGAGCGTGTTGCCGACCTGGTCGGTCTCCTCAGCCGTCGGGGCGATCGTTTCGCCGGCGATCTGGCCGATGACCTTCATGATCCGCTCGTAGTTGTCAACCGCGTCGGCGACGTTCTCGGGGGCGAAGTCGAACTCGCCGTGGAAGCGGAAGCCATCCTCCATGATGCCCGCCAGGCGAGCCATGTCCATGTGATGGAACAGAAAACGGATGTCTTCGTTGTCAGTATAAAAGTTCGCCATCTTGGTAAAACCTTCCTGAATGTAAGTTCAGCGCCGGCCTAATGTTTTTGCCTCTCTTGGCCGCTTGCGGTATAATATCAGCTATGATTCTGAAGCTGCCCAACGACGATCCCGAGCGTGAACGCGAGTTCGAACTCGATTACCTTCTTTCTCTCACCACGCGCGAGCGGTTCGAGATGATGAATCGCAGCAGCCGCGAAATAATGCAGATGCTTATCCGCAATGGACATCGAAAGCCTTTTGAAATCATTAAACGCCCACTGCGTTGAATACGTCGTCATCGGCGCCAGGGCGTTTCCCGTTTACGGTTATTCGAGGTCAACTCTCGATATCGATATCTTCATTCGATCCGATCCGGCCAATGCCAAACGGGTTCTCGATGCACTCCGCGAATTCGGCTACGACGTAACCGACTTGACGGCTGATGATCTCTTATCCTTCAAAGTCCTTATTCGTCAGTATCTTGTCGACGCTGACATACATCCTTTCGTCACCGGCATCGCGTTCGATCAGGTCTGGCGGAACAGAGTATCCAACCTATATGGCGCGACGCCGGCATCGTTCGCGTCACTGGACGACCTGATCCAGATGAAGCAGGCCGCCAACCGGCCCAAGGATCAGGACGACCTGAAGTATCTGCTGTCGCTCAAGAGCCGCAACTCGAATCAGCAATGAATCTTCCTCTGACTTCCTGGAGCTCCGATTCCGGAAATCCGCAATCCGCAATCCGCAATCAGAGCGTGGGCTTCAGCCCGCGCTCTGTTTCGCCGCCTCTTCGACGCTGGCTCCTCGGCGGATCGCCTTGATCAGCCGGGGGATGACCTCGTTGAGGTCGCCGACGATGCCGTAATGGGCCACCGAGAAGATCGGGGCGTCGGGGTCGGAGTTGATCGCGAGGATCTTGGCTGAGCCTTCCATGCCCGCGCGGTGCTGGACGGCCCCGCTGATGCCGCATGCTATGTACAGGGCGGGGCGCACCGTCGTGCCGGTCTGGCCGATCTGGTGGTCGTGGTCCACGTAGCCCAGGTCAATCGCCGCTCGCGAGCCGCCAACGGCACCGCCAAGGCAGTTGGCCAGGTCCCATACGTGCCGGAAGTTCTCCTTGCTGCCGACACCCGCGCCGCCGGCGACGATGATCCTGGCCGCCTTGAGGTTCACCTTTTTGGGCCGACGCTTCATCTCCACCAGCGTCAGGGGCAGTTTCACGCCATCAAGGGCGGCCTGGACCTTGACAACCTCGCCGGTGCGACCGGCGTCAGGCTCGATCATCGCCATCACGCCCTCGCGAACCGTCGCCATTTGCGGCCAGCGGTCGAAGTTCACGATCGTCGCGATGATGTTGCCACCGAAGGCCGGGCGAATCTGGAGCAGAAGGTTCTTGTGCGTCACCTGGGTGCCCGGGGGGGTGTGGTCGCCGATCTGGAGGTCCGTGCAGTCGGCGGTCAGGCCGCACTTGGCGGCGCTGGCGACCGTGGGGGCAAGGTCCCGCCCGATGGCGGTGGCGCCGAAAAGCACCACCTGCGGCTTGCGCTCGGCGATAAGGTCGCAGAGCACCTTGCTGTAGCCGGAGGCCTGGTAATGGCCCAGCCGCGGGTCCTCGACGAGGTACACCCGGTCGGCGCCGTGGCTGATAAGCTCGCCCGCCAGGGCCGCGACTTTATCGCCCACAAGCACGACCGAGACGCTCACCGAGAGCGCGGAGGCCAGTTCGCGGGCCTTGCCAAGCAGCTCGAGCGGCACTTCCGACAGCTTGCCCTCTTCCTGCTCCGCGAAAACCCACACTTCGCCGTTTCGGTTCACTTCGATCATGGTCTGTTCCGGGAAGATAGTAGTAAGTAGTAGTTAGTAGGTAGTAAGTAGTAGGACAAAAAACAGCGGAAGCCCAGGGATAGCAATCCCTGGGACCCTGGACCGCTTAACCTATTGTGTGGTCTTCGATCAGTTCGCCCACGAGTTTCGTCAGGCCATCATCGGTGGGGGGGAACTCGCGATACTCCCCGCCAGCCAGGACCACCGACTGGATCCTGTGGACCTTGGTGGGGCTGCCGTCGCGCCCGCACCATGCCAGGTCGGCGGCGATGTCGTCGAGGTTCCACGTCTCGATGAGCATGCCCTTTGCCGCCAGTGCAGCCTGTCGCGCCTTGACCTCGGCAGCCTTGGCATCGTCGGCCGCGCCGGGCATTTCATCCGCGACGGCCTTTGCTATCTCCGTGGCCGCCTGGGCCTTTTTGTACTTCATCATCCGCTTGATCGACGGCGGGCGGGGGGTGTTGGCGGTGTCCATCACCGTCAGCAGGCACGGCACGGGGCAATCCACGACCTCCCATCCATTGCCGATGTTCCGCCGCAGACGGAGGTTGGAGTTCACGTCCATCAACTGCTCGACGTAAGTTACCAGCGGCAGGGAGAGTTTCTCGGCAAGCTGCGGACCCACCTGGGCGGTGTCGCCGTCGATTGCTTGCCGCCCGCAGAGCACGACGTCCGCGCCGATCTTCCTTACCGCGCAGGAAAGGATGTAGCTGGTAGCCAGGGTGTCGCTGGCGGCGGCCCGGCGGTCGGTGACGAGCACCCCCCGGTCGGCGCCGAGGAACATCGACTGCCTCAGGACATCGCACGCCGCCGGCGGGCCCATGGTCACGACGGTGACCGTTCCGCCGACGCGGTCGCGGATCTCCAGGGCGGCCTCGAGGGCGTTGAGGTCCTCGGGGTTGAAGATCGCCGGAAGCGCGGCCCGGTTGACCGTGCCGTCATCCTTCATCGCCTCGCCGGTGATCCGCTTGGTGTCCGGCACCTGCTTGACGCATACAACGCACCTGATTGCCATCGTCACTCCCGAAATCATCTATCTGGGCTCACCCGGGCGCCTCGCATCCGCGCCCGGTGAGGCCCGCGCCTGTTTGTGCGCACAATACAATAGTGGTCCGCCATAGCGAATCACCAGCCAACGAGCAAGGAGGCGATAGTACGGAAATGCCCCGCCGGGCGTCAAGGCGAAATATTTCCGGCACAAGTTGCCTGACAATGGAAAGAATTGGTCGCGAGCGAGCCCACCACCTGCCGCCGGCTGACGATTCCCGTTCCGTTGTCTTGCAGTTCCAGGTTCCTGGCTCCGGGTTCCGCCGTTTAGCCGTTGCTGGCTACCTGAGAGACGACATGTTACCTTCTTATGGAACCCAAACATGGACCTCTACGATCACATCGCGGGCGACTATGACGTCGTGACCGGCGCGGCCGGGCGGCGGCAAGCGGCCCAGACCATGCTGGCTGAACTGCGGCGGCGGCACCCGCTGGAGTCCGTGCTGGACGTCGCCTGTGGCAACGGAATGCACGCGATGATGCTGGCCGGGATGGGCGTCAGCGTCACGGCCGCGGACATATCCGAGGCCATGCTGGACCAGGCCCGCCGCCGCGCCAGCGATGCCGGCCTGGCCGTGCGATGGGTCCATGCCCCCATGCAGGAGATCGCGGAGCACGTCGAAGGCCGGTTCGACGCGATCCTGTGCGTGGGCAACAGCCTGCCACACCTCCTGGACCCTCACCAACTGACCCGCGCCCTGGCTGGGTTTGCCAAGCTGCTTACGCCGCGCGGCGTTGTCGTCCTTGGGCTTCTCAACTACGCCCGAGTCCTTGCCCGCCAGGAGCGGATCGTCGGCGTAACCCGCCAGGGCGATGCCGAGTACGTCCGCTTCTACGACTTCCTGGCCGACTTCGTCCGGTTCAACGTCCTGAAGCTCACGTGGTCGGCGGGCGGCTGCGCCCACGACCTGGCCGACACGCTCCTGCGCCCCTACACCCGCGATGAAATCGCCGCCGCCTGCCGCACCGCAGGGCTGGACCGCATCGACTGCCACGCCGGGGCCGCCCTCGCCAACTTCGATGAGCAGGCATCCGACACGCTGACGGTGATCGCAAGGCCGGGATGAGCCAGACAGATCAGCTAAAGGGTATTGCCATCCTGTCCGACCAGTGTAGAATGAGTTAAGGGTACGGATGGCCAAGGCCCGACAAGTGCTGGGTTTGCTAACGTGTGGCTTACGAGAGGACGACATGGCAGAAGGACCGATTCCATCGTACAAGAAGCCTCCGCTCATCGAGGTCGCCTGGAGCGTGCAGTTTGCGGATCTGTCTTGGATGACTGCCTCCCACGTGGGCCTTTTTTGGCAACGGATTCGTGACGACTTCCCCACCTGTGAAGAGCAGGCACCGCTGCCCAAACAGGAGGAACCGGACTCCCTGCTTGCGCCCGCGCGACCATCGATAAGGTTCTCCATGAGGCCTCCGCTGGCTCGCCAATGGTTCGTATCGGCTGACAAGGATGAACTTGTCCAGCTTCAGCAAGATCGCTTCTGCTTCAACTGGCGAAAGGTTCGGGCTACCGACCCATACCCCCGGTATGCTCATCTTCGCGACCAATTTGCCAAATACTGGCGCCAATTCGGGGAGTTCCTCAAGGAAGAGGGTGATACCACAGCCAGCATTGACTTGCTGGAGATGACCTATCTCAACCACATCCTCCAAGGCGAGGGCTGGTCTGTGCCAGGCGATATTGGGAAGGTGTTCCCGTCCATCTCATTCAAGGAAGAGTCCAAGTTCCTTCGTGCTCCGGGCACCTTGGCCTGCAAGCTTGTATATGACCTGCATGGATCCCAGGGCCGGCTTCACGTGTCCTGCCAGCACGCCATGTTACAGGAGCCGCCGGGGCGTGAAGTTTTCGTCTTGGATCTGACTGCCCGGGGCAAACCGGAGCAGACCGGCGAAGAGGGCCTTCTGGACTGGTTTGCCAACGCACATGATTGGATTGTCCGCGGCTTTGCCGATCTGACGGATGCGCATGTCCAGTCTGCATTTTGGGAGAGGGAGCAATGACGCAGGTACTCGCCAATTGGGATACTAAAGATCGATGGGCAGGGTTCTTCGGATGGGTCCCGGAGAATGATGCCGCTTCGTACGTAACCAAGTCACAAATGACGGCACGGCAGAGAGAGACGAATACCACGACGGGAATGGTTCCTGCACCGACGTTGGTTCTCCTGGCCGAGATTTGGTCGGCTGGCCGAGTTCTCAAGTTGCGAAAAGCGGTCCAGGCTCATATGTATTGGGCGGATGAGCTATGGACGTGTGAGCTTGCGAGCCTTCGCATCATGGGGTACGGCGAATCCCAGGATCAGGCTGTTGAGGACTTTTTTGAAGACTTCTTTGCTACATACGACGGACTGGTGCATGAAGACGATGCTTCGCTGACCGTAGACGCCAGATTGGCGAAACGGGCATTGCGGGACCTCGTTCTGGTAAGCGTGCCGGCACACGAAATCGCGCGCGGGCTGGTCGGAAGGATCTGATGGCCAGCCTCAAGACGAAGAAGATTATGTCCGCGCTTCTGCAAAAGGGCTTCCGCCAGAGCAATACTCACCACATGGTGTTCTGGCTATACGACGGAGAGAGGCAGACGAGTGTCAAGACGCGGGTAAGCCATGGCAAAAGCGAATACGACGACAACCTGCTGGCCCAGATGCGTAAGCAATTAGGCTTGGATACGAAAAAGCAATTGTTTGACCTCGTTGAGTGCCCCCTCAGTTATCAGGATTATCTGGAACTCTTGGTAAAGAAGCGGGTGGTGATCCGGGACTGAACTGCCTATTCGGAGAGGGATTCTCGCAACCAGCGACCGAGCAACCCCGCCACTTTCGTTTCCCGGGTGCCACCGTGCGCCGGGTGCCGGCTACGCCCCCGCCGGGGCCGGCTTCCAAACCCTCCGGAAAAGGTTTTGACATTCCGGCGGGGCGGAAGTATTTTCCGGGCTTAACTCTGCCGGCGGCAGGGATTCCGGGGCGTTCGGCCAGGACGGAGCCGTGGACGCGTGCCCGTGGGATTTTTTTGCAGGCTTGTAAGCTTGCCTGCGCGTCGGACAGAGGCGATTGACCAGGGCACGGACGGCCGGCATGGGCAGAAGGCTCGTGGCTTTTGCTTCCGTGCGCCGGCCGATGCATGTTTGTGGGAGCAGCCGTGAGCACATCAATGCGGAACTGTTGGACGCTGTTGCTGGTCGCGTTGGCCGGGCTGGCCCTGGCGCCGGCCTCGGCCCAGGACGCGCAGCCCTCCACGCGCGTCGCCGAGGTCCGGGTCCAGGGCAACAAGCAGATGACCGCCAACGCGGTGCTCGTCTACGTCAAGACCCGCCAGGGCCAGCCTTACAACGAGGACGTGGTCAAGGCCGACGAGCGCAGGCTGCTGGAGACCGGGCGGTTCGAGAGCGTGCTGGCCACGCGAACCAATACCGACAAGGGCGCCGTCGTGACGTTCACCGTCGTCGAACGCCCGCTGGTGGCGCTGGTGCGGTTCGAGGGCAACAAGTCTTTCAAGGCCGACGAGCTTTCCAAGGAGTTGACCTTCGGCCAGCACGATCCGCTCAGCGCGTTTAACGTCGAATCCGGGCGGATGGCGGTCCTCAACAAGTACAAGTCCAAGGGCTACCATTTCGCCACGGTCACCGTCGACCAGCCCCTGCTGACCGACAAGCGCGAGGTGGTCTACAAGATCATCGAAGGCCCAAAGGTCCTGGTCCGCAAGATCAGGTTCCAGGGCAACGACTTCTACGGCCGCTTCAAGCTCAAGCAGTCCATCAGTTCGTCGCAGCGTTTCTGGCCGTTCGTCGATGGCTACCTGGACACCGACCAGGTCGCTCAGGACGAGCTTACCATCCGCAATATGTACATCGCCGAGGGCTTCCTGGACTGCGAAGTGGGCAGGCTGCTGGATTTCACCCCGAACCGCGAGGACGCCACGCTGACGTTCCTTATAAAGGAAGGCCCGCGATACCGGATCAACAAGGTCATTTTCGAGGGCAACAAGGTCTTCAGCGACAGCGAGCTCGCCCGTCGGCTGAAGTTCGCCCAGGGCGAGTTCTTCACCGAGGTGACTCTCCGCCGCGACACCAAGAAGGTCGAGGACACCTACGGCGAGCTGGGGTACATCAACGCCCGCGTCGCCACCAGGCGCCAGTTCCTCAACCCCACCGCACCGCCGCCGGACTGGGCAAAGCCCCTGGGCAGGCCGGCGCTGCTGAACCTCGTCGTCACCATCCGCGAGGACGACCAGTACCGCGTCGGTAAGATCGACATCCGCGGCAACACCATCACGCAGGACCGCGTCATCCGCCGCACGCTGCAGGTGTTCCCGGAGCAGCTCTTCAACACGGTCGCCCTCGATGAGTCCAAGAGCCGCCTGCTCGAAAGCCGGCTGTTCGAGGACGTCAACATCACGCCCGTCGGCGACAGGCCGGATGTCCGCGACGTGATGGTCCAGGTGAAGGAAGGCCGAACCGCCGAGTTCGTCATCGGCGCCGGCATCAGCACCAACAGCGGCCTGCTGGGGACCGTCTCGCTGACCCAGCGGAACTTCGACATCCTCGCCTGGCCAGATAGTTGGAGGCAGTTCATCCACGGCGAGGCGTTCAAGGGGGCCGGGCAGACCATGCGGATCACGGCTGAGCCGGGCACCCAGATGAGCCGCTTCAATATCGAGTGGGAAAACCCCGCGATCTTCGACCTGTCCTACTCGGCCTCGTTGCAGGCGTTCCTGTTCAACCGCGGGCGAGAGACCTACGACGAGACCCGCTACGGCGGCGTCGCGAGTCTGGGCCATCGCTTCAAGAACCGCTGGT
>CAZSBS010000166.1:0-10791 GCA_964605095.1 uncultured Planctomycetaceae bacterium | reverse complement strand
GGACGTCAAGATCGTCTCCGTCGACGGCGTCAAGGCGGCGTTCGAGGCCATGGTGGCAGGCGAGCTCAACTGCACCGTCGAGTGCAGCCCGCTGCTTGGCCCGGCGGTGTTCGATCTGGCCGAGGCGCTGGTCACGAAGCGCGTGAAGGTCAAGGAGGGCGTCTACGACCAGACCACGGCCAAGGACGTAATCGGCAGCCGGAAGTATTGATGGGCGGTCCGTCCGACAGCGTATTGCTGGAGATGCGGGGCATCTCCAAGAGCTTTCCGGGCGTGCAGGCCCTTGACACGGTGGACTTCACGCTTCGCCGGGGCGAGGTCCACGCCCTTATGGGCGAGAACGGCGCCGGTAAGAGCACGCTGATCAAGGTGCTCACCGGCGTTTATCCGCTTGACGCCGGCAGCATCCTGCTGGAAGGCCGGGCCGTAAAGCCGGCAAGTCCCATGCAGGCCGAGGCCATTGGCATCAGCACCGTCTACCAGGAAGTGAACCTGATCCCGAACCTGTCGGTGGCTGAGAATATCTGCCTGGGCCGCCAGCCGACGCGCCTTGGGACCATCCGCTGGGGCTCGATGGCCCGGCGGGCCGAGGCGGCGATGGCCCGGCTTGGGCTTGCCATCGACGTAAAACGCCAGGTCTCCGGCTATTCCATCGCGATTCAGCAGATGGTGAGCATCGCGCGGGCGCTGGACATCTCAGCCAGGGTGCTGATCCTCGACGAGCCGACGAGCAGCCTGGACGACAACGAGGTCGAGCAGCTCTTCGCCCTGCTTCGCCGTCTGCGCGATCAGGGGATCGGGATCGTATTCATCACGCACTTCCTGGACCAGGTTTACCGCGTCAGCGACCAAATCACGGTGCTTCGCAACGGCGGGCTGGTAGGCCAGTACCAGGCCGACCAACTGCCGAGGATCGAGCTGATTGCCCGGATGATCGGCAAGGATCCCGGTGAGATCGCCCCTGCCACAGCTACCGCCGCCGGGAGTGCCGAGGCCGCGGTGGCGGACGAGGCCCCCTTCGTGGCCGTTGACGGCCTGGGCCGGCGCGGCGCGGTTTCGTCGGTCAGCATGGTGCTGCGTCGGGGGCAGGTCGTCGGCCTGGCGGGGCTGCTGGGCTCCGGGCGGACCGAGACGGCCAGGCTGCTGTTCGGCATCGACCGCCCTGACAGCGGGTCCATTCGCGTCGAGGGCAAGGGCGTTACCATCGGCTCGCCGCGCCGTGCCATACGACTTGGCTTCGCCTTCATCCCCGAGGACCGCCGGGCCGCTGGTATTATCCCGAACCTCTCGGTGCGTGAGAACATCATGCTCGCCCTCCAGGCGGGCCGGGGGGCGTGGCGCCGCCTTCCCGGCCGAAAGCAGGCCGAACTGGTCGAGAAGTTCATCAGTGTGCTGGACATCCGCACGCCGGGTGCGGAGCAACTGGTAGCCAACCTCTCCGGCGGCAACCAGCAGAAGGTCCTGCTGGCTCGCTGGCTTGCGATGGAGCCCAGGTTGCTGATCCTCGACGAGCCGACGCGCGGCATCGACGTGGGCGCCAAGGCGGAGATCGAAAGGCTCATCGCCCGCCTTCGACAGGCGGGCATGGCCATACTGTTCATAAGCTCGGAGCTCGACGAGGTCGTTCGCACGAGTCAGCAAGTGGTGGTGCTTCGTGACCGCAGCCAGGTGGCCGAGCTCGCCGGCGGGCTCATCAGCGAGCAGTCGATCATGCAAGCCATAGCAAGCGGGGGGGGCGTCACATGAGTGACAAGGCCAGGCGAATAGTCCCCGCATGGGCGAGCAAGCTGCTCTGGCCCGGCGTGGCGCTGGGCTTGCTGCTGCTTTACAACCTCGTCTGGACCGACGGTTTCTTCCGGCTGGAATGGCTGGAGGGGCACTTGTTCGGCTCGACGATCGACGTGCTCAAGAACGGCTCGCTGGTGATGCTGCTGAGCCTTGGCATGACCCTGGTGATCGCCACGGGCGGCGTGGACCTGTCGGTCGGCGCGGTGATGGCGATATCCGGCGCGGTGGCCGCGGGACTCATCGAGCAGGGCAGCCTGCCTCTGCCGGCCGTGCTGGGCGCGGCGGTTGGAGTGTGCCTGCTGGCTGGGATGTTCAGCGGCCTGCTCGTGGCCTTCTTTCGCGTCCAGCCGCTGGTGGCAACGCTCGTGCTGATGGTGGCTGGGCGCGGCGTGGCGATGCTCATCACCGAGGGCCGGCGGATCACCATTCATCCGGCCTACCCGGCCTACGACCAGTTCGCGTACATCGGCAACGGGTTCCTGTTCTACCTGCCTCTGGCGGTGACGATCGTTGCCGTGGCGGCCGTGGCGACGATCCTGCTGACGCGCAAAACCGCGCTGGGCCTGTTCGTCGAGGCCGTCGGCGACAACGACGTCGCCAGCCGGTACGCGGGCATCAATGCCTCGGCCGTGAAGTTCGCGGTGTACAGCCTCTCGGGCCTTTTCGCCGCCGTCGCGGGGCTGATCTACACGTCGAACATACGCACCGCCGACCCGAGCAAGACCGGCCTTTACCTTGAACTCGACGCGATCATGGCGGTGGTTATCGGCGGCACGGCCCTGACAGGCGGGCGGTTCTACCTGCTCGGTTCGCTGCTGGGTGCGCTGTTGATCCAGACTCTTACGACGACCATGCTGATGCACGGGCTCAGCACCGATCAGGCGCTGGTTCCCAAGGCGATCATGGTGGTGGCGGTCTGCCTGCTCCAGTCGGCGGAGTTCCGCCGACGGGTCGGACGGCTGATGACGCCGATCCGCGCGGTGCTCGGGCGGAGGGCGTCGGCATGAAGCTTCGCGTGGACAGCCGGTACATCCCGCTGCTTGCCAGCGCCGCGGTGCTGGCGGTGCTCTATGTCAGCGGCCTGGCCGCGTTCCACGACCGCGGCTTCGGCTCGCTCAGCGTGCTGGCGGACCTGTTCCGCGACGAGAACGCCGTCCTCGGCATAGCCGCCATCGGCACCACGCTGGTCATAATATCCGGCGGGATCGACCTGTCCGTCGGGTCGGTGGTGGCATTCACGAGCATACTGATCGCGACGCTGTGCTTCGATGCGCGGCTCGACCCTCGCGTGGTCGGCCACGTCAGCGGGTTTCTGCCTCACGGCATGCATCCCGTGGCGGCCATCGCGATTGCCCTGGCCGTCGGCACGCTGTTCGGCTCAGCCATGGGGTGCCTGATCCATTTTTTCAAGCTGCCGCCGTTCCTGGTGACTCTCGGCGGGATGTTCTTCGCCCGGGGAATGGCGTTCATGATCAAGTCCGAGTCGCTGAGCATAAAGCATCCCTTCTACGCGGTGACGGTCCAGGACACGCTGCGTTTCTCGCTGACGCCGGACGTGGACGTGCCGCTGAGCACGATCTGCCTGCTGGTGCTGCTGGCGGGGGGAATGTACTTGGCCCACTACCGCAAGTTCGGGCGAAACATCTACGCCATCGGCGGCGATGAAAAGTCAGCCGTGCTCATGGGCCTGCCCGTCGCACGCACCAAGGTGCTGGTCTACGCGCTGGCCGGCTTCTGCTCCGCCGCGGCCGGCGTGGTCTACACCTTCAGCGTCCAGAAAGGCGATCCGCTCAACGCGGGAATGGGCCTGGAGTTAGACGCCATCGCGGCGGCCGTAATCGGCGGAACACTGCTTTCCGGCGGCGTGGGATACCTGGCCGGCACGCTGATGGGCGTGCTGATCTTCGGACTCATCCAGACCATCATCACCAATAAGGGCACCCTGAGCTCGTGGTGGACGAGCATCGCCATCGGCACGCTGGTGCTCGTGTTCATCCTGCTCCAGAACATCGTCGTAGCCCTGGGCCGAAAGTCAGCCAGGCAAGCCTGACTTGCGGGGCGGCGGCATCTGCCCGGCGTCTTTCAGGCCCGACAGGGCCGGCCAAATGCTTTCGGCCCTACGGGCCTGCCGAACCGGTCAGTTTCAGTTATCTACAATTTGTGGACAACTGAAACTGACCTCAACGGACGAAAAGGCTTACAAGGCGGGACGGTGGCGGGAAACGCCCGCCGCCAGCTCGAGGCCAAGTCAGGCCGTAAAGTGGTCACCAGAGGCAACTACCTCACGGACAAGCCCACCCCCAAACTGCCTGATGCGCCCGATTAGGAGTAGCCCCCGCCCGTGGCCGTGAACGCCGTGGATGCCCCACGCCATTGCCGCGAAACCCGCCCGGCGCCGGGATGTTGAACTCTTGTGTCGGACCTGGGCCTGGGCCGGACCTGTGTCGGACCCGGGCCGGGCCGCCAGGGGCGGTCGCGGCATTTGCATACCCTTTCTCTGAAGGAGAATCGCATAACGAACGTTACCGCAAGACATGCCGCAGTGTGTCTGGTTATCGTCGGCCTTTTCGCCGGTTTCGCCGCGGGCGAGGTCGCCGTTGACAAGATGTTCAGCGATCACATGGTCCTTCAGCGCGACATGGCGGTTCCAGTCTGGGGCACGGCCGGGCCGGGCGAGAAAGTTACCGTCGCGTTCCGCGATCAGACAAAGCAGGTCGAGGCGGACAAGGACGGCAAGTGGGTGGCGCGCCTGGATGCCATGAAGGTCGGCGAGCCGGCCAAGATGACCGTCAGCGGCGGCGCCAAGCCGATCGTCTTTGACGACGTGGTCGTGGGCGAGGTCTGGCTGGGCTCGGGCCAGTCGAACATGGCCGGGGGGGCGGGCGGGTTCTCCAAGAACGATCCCGTCCTGACGGCGATGGCCGCTGGCGGGCCTTATCCCAAGCTGCGGCTGTACAGCCGCGGCGGCTGGCAGCAGGCGGAGGCGGGCAACATCACTGGATTCTCGGCGCTGCTGTTTTCCTTCGGCCTGCCGCTTCAGAAGGAGTTGGACGTGCCGCTCGGCCTGGTCGTGGGCGCTGTTGGCGGCACGCCTTCGGGCCGGTGGCTGAGCCCCGAGATGCTCGCCGACGACGAGGCCAGCCAGGCGCTGTTGAAGAAGGCCGGCATCGGCTCGGGCGACAAGGCCGAGCAGCAGGCCGCGTACGCCAAGGCGCTGGCTGAGTGGGAGAAGGCCGCCAAGGCCGCCAAGGACCAGGGCAAGAAGGCGCCCAGGCGGCCGCAGGGGCCGTTCAAAGCAGGCGACCTGTACGCCGCGCACGTCAAGCCGGTAGTGCCCTACGCCATCCGCGGCGTGCTTTGGGATCAGGGCGAGTCCGGCACGGCCGTGGCTGCCATAGACCAGTTCACGATGATGGGCGCCCTGATAAAAGGCTGGCGGAAGACGTGGGGCCAGGGCGACTTCCCGTTCCTTTACATCCAGAAGCCCAGCGGCGGGGGCTGTGCGTGGGATGTCAACGACCCGGTGACCTGCAAGGCTGAGAAGTTCGCCCCGCAGCCCGCCAATCCGAACGCCGCCAACGCCGGCGAGTACCGCGAACTGCACATTCGCATCATGCGGCATCCCAACACGGCGATGGCCTCCGCCGGCGACCTTGGCTCGGGTGTTCACCCGACCAACAAGTCCGGTTATGGGGTGCGGGCGTGCCGGGTGGCGATGGGATTCGTCTACGGCAAAGAAGTCGAGTTCTACGGCCCGATCTACGACTCGCACTCGGTCGAGGGCAAGGCTATCCGCGTGAAGTTCACGCACGCCGCCGGCCTGGCCGTGCCGGACGGCCAGAAGCTCCAGGGCTTCGAGGTCGCCGGGGCCGACGGGGCGTACCAGTGGGCCGAGGGGAAGATCGACGGGCAGTGCGTGGTCGTGTCGAGCGACAAGGTCCAGGCCCCCGTCAACGTCCGCTACGGCTGGGCCCGGAGCCATCCCTGGGCGAACCTTTTCAACTCCGCGCACCTGCCTGCGCTGACGTTCCGAACGGATCGGCCTGGGAAATAAGAAGCGAATCCGGCCAGGGCCGGTTCGGCGAAGCCTTCCGGGCGAACACGCGGCAGCGCCGTGGCAGGCTCAGAACTTGCCCCTGGCCGAGGCGATGATGTTTCTCTTGCCGTCCGTCCAGTGGTCCCGATACCAGGAGCATTTCTCGAACGTGTCGCCGAGTTCCTTCATCTTCCCGGCCAGTTGGGCCCCAAGGCGGTCCCGCGTTTCCTTGTGGGCTGGGTCGGCCGCGAGGTTCTTCATCTGGAGCGGGTCTGACTGGTTGTCGAAGAGCAGTTCCGACTTGTCGCGCAGATAGACGGCGTACGTGAACCGCTTGTCTCGCACGGCCCGCCACTCGAAGCCATCATTCCACTGATACGTGTGACCCAGCCCTTGGAGGAATGCGAACTCGGGCTCGGGGCCTTTTTGGCCCTTGGCCAGGGGGCTAAGGTCCATCCCCTCGACGGAGTCGGGAATGCCCAGGCCCATCAGCCCCAGCAGCGTGGGCATGATGTCCGGCGTGCCCATGCAGGCGTCGGAGACCTGTCCGGCGGGGATCTTGCCGGGCCAGCGGATGAGCATCGGAACACGTGAGGACGGTTCGTAGAACGTCAGCTTATAGACCCGCGAGTTTGCGCCGAACATCTCGCCGTGATCGGACGTGAAGACGATGATCGTGTCCTTCTCTATGCCGGCGTCCTTGACGGCCTGCATCAGCCGCCCGACGTTGTGGTCCAGGTTGGCGGTCATCGCGTAGTACACGCGCTGGTAGCCGGGCATGTTGGGCTTCCAGGACTCCAGCCACCTTTTGGGGTCCGTGCAGCGGTCCATGTACGGATCGGGCGTGTCCGACCAGCTTGCCGGCAGGGGGAACTCCACGTCCTTGAACATGTCGAGGTACTTCTCGGGCACGTTCTTGGGGCTCCACGGGTCGTGGGGCGTGCCCACCGACAGCGTCAGGTAGAACGGTTTGTCCTTGCCCGCATTCTTGCGGATGAAGTCGATGGCCATGTCGGTCTGGCCGTCGGGCTCGTAGCCGGGGTACGTGTGCTTGGCCGGCTCGTCCATGTAGTAGAAGTTATGGTAATACTGGTGGTTAAAGTTGTACGCTGCCCAGAACCCGTCCCAGCCCAGGCGGTATTTCCTCATATCCGGCGGGATGTAGGAGCTGCTCATGGCGCCGTGGTTGGAGTTGTTGGCCCAAAGGTGCCACTTGCCGATGTAGCCCGTCTCGTACCCGGCCTCGGTTACCACGTGGCCAAGACAGCGATGGTTGGGATTCATGCGAATTTCGTTGATGGCCATGCCCGTGCTCGACGGGTACTTGCCCGTGAAAAGCGACGCCCTGTAGGCCGCGCAAACCGGCATGGTGGACACGCACTGGCGGAAGTTGACTGACTCGGCCGCCATGCGGTCGATGTTGGGCGTGCGTGCCTTGGCGTCCCCGGCGTAGCCGACGGACTCGTATCGCAGTTGATCGGCCAGGATGTAGATGACGTTCGGCTTCTTTGCCGTGTTTGCCGTGTTTGCCGTTTGTGCCTCGCCGCCCGCCTCGGCCGCGCCCAGCCCAGCCGGCGCGAGGGCCGCCGCCACCAGCCCGGCCGTGGCGCCTGTCTTCATTAGAAAGTCCCTTCGCGTAAGACCGTTCTTTTGAGTCATATTGGCGTCCTCTGAGCCTTTCTGAAACGCCACTCTACTTGCCGGCGGGGGCAGCCTTGCCGGCGGGTGGAACCTCGTTGATCCAGACCGTCATTGCGGCCTTGTCCCTGTTGGCCCAGGCGTAGTACGGCACGGCAGTCACGGTTACAGGGTTCTGACCGCCGGATGGGATCCGGGCTTGTATGACGGTAACGCCGCCGAGCAGGTCCGCTCGATGCTCCGCTGTCAACTTGGTCTCTCGCGGCAGCGTCAGGCGAGAGACGTCCAGCTCGGGCTGATCGACCGCCTCCAGGCAGTAGACGACCGGGCCGCGCATCAGGGCGACCTTGCCCAGGTCATCCTTGACGTTCTCGTTTGCCAGCACACGTCGGACGGGCATGGGCAGGTCCAGTTCAACCACGTCGCCCGCCTGCCAGTGGCGCCGGAGGTGTACGTAGCCGTCATCGGCGGGTGCGGCCTCGGCGGGCTTGCCGTTGACCTTCAGCACTATCGGCGCCGCGGCGGCATCGGCGAAGCGGTACAGGTTGCTGGGCACGGGCCGGCCCAAGGCCCAGCCGGGAATCCGCAGGCACAACTCAAACTCAGTCGGTTTCTCCGGCGTGACCGTCAATCGCACTTGGCCCTTCCACGGGTACTCGGTCTGCTGGGCCAGCTTGAGGGCAGGGCCGTTGTCGAGCTTCAGCGAGGCCTCGCCCGCCACGTAGAGGTTGACGTACGCCCGCTGCTTGGCGACCGCGTAGGCGAACCCGCCGACCTCCGGAATGATCCTCGCCAGGTTTGTCGGGCAGCACGCAAGCCCGATCCACGAACTTCGCCGCCCGCCCTTGCTGGCCAGCGGGTTCTGATAGAAGAAACCGTCGCCGGAAAGCGAGATTCCCGAGATCGCCCCGTTGTAGAGCGCCAGCTCCATCACGTCGGCGTACTTGGCCTGGCCCGTCAGCAGATTCATGCGATGCTGCCACAGCGCGTTGGCGATATTGGCGCACGATTCGCAATAAGTCCTGTTGGGAAGCAGGTACGGGTCGCCGAAGCCCTCGTCGTGGTACTGGGCTGTGCCGATGCTGCCGGTGATGTACATCTTGCGGGCGACCACGTCGTTCCAGATGCGCTCTACCGCCTGTTGGTACTTGGGAGCGTCCATGAATCGCGCGATGTCCGCCATGGCCGAGTACACGTATCCCGCCCGAACGGCGTGGCCAATGGCGCCTTCCTGTTCGATCAGCGGCTTGTGGTCCTGCATCCGGCCGTCGCGTACGCTGTTGCGGTCGCGGCGAAGCTCGCGGACCTTGTCCTGGCCGGTCAGGCCGTCGGGTATCGGTTTCATGACGGCGGTGTTCGGGTCGAATGGCTTACGCTCCGTGCCGTGCGCGTAGCCGCGCTCGTCCAGGAAGAACCTCGCCAGCTCCAGGTAGCGGCGCTCGCCTGTGGCGCGATAGAGCTTGACCAGTGCCAGTTCGACCTCCTCGTGGCCGCAAACATCGTACCGCTTGCCGGGTCCGTAGACGGTGTCGATGAGGTCGGCAAACCGCTTGGCCGCGTCCAGGACGTTGGTCTTCCCGGTCAGCCGATAGTGCTCGACGGCCATCTCGAAGAAGTGCCCAGCGTTGTACAACTGGTGCATCAGCCGCATGTTCTCCCAACGCTGGTCGCTGTCGCGAAGGATGAAGTACGCGATCAGGAACCCATCCTTCTGCTGGGCGGCCAGGATGCGGTCGAGGATGCCGTCGACGCGCTTTTTCAACTGGTCGTCGTTGCTGTTTTGCAGGCAGTACATCGCGCCCTCCAGGGCCTTGTAAAGGTCCGAGTCAAAGGCCATGTGCCCGCTCGGCTCGCCCTTGGCCTGGCTGGCCGCTTTGTCGAAGTTCGTGACGTGACCGTCCTTCTCAAGGCAGTCGAGCGAGTGGGGGATGGTCACGTCGATCTGTGTCTTGAGCCGCGGACCCCAGAACCCGCCGCGAAGCTTCACCTGCTGATTGGACACATCTTCCAGCCCGCGAAGCGGGGGGACGTTGGGGAATTCGACGGCGCCGGCGAAGTTCGACCCGAGAGAACTCATGATCAATATTCCAAAGAAGTAACAAAAGCGATAAAAACACCCGGCAAACGCGTGCCGGATCGCGAACGGCGTGGACAATCTTGCCTGATTTTCCGGGACTAACATAGCATGACCCTCTTGCCAGACTTCAGAAAGCAGGGCCACTAAAGCCCCGACACATATTAAACAACCGCCGGGAGTTCACGTTACTGATACGTTGTAATATAGACCCTAGGCGCAGTCAATCCGAAGGGCCGTTGCGATGGCGGCGTCATCGTTCAAACTTACGCCGTTGCTAGACCGTCCAGGGGCTGCGGTAGTCACGGGTCAACCACTTCGGATCGCCCGTGCCGCCGGTGAAAGCGAACTTCGCCGGGTCCCACTTGATGAGCTTGCCGTGGTAGTAGACCTGGTTCACCAGGTGGCAGCAGATTGCAGACCGGCCGCCCACCTGCTCGCTGCAGATCGGCTTGGAGCGATCCTTGACCCGCGCCAGGAAATCGTCGACGTGTGAGGAACTGACGTAGAGCTTGACCTTCGCGTCCTTCAGATACTCCCTCTCCGCCTTCTGCACCTCGGCCCCGCAGGATGTTTTGTCAGCCCGGCCGGTGAACTTGGCGATCATCTTGCCGCCTCTGGAGAAGGTGAATGTCCCGCGATTGACCTGCACCTCGCCCTCGGTGCCGAAGAAGTCCACGCCGAAGCCGTCCTTGTGGATCACTGTTACGCCGTTTGCGTAGACGAGCGTCGCGCCGCGCTTGGCGCCGGGCGTTTGGGGCGGGCGGACCTCCACCGGGCCGCTGTTGTCCATGCCCAGGCCCCACTGGGCGATGTCCAGGTGATGGGCGCCCCAATCCGTGACCATGCCGCCGCCGAACTCGCGGTAACCGCGCCAGTTCGGGTAGTGCCTGTGAACGCCCCTCGGGCTTAGCACCGAGTTGTATGGGCGCATCGGCGCCGGCCCGACCCACATGTTCCAGTCCAGCCCCGCCTCCATGGGCTCTTCCGGCAGGTTGCACGGAATGCCCGGGTCGCCGAAACTGCACTCCACCCGCTGAAGCTTGCCGATGGCGCCGTTGCGAACCAGCTCGCAGGCCACGCGGAACTCCTTCATGGATCGCTGCATCGAACCCGTCTGCAGGATGCGCTTGTTGGCGTCGACCGCCTTGATGACCTCGACGGCCTCGTGGATGTTGTGGGTGAGCGGCTTCTCGCAGTAGATGTCCTTGCCGCTTCGCAGGGCCGCCAGCGTGATGATCGCGTGCCAGTGGTC
>CAZSBS010000165.1:0-11010 GCA_964605095.1 uncultured Planctomycetaceae bacterium | reverse complement strand
GCTGCGCCGTGACCATGTGGGCGCTGATTCTCTCGCTCACCAAACTCGGCGGGGCAAAGGTCGTCTGGAAAAGCACCGGCTACAACGCGGCCAAATAGCAGGGATGCAGGGGGTGAGGAAGAAACAGGTTCACGCAGAGGTCGCAGAGAACGCAGAGGGTAAAAGCCAAAGAGGGGGAGGTAAGACTTGAATCATACAATCCTTTAATCCCCCTCAAGAGGCTTCTTGTGTTTCTTCTTATCTCAGCGTTCTCTGCGAACTCTGCGTGAAATCCTGCTGTTTCTTCATCCCTGCTTATTGACGTCGCACGGCCGTCAGGAGGGCGGCGTGGAAGGTGGCGGGGTCGGGCTCGAATTCGATGGTGTGGGCGGCGTCGAGTTGTTCGACGTGTGCCTTGCCGGCCGTCAGGCGGGCAATGATCCGGCCGGTCGCGTCGTTGTCTACAATGCGGTCACGTCCGGCCAGCAGCAGCGTCGCGGGCAGCGACAGCGCCCCCCGTGGGAGCCCCAGGCCGGACGCCGGCCGGAGCATCGAGTCCAGGCGGCGGCTGGCGTACAGGAACCTGGCCGTTGCGCGGTGCAGGCGGTACGGGTCGCGGGCGAGATAGTCCCGCATGGGCGGGTTGTCGGTGAAGAGTTCCACGTCGCTCAGCGGCACGTCGAACATGGCGCCGCCGCGAGGGGCACCGGGCGCCGGGCGGCCCAGCAGGGCAAGCCCTATCGCCAGCTTCTCACTCAGCGGGACATCCACCTTCGATACGATGCCGGGCGCGACCATCGTCAGCGAGCCGACTTCGACGCCGGGCCATCGCCGCAGGCAAAACGCGGCCGCGAGCTTGCCGCCCCAGCTTACGCCCACAAGCCTCACTCGCGGGGCGTCATACATCGCCATCGCCGCCCGGCAGCAGGTTGCAACGTCTTCCAACAGTATCTCGGCCGAGGCGGCGTCGCCGCGGGCGACGGTGTTGGATCCGCTTCCGCGGCGCGTCGGCAGCAGCACGGGGTGGCCGCGGCCCGCCAGGTAGCCGGCAGAGCCGGAAAACCAGCCCGGATGCGATTGGATGCCATGCAGGTAGACCACGGGGTCTTGGCGTTGCGGCTGCGACTGCGCCGCACGGGCGGTGTACACGTGCGCGGGCGTGTTGTAGCCGTCGAGCAGTTCGACAGTCGTGCAGTCGAGGCGCACGTCCGGCGGCACTGGCTGGGACAGCGGCAGCGGATCATCGATTGGCATATCGGCTGTCATGGTGATTACACCGCTCTCTGTTCCGAGAAGAAGCTCATATATCTCAGGTCCCGAGGTCGCAATGGGACTTCTCGCCCCCCTCGGGGGCCTAAGGCCGGCAGGGGCGGAGGAATCTCTCCATCGCCCCTGCCGGGGCGATAAGGATAATTGGGATTCCCATTCCACGGGTTTCGCTGCGCTTCACCCATGGCTACAATCCCCGGCCCCGCCGGGGCCGATCGGGCAGAGCCTATGACTCTTTTCGTTTTTTCGGGTGAGCCGAAGGCTCATGTTTGACTTCGTTGATATCTTCTTGGTTGCGCCCAAAGACCGCGCCAAGGGACCATCCCTAAGCTTGTCCAAACGGGCCATATGGGGCCGGGGGCTTTTCTTTCTTTTCGCCGAACTCGAATGGGTGTTTGCCCAGCAGCATGGGCCTGCGCTGCCCGACGTTGACCAGCAGCCCCAGCGCCAGGCAGTTGACCACCAGCGACGAGCCGCCGTAGCTGACCAGAGGCAGGGTCATGCCGGTTATCGGCATGAGGCCCATAGTCATGCCGACGTTGATGAACAACTGCGAGAACAGCAGGGCCATAACCCCCACCGCCAGCAGCCTTCCGAAGGGATCGTACGTACACACGGCGATCTCGACGCCGGAGATGAATATGAGCACGTAGCACAGGAGCACCCCCACGCACCCGGCCAGGCCCCACAGGCCTCCGACGACGCTGAAGATGAAGTCGGTATGGTCGTCCGGCAGCATGCGGAAGTACTCGTTGACGAGGCTGCTGCGGCGTTGCCCGGTGAGGCAGCCCGCGCCGAGCACCATCTTGGACTGGTGCAACTGGTAGCCCGTGCCCTGGACAACTCGCGCCTGATCCTGCCTGAGCCAGCCGACGATCCTGCTGATCTGGTGGCGTTTCATCTTGACCAGGGAAGCGGCGGAGACAGCCCTGCCGCTGTTGGGGTCGGACCAGTACGCCAGGGCCTCGTGGTCCAGGCGTTCGGAGGAGGGCATGTCGGCCGGCAGGGTGTGCGGCACGGGCAGAAACAGCAGCACGGTGGCCAGGGCGACGATTCCCAGCAGGTGCCGCAACTTTGCCCCAGCCATGAAGAGCATTATGTAGAGAGTCGGCAGGAACAGCAGACTGGTGCCGAGGTCCGGCTCGATAAGCACCAGTGCCATCGGCACGAAAGTCAGCACGAACGGCACGGCCAGGCCCAGCAGCTTGCGGTAATGGTCGCCCATTCGCAAATACCAGGCCAGCAGGATGATGAAGGATATCTTTGCCAGCTCGGAAGGCTGAAGCGCGATGATGCCCAGGTCGATCCACCGGCGCGAGCCGCGGATCGGCGGCAGCATCAGCACGAGGGCGAGGATCGCAAGTGTTATGGCGAACAGCGGATACGCCAGGCGCCCCACGGTCTGGTAAGGCACGAGGGTGATGCAGACGAACGCCAGGAGGCCCACGCAGGCAAAGATGGCCTGCTTGGTGGCAAAGCCCTGCATATTCGGGTCGGCCCGCTCGGAGGCCGAGATGGCCATGAACCCGATGCTCATGAGCACCAGCATGGCCAGGATTATCGGCCAGCTTGTGAACTTCAGGTATGTCTTCAGCGTGTAGAGCATCAGTTTCTCGTAAGCCGGGCGTCAGGTAGACGCGGCATCGTCACTCGCCTTGCTGGAGAGTCACCGGCCCCAGGAGCCCGGACTCCAGCAGCGGGGAGTCCTTCTTATAGGTCGTAACGTTGGTCACGGTGCGGCGTTTCTCGGTCGGCAGCGCGGCATCGCCGATCAACCGGTTGGGCCAGAGGTTGACCACATCTATTTCAAGGCGGTTGCCGGTCGGCTTAAGGGCATCGGTTATCTCCACCTGCCACGGGGCCGTCCACACCACGCCAATGTTCTTGCCGTTGAGGCGTATGGCCGCGAGGTCCTTTACGAGGCCCAGGTCGAGATATACACGCCGCTTGCCCTGCCGCAACGTTTCAGGCAGGTCAAACGTCTTGCGATAGGTGGCCGTGCCTGAGTAGTACCTGATGCCCGGTTCGGTCCGCTTGCTCCAGTCGTCGAGCTTCTCGAAAGCCACGCGCCCCAGCCCGCCCCACTTGGGGTCGAACGTCACCTCCCAAGGCCCGGCGATTTGCTCCTCCCTTTTGATTTTGGGGAAGTTCGCGGCTTCCTTCGGGCTGCCGCTATCGGCCCGCTTACGGAAGACCACAAACCAGCTTTGCCGCGCCGCGAACACCATCGGCACTGCCGTCCGCCCGTCTTGTTCGCGCCAATCAGGCAGATCGCGGATTTGGCCGGTGACCGCATCCCACAGCTCGGGCTGCCTGCCTGCCCTGAGCGCAGTCGAAGGACCGCTGACGCGAAAGGCCACCGTCACGGAGGCCGGGACGGCCGCCTGATTGCTCAGGAAATACACATCGATGTCCCCGATGCGACGATGAATCCAATCGAGCTTCATGTTGGGGCCCGCGTCGCGAAACTCGACGTCCGGCTTCAATCCATCCGCCTTGACGATCTCGTCGAGATACTTGCCCCAGATCACGCGCCCGGCGCCGCACTGGCGATTGCCCGACTGGGTCGCGTCCGGTCCCCACAATGAGTCGGCCAGTTTCTTTACCTGCTTGTCGCACTCCGGGTAATCGGTCAGGCCGGGCGCCTGGGCCGGCCTGGGGCCGACGATCGTCACGCCGCCCTTGGCAAGTTCCTCGATCTTCCGCAGCACCTCCGGGGAGACCGTCCAGTTCGCGCGGTGCGGCAGCACCAGGTATCGATAGCTCATGCCGTCCGGCAGGACAAGCCGGCCATCCTTGGCGGCCGCACGCTTGAGCAGCACCTCGGCGTTTATCGCATCATAGTCGAAGCCCGCCGGGCGCAGCGGCTGCTGAAGGTCGCGCGGGGCAATGAATCCCGGTATTTCCTCGCCCTGGAAATAGGCGAAGTCGGCCACGAACTGCCCTTGCCGCAGCATGTGCTGGCACCGGGCGATGTAGGTCAGCCAGGCATGGCCCATGTTCCACCAGGTGATGTTCGTGTCGAAGTGCGTGCCGACATTGACCCACTGGTAGCCCGGTATGTCGTTCAACTTCGGCTGGTGGACCCAGAAGCAGAGCACGTAGCGGGTCAGGCCGTGGCAGAATGCCTGATCGCCGATGTCCTTCATGTTCCAGGGGGTGGCTGTCCAGTCGCCGGCGTGTATGTAGGTGAAAGCTTCGGCCTGGCAGATGGGTTTGCCATAGATATGCGCCGCACACGCGGCTTGTTTGACGGATGGATTCTTCCGCGGGGGGTTACATGAGATGTCGCCGTCCGGCTCTGACTGGCGTCTCCAGAACTCGCCCATGGGGATGTCGTTGATCCCTTCGCATTGAAGTGCGTCGATCCAGTGCCCGAAGAACGGCCCGCCCGATTCCGGGTGCGTGCCGCGAAGCCCGCCCTTAAGCGTCAGTTCGCGCAATCGGCCGTAGTAGTTCGCCGCCACCAGGTCGGCCGCGGTCCGGCGATAGTCGGCCAGGAACCGCCGGGTGGTCTCGGCGTCGTCCACCGTTTCCCCCAGCAGCGCCGGCAGGAACGTCAGCAGGTCGTAGCCGCGCCGCCGATGGAACTCCTCGCGCATGGCCGGCGTCCAGGTGGGCTGGCCCAGCTCCCAACTGTCGATGTGGAAATACTGGAGGCTCTTGCCCGCCAGCTCGCCGGCGTCCGCGATAAGCTTGGCCCCCGTTTCGGCAAAATGGGCATCCATCGCCGCGGCGTTCATCGTGTCTATCTCCAGGCCGACCGGTCCCGAGCCGACGCATTTGGTCTTGTTGCCGTGCAGGGTGCAGCCGATCCGCATGACACGCCACGCCCCGGCCGGAGCGTCCCAGGTCAAGCCCCCGTCGTCCGACACGAACTTTGTCAGGTCCACGGTGCGCCCCCTCTCCCAGATCCCCTTCCTCGCTCGGGTCGGCTTCTCGCGTTCGGCACGGGTCAACAGCGCGATCTCCGCCACCTGTACATTCCAGTTCTCCTTGCCCTGATAGGGATGGGAGGACAGGAACACGACCCGGAGATGTGTGGACTGTATCTCGTCAAACGCAATGACGGTTTCCTTGCCAGGCCCAACGGCGGCCCGTTGGATCGTGCGGTAAGCCTTACCATCATCCGAGCACTGGATTTCGATCTCCTTTGGGCCGCAGTCGGGGTACGGCCTCAGGTAGAGCCCAGCCGCCGGCCAGGCCTTGTCGTAGTCGAACTGGAGATACTCGGGCTTGTCCCGAGTCGGCCCCATGCCGGGCTTGTCGCCGTTGGAAATCCAGCGAGTGTCGCCCTTTCCGTCCATCGCCAGTGCGGGAGAGTACTTCTGGTAGCTGGAACTGGCAGTCAGTTTCGGTTCCGGCGACTCGCCCTCGGGCACCCGGCATGCAAGCACCGCTATGTCGCGGTAGTAGCCCTGCACCGCGGCCGGCTGGGGCAGCTTGATGCTGACCTTCCCGGGCCCCTTCACCGTCGTCGATACCCCGACTATCTTCTTCGCGGCGTGCTCCGGCGTGACCCACGGCCCGCCGCAGTCCCAGCCGCTGCACAGGTTCACAGTCAGCGTGATCCCAAGACGATCCGCCTCGCGCACCGCGTGCTTGTACATCTCGCGCCACGCCGGGCTCATGAACTGCGGCCCGCGCGGCGCATCCGGCCCGGCCTCGCCGGCGTCAAACAGCAGCGCGCCGCTGATCCCCTGCCGCTTCATCTCCGTAAAGTCGCGGGTGATGCCCTCCTTGCTGGCCGCACCGTTAAGCCACCACCAGTAGCACCACGCCCGGGCCGATTCCGGCGGAGTGACGAACTTGCGCTGGAGGTCGTCCGAGGCGCACAGGCCGCCCGCCTGCAAAAGGCCAGCCAGCAGCGCCAGTGTCGCGATTGCATGTCTTCTCATGAGTCTTTTCCTTTCTGCGGGGCCAATAGCCGGTTTCTCAAACAGCGTTCGCGGAGCCTCTATCGAATGTATCCCATATTCTTGCACAGCCTGACGATTTCCAGCCCGATGGGGCCGGCGTTTCCGCCTCCTCCGCCGGCGCCGACATATTCAACGGTTACGGCCAGAGCGATCTGCGGGTTGTCCCGCGGCGCGAAGCAGACGAACCACGCGGTGTCTCCGCTGCGGACGATCTCGTCGCCCTGGTCGATCCTGCCGTTCTTGTTGGAGTCTATCCGCTGAGGGGCGGTCGTAGCTGTGCCGGTCTTTCCGCAGATGTCCACGCCCTCGACGGGCGTGACGCCTGGGCCGTGAAAGTACTTGTATGCCGTGCCCTGGCGGTCATTGACCACGCGGTACATGCCTTCCTTGACGGCCTGGATGTAGGCGGGGGCTATCGGCAGGTCCCGCCGGACCTGCTTTGGTCCGGCCTCGAGGGCCAACATCGGCGAGAGGAACACTCCGTCGCGGGCAATAGTCGCGATCGCGTCGGCCATGTGAAGCGGCGTGACGGTCAGCAGCCCCTGCCCGACGGCCATGAAACGCGCATCGCCCGGCTGGTAGCCTCTGTTGGACCTCGCCCGCAGCCACTGCTCGGTCGGCACGGTGCCCGCCCGCTCGTTCGGCAGGCCCGTGCCGGGCGGCTCGGCCAGGCCGAACATGCAGAACCACTCGCAGAGCCGGCGCGTCCCCAGGCGCTGGCCAAGGGTGTAGAAGAATATGTTGCAACTGTGCTGGAGGCCCTCGGTGACGTTCAGCGGCCCGTGCCCAACGCCAAAACGCCTGTAGATCCAACACCGAAACGAGTCCGGGTTGTACATGTACCCGCGGCAGTCGATGGTCGATGTGGTCGTTATGACGCCCTCGGCCAGGGCCGCGATCGCCGCCAGGGGCTTTACCGTCGAGCCCGGCTGGTAACGCTGGACGATGGCCCTGTGCATCAGTGGCAGGCGGACCTCATCGGTTACCAAGCTGGGGTAGTTCTTGGCATAGTCGTTCAAGTCGTACATCGGCACCGAGACCATCGCCAGCACCTCGTTCATCGGCACCTGCGGCTCGCCGAGGTTCAGCACCACCGCAGCCCCAGTGAAGCCCTTGGCCTCGAACATCTCGGCGATCTGTTTTTCCAGTACGATGTCGAGCGTCAGGTGTACGTCGCCGCCCTGGACGGTTGGCTCCTCGCGGAGCGTCTCGCCGCTGAGGCGGTACCGCCGGTAGCCGCGCCGGCCCCGCAAGTACTGCTCGCACATCTTCTCGACGCCGACCTTGCCGATCGTGTCGCCCGGCAGGTAGTTCGACCGCATGCGCTCAAGCCAGGGCGCCTGGTCGGCCTTGATGTTCAGGCTCTCAATCTCCTCCGGCCAGACCCTGCCTGTCATCCCTATGACGTGGCATGCGTCGGAACCGAACGGGTACCATCGGCGGTGGCTGGGCTCGATGGACAGGCCGATCATCTGGTCGGCGTCCGTGCGCAGCCGGATGGCGGTCAACTCGTCCAGCCCCGCAATGACCGGGTGGCACTGCTCTTCCTCCCTGACTGATATCTCATCGGCCCGGTCGCGGTTGACGATCCGCCTGACCGCCTGAACCTTCTCGACCGCGGTGGCAGCGGCGGCGTCCAGGTTCATGCCCGCCCTGGCCGCAAGCTCGCGGGCCATCGCCCATGTCCTGTCAGCCCGCTGCTGGTAAACTACCGCCGCTTCGGCCTTGTCGATCCGCCTCTCGCGGGCGATCTGCCGGGTCTGATCCCTAATCCAGACCGGGTCGTTGGTCAGCAGGCGGTAGTGAAGGCAAAGGTCGAAGCACGGCTCGTCCATCGCCAGGATGCGCCCCTTGCGGTCGGTGATCTTGCCCCGCATCACCGGAAGGATGCTCACCTTTCGCATGGCCTCCTCGGCATTGTGGCGGTATTGCTTGCCCTCGATGACCTGGAGCTGAACCAGTTTGCCGACAAGCAAAAGGAATACCGCCGCCAACAGGCCGAGGAATACCTTGATTCGCTGCTTATACATTGTCGCCTAGCCTGATCCGGCCCCTGGCCGGATTGCGTGTTCCCAGTTGCGTCTTAAGCTGATTAAACCGTCGGCGGCCCTGGTGGTTATCGTCGCATCCGCCGTCCCGGCCCCACGGCCGAGACGAGGAAGAACCGCTGGCACCTGCGAAGCACATAGTGTGCCAGGGGCATCAGCACGGCGGTGTAGCCCGCCACGGCGAACACCTGGAGCAAGGTTCGGCCGTAATCGCCAAGACTCACGTGTCCCGGCGCGAGGATGGCCTGGGCGGTCGCCCACATCCCGTGGGCCAACGCGACGAACGCGAAGGCCAGCATCGCCTGCGTGACGGCCCGCTCGCGGAAGAACGCCTCCCGCGCTCGCCAGAGCAGTCCCGCAGCCAGGCAGTACGCGATGGCCATTGGCCCCACGACCGTCATCGCCCCGATGCCGCCGCCGGTGGTCAGGTCCACCGCCAGGCCCAATATCCAGGCCGCGATCATCGCGTCGGAGGCGCTGCGAGCATAGAACGCGACGAACACCACCACCATGGCGGCCAGGTCCGGGCCGACTGCCCCCAGCGACGCGCTGTCGATGAACAGCACCCACCCGACGCAGGTCTCCGCCAGCACCACCACGTAGGTCAGGATGAGAAGCGGTATCCATCGCATCCGGGCGTCTCCTGGCGGCTAGGGCTTTGTGGCCTGCATGGTTAGAGGACTGATTATGAACACGTCGCGAACGTTGGCAACGTCAGCGTGCGGGCGGATGTAAACCGTCACTCGCCGCGAGTCCTTCTCGTTGAGCTCGACCTTCTCGACCTTGCCGATGTAAATGTCCACCGGCAGGTACTCCTTTTCGGCGCTGGCCCAGAGCTGGTCCCCGGGCTGGACCTCGTAGTACGCCTTGACGTCCGGCGCCATGACCATGTCCGCGCCGTTGCCGGTGGCAAGCACCATGATTGGAGTGTTGTTCTCGGGCGTAAGCTGCGTCATTCGCGGTAGGCCGCCCTCGGTGATCGTCACCGTCCGCGCCTGGCCCGGAACGATTACGCGCCGGATACGCGCGCTGACCTGAAATCCCCGGTCCGTGACCAGTTGAAGCCGGGCTGTGAACGCGCCAGAATCGAGGATCCGCCCGACCAGCGAGGATTCGTTCACCACCGCCAGCTTGGGCGGCAGGGCCTTGGAACGGTTGGTGGCGACTTCCCGCACGGTGACCACGTCGCCGGGCTTGATGCCTTGCCTGCCGCCGCCGTCCAGCACGCGGGTGCGGTCGTATGGAAGCGACCCGGCCCCCACAACATGCGCCGGGATCAACTCGCAACTAATGTCGACCGTCGGGCCGTACATACGCTGGAAATTCGCCAACCGCTGGGCCTGACGCTCATAAACCTCGCTCTGGGCCTGCCAATAGTCCGACAGCCGGCGAAGGTAGCGGTTCTCGGCCTGCACTTGATCGGCCTGCTCGTCGGACAATCGCGGCGCGGCCTGGCGGTTGAGCTTGGCCTGGATTTTCGTGGCCGCGTACATGGGCGCATCACCAAGCGGCGCCAGCACGAACTGTGTCGCGTGACGAAGCGGAAGAGCCACCCGCGAACCCGCAAACGACATCACCAGCGAGCACAACAGCAGAATCGCCAGCAGATGCCTCTTTGAAAACGCATGGAGCCGCATTAAACCGTCCTGTTCCCAGACGCCAAAGCCCCATCATATCATCGCCGCGGCCAACGAGCAACAAACGCCGCTAACGGATTGCGGACCTGCCTGGCGGCAAGATCCTACCGCCACCGCGCCACGTCTCGACTCTTCCTTTTCCCCGCTGGCTATCAAACCTTGATGTATATACGGTGTTTCGCGGCATACGTCACCACGCGATCATACGACGCTCGATGCTTCCGCGGGCAGGTATGCCCTGCTCCCGTCGTCGTAGCAGAGCACCAGGCCCGAAAGCGGATCCACGTCCAGCACCCGCCCGGTGTGCAACCGCCCGCCGCAGCGGATCGTGACGCGTTCGTTAATCATCCGGCACCTGGCCAGGAAGCCGCGATGAAGATCGTCCAGTTGCCCCGCCTCCACCCGCCCCACCCACTCATCCAGGCGCATCAGCAAGGCGCGGACAACCTCCACCCGCTCGACCGGGCCGGCAAGATGGTCGGCCATGCAAGTCGCCGGGCGATCCACCGACTCGACCGGCGGGGCAGCATTGACGTTCACGCCGATGCCGATCACCGTGCCCGAGACCCCGCCGACCGTTCTCGTCTCGGCCAGAACGCCGGCGAACTTGGCGTCCTCGAGCAGAACGTCGTTAGGCCACTTCAGCCCGCATGCCAGGCCAACAGACATCTCGACGGCCTCGGCCACAGCCAGCCCCGCGGCGATCGTCATCGCCTCGTGCCGCGGCCGCTCGCAACCGGGCGGTTCGAGCAGCAACACGCTCATGAGTATCCCGCTGCCGGGCGGGCATACCCACCGCCGGCCCTGGCGCCCGCGCCCGCTTCGCTGCGACTCAGCCAGAACCACTAGCCCGTCGCCGCCAGCCTGCCTCATCGCGTCAAGGGCCACGTCGTTGGTCGAGCCGACCTCGTCGAAGCACAACACGCTTCGCCCGACACGCCGGACGGCCAGGCTCCGCTCGATCAGCACCGGCGACAGCCTCGCCGGACGAGACAAACACACGCCGCCCGCCGGCGAAAACTCCAGCTTCTGCCCTTGCACCCGCAAGTCCTCAAGACGCGACTCGACCCCGGCCCGGTCCAGCCGACCCGCACGAGCAAGCTCGTCCAACCCGACGTAACCGCCCCCGCGATCATAAAGGATCTCCAGGATGCGATC
>CAZSBS010000164.1:0-11050 GCA_964605095.1 uncultured Planctomycetaceae bacterium | reverse complement strand
GTCCTTAGGATAGGTTGTCACTCTGATTCGATCTATGTCCCTTGCCACTACCTGCCTACTACTTGCTGCTTCTTCTCACATGCACAACTGCACGACCAGTTCCTGAAGCGCCGCCCGTGGTTCCGTGCCGGACTTCATCGCCAGGTCGGCGCGGATGAGTTTGCGGAAGTCGTCATGGAAGGCTCGCAGCGATCGGCGCTGGAGCATTGCCATGAAGGCGTTCTGCTGGGGGTATGGCATGTTTGGCAGCACCCCTCTGGGATTGGCGCCGGCGGCGAGTTTTTCCTTGGCCGTCATCGCGCGGCGCAGGTGCCAGGCGATCAGGCCCAGCGTCTTGAACTCGTCGCCGCGCGTGTGGAGCATCCCGCCAAGCGACCGCAGCGCCCAGGCCGCGTCGCCGGCGGTGACGGCGTTGGTCAGCTCGAACGCCGACGGGCCCGCCGAGGCCGTGACAAGCGACGAGACGTCCTGAGCGGTTATCTGCTCGCGCTGGCCGACGTACAGGCTTAGCTTCTCGATCTCGCCGTCCAGCGCCGCAAGGTCCCGGCCGACCCACTGGGCCAGTAACTCCGACGCGTCGCGCGCGATCGTCTTGCCGCGCTTGCCCGCCGACTTGGCGATCCAGCCGGAAAGGTTCTCCCTCTCGCCCACCGAGCAGACAATGGCCTGGCCGATCTTCGCCACCAGCTTCGCCAGCCGCGTGTTGCCGGGCCAGGACCCCACCACCAGCAGCAGCGAGGCCGAGCCGGGCGGCTTCTCGAAGAACTTCTCTATCGCCTCGCGGTGCGACTTCACGAATGCGTCGGCGTCGCGGACGATCACCAGCCGGTGCGGGGCAAGGAAAGGCACGGTCCGCAATTCGTCGAGCACGTCCGCCAGTTCGGCCGAGCCGTCGAAGCTCGTCACGCAAAGCTGCGGGTCGCTGCCCGCGACGACGCGGCCGACGATCTCCTGGCGGTGGGTGTCCAGCAGAAAGGCGTCGTCGCCATGCAGCACGTAAATGGGATGGATGTCCTTGTCAGCCACGCCGCAAAGTATACCGGCCGCCGGCGGCGCGGGAAAGGGGCCGTTGAGTTGGAGAGCCCGTCGAATCGGAGAATACAGGGGCGCTGAATATCGCTTAGGTTGCGGGGGTACAGCGACCAGATTGGCTCTGCGGCGATCAAGCAAAAGCGATGGCAGAGCCCCGGGCGGCGACGCCGCTTTGGCTCTTATGGGGTTCCTCCGGCTCGGACGCCGCTGTTCGGCGTATGGGGTATGGACGTCTACTCTGGACTCGCTTGAGGCAATGTGGTGGGCTGCGTGGCAGGCTGAGTTGTTGGAGCGCGTACCGGGAGTGGCGGTCGCATGAAGATGCTCAGGACGATCGTGATAACAATGAGTCCCGCGATGGGAATCCCGAAGATAAAAGGCCAAGCGTATTTGTCGAGTGTGATCGACCGTCCCATGTGCCGTACCTCTAGTTCCAGAATACCCGGCCCCCGCGAACTCAGCAATCATGATTCGGCTCCGCCTCATTTCAGCGGGAACTCGTGCCCGCACTTGGGACAGCGGATGGTTTCGGCGGCTTACACCCGTGCCACCGGCGGCAAGCGGGCCGAGGCGTCATAAATCTTAAGGACATAAATATTAAGGAAGGCTTGCTTAAGGACCGACAATCATGTATATTAGCGGCCAGGAAAAAACCAAAACGTCCGGCATCGGGCTGGGCAATTGAAGAATCTGAAGAAGAAGAGAAGAGAACCCTTTGAGTTTTGACAAGTTTGGGCTCATAGAGCCACTGCTTAGGGCCGTCCGCGAGGAAGGCTATACCCACCCCACTCCGATCCAGTCAAGTGCGATACCCCACCTGTTGGAAGGAAAAGACCTTTTAGGCTGCGCGCAGACGGGCACGGGCAAGACGGCAGCGTTCGCGCTGCCCATCCTGCATCGCCTGGAGACCACGGGCCTTGTCCGCGAGGGCAAGAGGCCCATCCGCGTGCTTGTGGTTACCCCCACGCGGGAGCTGGCGGCCCAGGTTGGCGAGTCTTTCGACACCTACGGCCGATACACGCACCAGAAGCAAACCACGATCTACGGCGGCGTCCCCCAGCGAAGCCAGACGCGTGCGCTCGAGCGCGGCGTTGACATCCTTGTCGCGACGCCTGGCAGGCTTCTGGACCTCATCGGCCAGGGGTACGTCAACCTTGGGCGGGTCGAGGTCCTCGTTCTTGACGAGGCCGACCGCATGTTCGACATGGGCTTCATCCGCGACATACGCAAGATCATCGCGAAGGTGCCCGAGCAGCGCCAGACGATGCTCTTCTCAGCCACCATGCCGTCGAGCATCATGAACCTGGCGAACTCGATCCTCACGAACCCCGTTGACGTCCGCATAACGCCCGGGACCCCCGCGGCTGAGACGGTGGACCATATGGTCTACCTCGTCGAGCGGAATCACAAGCAGGACCTGCTTCACCACCTGCTTGTCGGCCAGGAGATCAGCCGGGCGCTGGTCTTCGCCCGCACCAAGCGCGGCGCCGACCGTGTGGTGCTGCACCTCCAGTACGCCAATATCTCCGCCGAGGTGATCCACTCCGACAAGACGCAGAGTGCCCGCCAGAAGGCGCTGGACGACTTCAAGTGCGGGCGCGTCCGCGTGCTGGTGGCAAGTGACATCGCCTCCCGCGGCCTGGACGTCGATGACATCTCGCACGTGATCAACTACGACATCCCCGACGAGGCGGAAACGTACGTCCACCGCATCGGCAGGACCGGGCGGGCCGGACAGACAGGCCTGGCGCTGTCGTTCTGCGGGCTTGACGAGCGGAGCAATCTCCGCGCAATCGAGCGCCTCCTCAAGCGCGAACTGCCCGTGGCGGCGGAGCACCCGTTCAAGTCCGCCGTGCCGCCAAGGCCCGCCGGCCTGGCGATGACGCCCAGCACTCCAAGCTCGTGGCGCAAGCTCGGCCGCGGACGGGGCCGAGGACGGACGCTCGGCTGGATCCGCTGAACCGCGAGCGACCTGACTTTCCGGCACGGATCGAGACTCGCATCCACATGCTTCCGCGCCGGGAAGGCCGCTCTTTGGGGAACCTGCCTGTCGGATGCCTAACTGGAATGCGCCCTGGGTGCCTGCCCGGCCGCGGGCCAACCGCCGCGTGCGCTCCGCAACACACCGCGCAATAGTCAAAACAACTCCAAACAACTCCGAAACCACTCCCAATGAGCGCAATAACCACTCCCAACGTGTGTTATGGACTGCTCCCAAGGGTCTCAAACCCCTCCAAAACTACTCCGAAACCCCTCCAAAACGCATGGCCGCACCACCGAAACCACTCCAAAACCCCTCCAAAACGCATGGCCGCACCACCGAAACCACTCCGAAACCACTCCGGAACCACTCCGAAAGCGCTCCGAAACCACCCAAACCCCTCTCCTTTGTGGGCCTGTCGGGTTAGTCCAAAAGCCTCATCGGCGAGAAATCAAAATAAAGACTTACATCACGGACAATCGCCATAACTCCTTATTTTTAGATTTTCGGTCGATTAACCCGACAGGCCATCGAGGGAGAAGGTTTTTGACCGCCCGCCTTTGGGGTCCCGGCGCGCCGGGGAAGCCAATGGCGAAGATGGACTGAGGGTGTGAACCACCGAAATCCCAAATCCCTCACCCTCTCCGCGCTTGCATACACGCGGATACGCGGTTATCGTTGTGGCCTATGAGTGGGTCCGTGTTCGGCGATATTTCGACGCGTCTTACGGCGATGTACCTGGAAGATGACCGTCCTTGGCTAATCGGTTTCAGCGGCGGCAAGGACAGCACCCTGGTCACGTCGCTTGTATTCGATGCCGTGCTTGCCGTGGCACCCGAACGCCGCACCAAGGAGATTGCCGTCCTCTGCACGGACACCCGCGTGGAGATACCTGCCATCGCCGGCATGATCGAATCCACCCTGGGCCGGATGCGCAGGTACTCCATAGAGCAGAACTTGAACATCGAGGTTAACCTCCTGCGCCCCCCACCAGAAGAGAGCTTCTGGGTGAACCTCATCGGCCGTGGATATCCACCACCTAACCGGACGTTCCGATGGTGTACGCAGAGGCTCAAGATCGATCCGGTCACGCGGTTCGTGGAGCGGCGGATCGGCCGGTGGGGTGAAGCAGTCCTGCACCTTGGCGCCCGCCGGGCTGAAAGCGCCACGCGAGCCCAGACAATGGGCAGACGCGAGAGCCGTAACGGACTGACCCGTCACCCTCGCCTGCCGAGAGTCTGGGTCTCCAACCCCATCGAACACCTCTCGACGGAGGAGGTCTGGGCGTACCTGTTACAGCATCGCAATCCATGGGGCGGCGACAACCGGCCGCTCTACAAGCTCTACGCCAGCGCCTCAAATGGCGAATGCCCTATCCAGATCGACACGAGCACGCCTGCCTGCGGTAACAGCCGCTTCGGCTGTTGGACTTGTACCGTAGTCGAGAAGGACCTGGCCAGCGAAGGGCTCCTGGCCTCCGGCGATGAACGAATGGAAGGGCTTCTTGCGTTTCGCCAAACGCTTCTCGAATTCGGCAACCCCGCCAACGGCATGCGTGACAACCGGCGGAAGAACGGCAACAATGGACCTGGTCCGTTGAAGATCGAGAGTCGACGGAAGTTGCTCAAGCGTTTGCTTGCCTTGCAGGACGAGACTGGATTGCAACTCATCACTCCTGAAGAACTGTTGTTGGTTCAGCAGATGTGGAAAGCCGCACGCGACCCCGACGACGGGCGGGGTGTGGCACGCATCCTCACCAAACATCGAGGTGGAGCCATGAACGCAGACCTGAAAGAACTCAACCGCCTCCGCGAGCTGGAGGAGGAAGTGGCCCGTGAAAAGATGATCAACGCCGATGCCCTGCGCCGAATGCTGGCCAAAGTCGAGGAATATAGCGAGAGCCATCGAGCTCATGGGCTTCCCGATGATCTGCTCAGCATCCTGAAGGACGACTTGGAGTCTCAGTCAGTCAGCAAGAAGGGGTAATCATGTCGGAAGTCTTCATTGACTCACTAACGCTGGAGAACTTCGGGCCGTTCTACGGGGAACACACGTTGGATTTCCGGAGCCTCGAGGGCAAGTGCGGCATTTTGGTGGGAGGCAAGAACGGCGCGGGGAAGACGCACCTGCTCCGCGCGCTTTACCTCGCAGTCGTTGGAGAAAGCGGCGTTGGCGATCTTAGGAAGGTTGAAACCGGGGCGGACGCCACCCGGTTTGCCTTCGACAGATCACTGAACCGACGTGCCAAAGCCGAAGGTCAGGACACGATGCGGCTCAAGGCAGTCGTTACCCTCCGGGACCAGAAGATTGGCAGTCGCAAGGTTGAGCTCTTGCGTGAAGTTCGGTTCCGCCCCAATTCTTCCCCCGTCTGGCAGCACTACGCAACTCGTTCCGACACGCCAGGGCGCATCGAGGATGAACAGGTAATTCAGAAGTTGCGGGATGCTTTCCTTCCCCGACACCTAGCTCGATTCTTCTTCTTTGACGCCGAACGCAGTCAGAGCATCAATCTGGGGCAACGGGATATTGTTGAAGGGATAAGCCGGATTCTTGGGCTTTGGACATACGCGGAACTCGAAACCGACTTGCGGCAACTGATCCAAACCAAGATTCCCCGGGTTTACAGCGTTTCAGGGGGGCCGGACCCAGGAGCGGTCCTTGCGGAATTGAATGGCAAGGTCATCCGGGACGAGGGGGTCCTCAAGGCCAGGCGCAAGGAGCACGAAGCCCATTCACGGGATCTTCAGGAGGTAGAGGCGGAGCTAATCGAGGTTGAAGACGATCTCAAAACGCTTGGTGCGGTTGATCCAGAGGAGTTGCAGAGGGCACAGGATCGACAGGCCGAACTTGCCGCGACGAAGACGAAGCTGGAATCGAAACTCACCGAAGCATGGGAACTGGCCATGCCGGTAGCGTTGCTTGGAAGCTACCGCAACGAACTGCACGACGCACTGGTTGCCGAGGAGCGACGCCGGGAATGGGAAACCGCCAAGTCCGCTGTCGAGCCCAAGATTCCACAAGTGAAACAGGACGTGTTTGGCGACGTGCCCGATGATTTTGCGCTTCAGCCGGACGTGGAAGCGTTTTACATGCAGAGGCTGGAGAACGCTCTGAATAGCCTATTCAACCCGCCGCCTGACGGTATGCCGGACCGCGTATACGTGACCGACCGAAATGATACAAGCGTTCAGATTCGCACCCGACTTGCCGCACGCCAGACCCAGCTTGGCGACTTGGCCAAGATGTGCGTGGATATCGAACGGATGGACGTCGAACTGCGAGAGTTGAATCAGAAGATGAAGCTCATCCATCAGAATGCGGCCGCATTCAAGCGAGGCACTGAGCTTTACCAAAAGCGGGGCGGACTCCACGAACGCCGCGAGCAACTGACCAAGCGGCTCAAGGAGATCGACGCGGAAGTCTCCCGCATGGAGGTCGAGCTTACTGACCTGAAGCGTCAGGAATCTATCCAGCGCGAGGTCGCTGAGAAGGCCGAGCGGGGAGAGAGTCTGGCGGCACTGGCAACCCGGTACCGAGAAGCCGCTGGCGAGATCCGGACCCGTGCGGCAAACCAAATGCGGCGGCAGATTTCCGAAGCCGTCGGGGAACTGTGGGTGCGGATCACGGAGCGGCAGCGGGAGTTCGAGGGTATCGACTTCGACAATCACTGGCAGTGCTGGCTGGTCCGTCGCGACGGGGGAAAAGCAACTTGGGAAGAGACAAATACGTCATCGGGCCAAAGGCAGGTCCGGATGCTGGCATTCTACGAAGCCTTACGCCGATTGGCAAAGCTCGTCCCTCCGCTGGTCGTTGACACTCCGCTAGCGCGACTTGACAAAGAGGTGCGAGCTAACGTCCTGGACGAGCTATACTTAAGCGGGCATCAGTCGATCATCCTCAGCACAAATGCCGAAATTGACCCGGAAGGGGAGTTGTTTGACCGCGTCCGCGACAGGCTGGCTCGCGTGTACACACTGCACCCCCACGGGCGTGCTGAATCCCCAAACTACGAAGTGCGGATCACGAGCGACTATTTCGGCAAAGACCTTTGAGCGACAGGAGTGGCGTATGGGTACTTACCAAGAAATGATAATGGAAGACACCGGGTGCATCCCCGGCGATGCGGCGATGGTAGAACACATCATGCGAGAGGACATCTTCCACGGGACCTTGGACTGGCAGACACGGGCTCAGCTTCGGCGAGCAGCCCGCAAGGCAGCCACCATCCTCGCGCAAGACCGACCGCTTTATGAGGAGTACTTCGCCAAGACCCGTGAATGCCTTGACCAAATGAAGCGAACCCAGCTACCCGCAAAGGCATGATCCATGAAATTCAACACCAGCAGTGAAACCCGTGAGTTCATCGAGAATGTTTTTCCACGGGTCGGGGCACGGAATCAGGCCATCCTGGGACGCGCAGGTCTGTTCCTGGCGCTGGGGCAGGGCGTGCCGGCTGCCTTCAAGCCGAAGGACGCAAAAGGCGTGACGTTGAACGATGAGACGGTTCTGGGGGACGAACTGCGCGATACGGCGCGGGCGGCCTTGAACCACCGAGCCGGTCGGACCCTTGACGAAAGCGCCTACCGGCAGGAGTTCCAGCGACACTTCGAGTACGGATGCCACCTCTTAGGGCAGATGTGGACGGAAGCCGGAAATGACCAAGCCCGGTTCGTCTCGGCCCTGATCAAATTGACGAGCGGAGACTTTGCCCTTGGCGGCGGACAGAAGCCGGCGGTAGCGGCGATGCCGGTCGTTGAATCCGAGATCAAGCTCAAGGTGCTGGCGGATGCCCCCGAATGGTCAGTCAACGGGCCTGGGACCAACAATGGACTCCTGGTGATCTCGGGGCAACCCGGCAGCGGCAAGAGCCAGCTTGCGCTGGACCTCTTGGCGCAGCTTGCGAACGTCGGCGTTCGATTTGTGTTCTTCGACATGAAAGGTGAGCTTGAGGACGACCCGCAGAACCAACAACAGAAGAAAAACCGCTCGCGCTTTCTGGAGCAGACCGGGGCCCATTACGTCCGCCTCATCCAGCAGGACTTGCCGATTAACCCGCTGTATCGTGATCCCAACCCGACACGAAACGCGCAGGTTGCGTACGAGATTGCCAGCCTTATCCGGTGCTTCGCGCCCCAGCTAGGCGCAAAGCAGGAGCGCAACATCAGCGAAGCCTATCAGCGGCTCAATGCGCCCGACTTTACGTCGCTTGTCGCGGAGATGGAGAACGGTGGCGCGAACGGCGTCGATCTGTCTATCGTGAAGAAAATTGAAAGCCTCAATCTGTTCGCCAGCGCACACACTGCCGTTCCGCCTGAGGAGTGGCTCCGCACCTCGATGGTGGTTGACTTCAAGGAATTCGGAATGGATACCGACACTAAGGCACTGGCCGTGGCGCTCATCCTGAATTTCCTGATCAAGAAACTGAACCAGCAGTTGGGCGTGAAGAATGACATCCAGCCCATCAAAATGGTGCTTTTTGTGGATGAGGCCCACTTGCTGCTACCAAAAGAGAACAAGGCCGGATTGTTGAGTTCGTTGGCTCGGCAAGGCCGTTCGTGGGGTTTCCCCGTCTGGCTGGCATCCCAAGACGCGGATAAGTTTCTAACCACAGGCGCAAACGAAACGAACTTCGCCGAGTTGGCAGAGTGCGGAGTGCACTTCTCCCCGCAAAGCCTTCGTGATAGTGACCAGAAACTGATCATGGGCGGAACCATTCATCAGAAGTTCAAGAAAACCGAGGCCGCGCTGCGGTTACAAGGCAAGCTCTGCACGGGAATGGCCCGGCAGTTCTGGAAGGACCAGGGAAAGTGACAGAGCCATGAACAGAGCCCCGTTATCGTGCGCCTCCGAGGGCCCGTGCGGCGCAGGCGGCGGCCGCTAGGGCCACGTTGATTTCCGCTTCTGTGTTGGCGGGATCCAGTGAGAATCGAATCATCTGCCGTGAGGCTGCGGTGTTGGGCTTCATGGCCTTCAGGACATGCGAAGGCTCGTCGGAATCAGCTAGGCACGCCGAGCCGGAGGAGGCGCAGATACCATCCTTGTCCAGCAGCAAGAGGAGGGCTTCGGCCTCAATGCCGCGGAAGGTGATGTTGGTCGTGTTAGGCAGGCGCAGGGCAGGGTGCCCGTTGAGTTCGGTATCGGTGATGGTCCCCAGGATGCCCCTCTCTAACGCGTCGCGAAGAGGACGGACGGTACAGTCGTAATCAGTCAGGTTTCGGCGGGCCAGGGCGGCCGCTTTGCCAATCGCCACGATCAGCGGAACGCTCTGCGTCCCGCCTCTCAATCCGCGCTCCTGATGGCCACCGTGGATCAATGGCGTAAACGGGGCGCCGCGTCGAACGTACAAGGCCCCGATGCCCTTAGGTGCATGGAACTTGTGCCCAGTGAGCGAAAGGTAATCCGCCTGCACATCCTGAACGCCAATTGGCGTTTTGCCGACAGCCTGCACCGCGTCACAGTGGTAGAGTACGCCCTTAGCCCGACAGATACCGGCGATGTCCTTCACGGGGAACAGGACGCCCGTTTCGTTATTGGCCCACATGAGCGAGACTACGGCGGTGTCATCCGTGATGGCGGCCTCCAGGTCGGTCAGGCTCAACAGCCCATCCCGATCTACCGGCAAGTAAGTGACACGGTACCCATCCTTCTCCAGGGCCTGGCAGTAGACAAGGACGGAGGAGTGCTCCACGGCTGAGGTGACGATGTGCCGCTTGGCCGGGTAAGCCCGGAGGGCGGCGTGGATGGCCGAGTTGTTGCTCTCCGTGCCGCCACTCGTGAAGATTATCTCGGTCTGGCGAGCGCCGATGAGTTGGGCGACCAGGCCACGGGCGGTTTCGAGAACAGCCTTGAGCTTGGCTCCGAAGCGATAGCTGCTTGATGGATTGCCCCACTCCTCCCGCAGGTAGGGCAGCATGGCGTCGAGGACTTCCGGCAGGATCGGCGTAGTGGCGTTGTAGTCGAGGTAGATCATCGCCCCAGAGTCTACCATGTGACGCGGAAGCCGCCAAGCACCGCCTATAGTCAAAGATGAAAACCGGCCCGTCCTCTCTTCCCATTGCGTCATCCCCCCCGCCTTCCCCGGCGCGCCGGGTTGGCACGCAGCCTGCGCTGGCCTCGTGCCCTCGCGGCCGGTACAATGCTTTGCAGATCGGCGAAGTGCTGCCCTTGTTTGCGGTGTTGCGATCATTTTGGAAACGGCACCATGGCCCGGCCGGTTGGGGTCCCCGGCGCGCCGGGAACCTTGGGGACGCCGCTCTCCCCGAAGGGGCCGTTGGCCCGAGCGGCTCTTTTTCGCCAACAAACGCCAATCGGGCCAACGGCCCCTTCGGGGAGATTGGCGATCCCAGGACGGCCAGTGCGACGTGGAAAGTGGGCTGGTGAAGTGGGCGGGCTTTTTGCGATGGAGTCGTTCAATTGACAGGGCTGGCCAAGATCAAGGAGCGGCTATGAGAATCCTGCCCGCGGTGTTTGAAGAGCGTGAGATCCGTCGTCTTTACGACGTCTTTACGACAAAGAGACCGATACCTGGTTCTTTTCGGTGGTGGATATTGTTCAGGTGCTGATTCAGCAGCCGGATTATCAGGCGGCGAGGAAGTATTGGAAGGTTCTAAAAGGCCGCTTGGCTAAAGAGGGAAGTGAACTGGTAACAAACTGTTACCAGTTGAAATTGCCCGCCGGCGACGGGAAAATGCGGCTCGCCGATGTCGCCAGCGCCGAAACGTTGCTGCGTCTCGTTCAGAGCGTTCCCAGCCCCAAGGCTGAGCCGATCAAGCTCTGGCTCGCCAAGGTCGGCTACGAGCGGATGCAGGAGATGGCGCCCGGTGAAATCTGGGGTGGAATCTGGGCCTTCAGGCTTCAGGAAAAGAGGCAAGCCGGCATGGTGCATTCACTTCCTGAAGCCTGAAGCCTCTGTCTCGCGGGGCATTGTGTGCATCGGCCGAGCAAAGCGCAGGCCGCCAGAAAGGAAGGTTGGTCACAACGACGTGAGCGAGGATTATTTCTGGCAAGCCGCAACTCTTTGCAGCGGAACTTCTTAGT
>CAZSBS010000163.1:4340-11363 GCA_964605095.1 uncultured Planctomycetaceae bacterium | reverse complement strand
GCCGTCGTCAAGGCCATTGCCGCGGCCATCGCCAGTAGAATGATCGTTCCCGCCGCTGGTCGAATCTTCATTGCGGTCCTCATGTCTTGCCTTTGTTGCCTTTCCCGGGGCATCCTCGATCTGTGTCCGCTGCCCGGCTTGTGGGGATGCAACGCCCGACTCCCAGGGATTGCGTACCTGTTTACCGATTTCTTCTTCAGCCCCGTTCACGGGGCTTCGCCCCCGCGCTAGCGGGGGTATAGGCCAGGGCTTTTAGCCCTGGTTAACGTGCAACGCGACAATTGTTCTTGTTTGTGTTTTTTTTCTTAGCGTGCTTCAGCACGCTTACCCGTATTTGACAGCCTTTAGGCTAAAGCCAGCCTAAAGCACGCTGAAAGCGTGCTAAAAGACTATAAGTTGCCTTGTCGCCCCAGGCCTAAAAGGCCTGGTCTAAACCCGCCTTCGGCGGTCGAAGCCCCGTGAACGGGGCTGTAACAGCAACCCGCCGGCCGCAACTGCCTCGCCCCGGAAATGAGGGGCCGAAAACGGCGTCTTGGCGGTGCCATGCTTCCGCACGCTTCTCGCGGAAGCATGTTCCCGGTGCGTAGTTGGCGGCAGAAAGTCAGGCCGCCAGCCAGGCTTGCTGGAACATGCTTCCGCAAACAGCCGCGGAAGCATGGCACCCCGAATTCCTCCACTGGCGGGCGGCGATCACGCGCGTCCGCAACATTTCTTGAACTTCCTGCCGGAGCCGCAGGGGCATGGGTCGTTTCGGCCAGGGGTCCGGGACAGCGGTGGCGCAGTGGGCGCGGGTCTGGCCGGGGCCGGTGCGGGCGCCTGGAGGAGTTCCTGCTTGTATGGGATGGCGGCGTCGGGACCCGGCCCGGCCTCGAAGGCGGCCTGACGCTGGGCGAGGTCGTCCGTGGGCTGGGGCGCGTCCTTGAGAGGCGGGATCTGCCCGTGGCGGATGTAGGCCGCCATGCGGGTCAGTTCCGGCAGGGCCTCGCGGAAGAATCGCTTGTAGCCCTCGCAGAACCAGTTGACGCGGGCAGGATCCGTGCCGATGGGCACATGATGCTTCGGGCAGCCGCCCCTGCAGTATTGGAGGAACTCGCAGGACCGGCACGCGGCGGGCAGGTCGCACTTGAGTTGGGCGAACCGTTCGAGCATCGGATCGGCCAGCAGGTCCAGCAGCGGTCGCTCGGTGATATTGCCGATCTTCCACTGCTTGTAGACGAAGTGGTCGCAGGCGTAGAGGTCGCCGTTGAACTCCAGCACGTGGGCGTTTGCGCAGCGGTCGCTGTAGCAGCACATCGACGCCTTGTTGAAGATGATCTGGTGCAGCACGTTGTCGATGAACCGCTCGGAGACCTTTCCGACATCCCGGCCGGCCCACTGCTCGAACACGTCTAGCAGGAACTGGCCCCACTGATCGGGTCCGCAGGAGAACGGGCGGACGTTGTCCTCGGCGTCGCGCTCGAGGATGGGGATGAACTGGAGATACCGAATGTCGCGGTTGACGAAGAACCGGTAGATGTCGCCGGCGTGCGGGGCGTTGACGCTGTTAAGCGTGACCAGCACGTTGTACTCGACCTTGTGCTTTCGCAGCAGTTCTATGCCGTGCCACGCGCGGTGGAACGTGGGCTGGCCCTGCTTGTCGCGGCGGAAAGAGTCATGCCATTGGGCCGGGCCGTCGAGGCTAACGCCGACAAGGAAGTGATGCTCCGCCAGAAACTCGCACCACTCATCGTCCAGCAGCGTGGCGTTGGTCTGGAGCGCGTTGGCGACCTCCTGGCCGCCGTGTGCATACTTGCGCTGCAGGTTGACAACCTTATGGTAAAAGTCCTTGCCCGCCAGCAGGGGCTCGCCGCCCTGCCAGCCGAAGTCCACATGAACGGGCATGGCGTCGAGGTACTGGCGCACGTAAGTCTCCAGCACCTCGTCGGGCATTAGGAACTTGCGCGGGCCGGGGTAAAGCTCCCGCGGCTTCATCGTGTAGTAGCAGTAGCTGCAATCGAGGTTGCAGATGCCGCACACCGGCTTGCACATGATGTTGAACGGCTGGATCGTCGAGGCCATGACTGCTCCACATTGTCGGCACCTGCCATGCCGACCTTCAGGGTATCAGGTCGGACGAGGCAAAAGCAACGCCGAACGCCACGCCAGGCGACAGCCCGGGTACGCGCAGATTCTCTGGCAGTCGGTTCTTGAGCCCGCGGGGCGGGTGCGATCAGCCACGGGCGGACAGGGGTGGACGGCGCATCCATTGAACCGGAGCCCCAGCGGGCTACTGAGAGTTCCAGGGGTCGCGCCAGACACGTACTGTGCCCACTGCTTATCGCAAACGTCCCTACGGGACCAACATACTATGAACTATGCGGCCTCTGGGCTTTCTGAGGGAGGTCTTCTCTTTCTTCCCCACAGCGCTTGTAGCCGAACTTGGCCAGGATGTCTTCCATCAGGCACCACTTTGTCAGGGCGGACTGGAACAGGTTCGCTCCGACAAAGGCGGTGAACAGGAAGAACCAGTGGCTCACCCAGTACCCAAGCGCCAAGCTTGCAAGAATGAACGTGCCCACGATCAGGCGAATCAGCCGTTCCATTGTCATGTTACTTCTCCTTGCGGCTTTGCGATGCCTCGGTGCGCAAGCCGTCGATAGCTCATTCTAGGCCCGGCGGAGCCCCGACCACACCCGGCAAGCAGGCATGGAGGGTGTCCGATAATTCTCAGCAGGGATGCAGGGGATAAAGAAGAAACAAATTCACGCAGAGGGTAAAAGCAAAACAAGGGCTCCTCACTGTTTCGTGTGGGTGGCTCCAGCCAGCCGGCAGGTCGGAGGATAGGGTAACGCCATTCATCTATTCACAGGGCTTCGGCCGGCGGCAATCCGAAATCCGCAATTGGGTTACGGGCGAAGCCCGCGCCAAGTTCTCAGCGTGAAGTCTGCTTTTCTTCTTCATCCCGCATCGCCAGAGCGCCGGTGGGGCAGGCGGCCACGCACTGGGCGGCGGCCTTGGCGAGGCCTTCACTTAGCGACTTGCCCATAGGCACGACGACGCGGACGTTGAAGCCGCGCCCCACCAGCGCCAGGCCGTACTGCTCGCCCGCGCGGCGAGTGATCTGCACGCACAGCCCGCAGTCGATGCACTTGCCCGGCTCGAAGATCACGCCCTGGTCGTGGAAATGCTGCTCGAAAGTCCGCCGGCCCGCCTTGTACGCCGACGCGGAGGCGCCGTAGGCCGCACTGTGGATTCGCAGCTTGCAGTCGTCGCCTCGGCGGCAGTCGCAGTGCATGCAGCGAGCCGCTTGCTCGACGGCCTCGGCCCGCGTGTAACCGGCGACAATGTCAGCCGGCTCGCGGCGCGGGGTTTCGCTGGCCGTCGCCATGAAGCCGCGAACCTCTTCCGGCTCGACCTTGCCGATGTGAACGGTGAACGGCTTTGCCGCTCCAACCACGGCCTGGGCGGAGAGGAACTGGCCTATCGCCGCCGCCGCGGACTTGCCGTCGGCAACCGCCCGAACCGCCATCTTCTGCTGGCGCGCCGAGCACGCGGCGAAAACGCCCTCCACTGTCGTGGTGTGCGTCGTACGGTCGTACCGCACGGCCGAGCCGTCCCAGTCCAGGCCAAGCTCCGCCGCCGCGGCCTGGCCGGTAGCGCCAGTAGCAACAAGCACGGCCTGGTAATCGCGCCGCAACTCAGCCAGCGACACGTCGCGTCCGACGCGGACGCCGGATCGCAAGGCCGCGCCCATTTTGCGGATGATGCCGATCTCCCCGTCCAGCACAGCGCGGTCGAGGGTCTCTTCGCTCACGCCGTAGCGAAGCTGCCCGCCGGGGGCCTCGCGGTCGTCGAAGATCACGCAGTCATGCCCAGCCGCCAGGAGGTAATACGCGGCGGACAGGCCCGTCGGACCCGCCCCGACGATGGCGACGGTCTTGCCCGAGCTTTGCCCGCGCGGCGGCATGTAGGGTTCGGGCGAGGCCAGGTCCACGTCGGCGACGTGGCGTTTGAGCAGGCATATTGTCACGGCCGCGTCGTGCTGGGCTCGGCGACAGCCCTTCTCGCAGGGGGCAGGGCAGATTCGCCCCAGCACGGCTGGCAAAGCAATGTCCGCCTTGACGGTCTCGATGGCGTCGGGCATCAAGCCGGCGGCGATCTGGCGGATCATCTTCGGTATGTTCATCCGCGCCGGGCAGATGCTGTGACACGGGGCCATGCAGTCGCCGAGGTGGTCGCTCAGCAGCAGTTCCATCGCCGTGCGGCGGACGGAGCGTATCTCGTCGGACTCGCTCTCGACTCGCATGCCCTCGACGGCCCGCGTTGCGCACGAGGGCACAAGCCCGGCCCGCCCGTCAACGCGCACCACACACGCCATGCACGAAGTGTTCGCGTCGCACCCGTCGCGCCAGCATAGCGCGGGAATATCGATACCCAGCTTTCGCGCCGCGTCGAGGATCGTCGAGCCGTCGGGCACTTCCACCGCATGGTTGTCTATGTGTATTCTCATTCCACGTCCACCGCCTCAACGGGGCAGGCTTTTTTGCAGCCGCCGCAGCGGACGCACTTTTCCGGGTCGATTCGGTGTTTCTCATACGGCGCGAAGGCGATAGCGCCGGATGGGCAGACCTGGGCGCACTTGGTGCAGCCGATGCACTTGTCGTTAATGCTGTAGGTTATCAGCGCCTTGCACGACCTGGCCGGGCACCGGCCGGCCACGTGGGCCTCGTACTCGTCCCGGAAGTACTCGATGGTCGACAGCACGGGATTCGGGGCGGTCTTGCCGAGTCCGCAGAGGCTGCCCCGCTTGACGGACCGTGCAAGGTCGGCCAGCCTGTCTATATCGGCGGCGACGGCCTGGCCGAGGGTCAAGCGTGTGAGGATCTCCAGCATGTGATGCGTTCCGATGCGGCAGAACGTACACTTGCCGCACGACTGGTCCCGCGTGAACGAAAGGAAGTACCGCGCGATGTCGACCATGCAGTCATCCTCGTCGAGCACGACAAGCCCGCCGGAGCCCATCATTGCCCCGACGGCGGTCAGCGCGTCGTAGTCGACCGGCGTGTCCGCCAGTCGCTCCGGCACGCAGCCGCCGGACGGCCCGCCGACCTGCACGGCCTTGAACTTTCGGCCGCCGGCTATGCCGCCGCCGATTTCCATGACGATCTGGCGGAGCGTGACGCCCATGGGCACCTCGATGAGCCCGCCGCGGCGGATTTTGCCAGCCAGGGCGAACACCTTCGTGCCCTTGGACTTTTCCGTGCCCATTGCCGCCATCGCCTCCGGGCCCCGGCGGATGATCCACGGGATCATCGCGAACGTTTCGGTGTTGTTGACGAGCGTCGGTTTGCCCCACAGGCCCCGCTCGGCGGGGAACGGCGGGCGCAGGCGCGGCATGCCGCGATTGCCCTCGATGCTGGCCAGCAGGGCGGTTTCCTCGCCGCAGACGAAGGCGCCTGCTCCCTCCATTATCTTCAGGTCCAGCGAGAAGCCCGAGCCCAGGATGTTCCCGCCCAGCAGGCCCATTTGCCGGCACTGATCGAGCGCCTCGCGTATCCGCCTCACGGCCAGCGGGTATTCGGCCCGGATGTAGAAGTAGCCTTCGCTCGCGCCCACGGCATAAGCGCCGATGATGACGCCCTCGATCACGCGGTAGGGGTAGCTCTCGAGCAGCATGCGGTCCATGAACGCGCCGGGGTCGCCCTCGTCGCCGTTGCAGACGACGTATTTCAGGTCGCCGGGAACCTTCCGGACGATCTTCCACTTTGGCCCCGTCGGGAAGCCCGCGCCGCCGCGCCCGCGACAGCCGCTGGCGGTCACCTGGGCTATGATTTCCTCGGGCGTCATTTGTGTGAGGCACTTTCGCAGCGCCTCGAACCCGCCGCGGCGGGCGTATTCATCGGCGTCGGTCGGGTCCATCACGCCGCTGTGCTCGGTGGCCACGTGAACCTGCGGGCCCAGGAACGCGGCAACCGGCGGGTCGCGGACCTCGATGCCGAGATTCGTCACCGGCTTCCACGTCTCGTCGGTGAGCAGGCTATCGACAAGCCGCGACGCGGTCGATCCGATTCGGCGCAGCAGGCCTCGCGGGCGAAAGTGCCGCTGGACGATCCGCCTGGCGTCGGGCGCCTGGACGCGAGCGTAGAGCGTCGATTTCCCATCCGGGCGGACCACTTCGACAAGCGGGGTCTGGTGGCACATGCCGACGCAGCCGACACGCTTGACGGTAACCGGCGCGCCGCTTGCCGCCAGGGCGTCCTGGAGCGCCTGCTGGACGTGGGCACTGCCGCCGGCCTGGCAGCACGAGCCCAGGCCGATGCGGATCTCGCCCAGCGTGCTGCCGTCGGCAGCCAGGGCGACGCGCCGGGGGTGCCTGGCGCCGGCGGCCTTTCGCTGGGCGAAGTCAGAGAGCATCTGCTCGACGGACTCGCTGGTCAGGTGCCCGTAGGTCGTGTCGTCTATCCGCGCCACGGGGGCAAGCGTGCAGCAGCCCATGCACGCGACTCGCTGGATAGTGTATCGCCCGCGAGGGTCGGTGTCGCCGCCGGCGGGTATTTCCAGGTGCTGGAGAAGCGCATCGAGCACGCTCTGGGCACCCTTTACGTGGCAGGCCGTGCCGACGCACACGTGTACCAGGTGCTCGCCGACTGGCGTGTGGCGGAACTGATCGTAGAACGTCGAGACGCCCGCGACATCGGCGGCGGTGATCTCGCTGATGAGGCTGATCCGCTCCAGCGCCTCGGCCGGCAGGTAGCGATAGTGCTCCTGGATCGCCTGGAGAATCGGGATGAGCCCCTTGCGGGCGGGTCCGATGCGGGCGATTATCCGGTCAACATGTGTCAGGTCGATGTCGGTCATTTTCTGGCGGCAATCTCAAATTCCAGATCTCAAATCTCAAATTCCAGATCTCAAATCTCAAATTCCAGATCTCAGATTTCAAATCTCAAATTCCAGATCTCAGATCTCAAATCTCAAATTCCAGATCTCAAATCTCAAATCTCAAATTCCAGATCTCAGATCTCAAATCTCAAATTCCAGATCTCA
>CAZSBS010000163.1:0-4240 GCA_964605095.1 uncultured Planctomycetaceae bacterium | reverse complement strand
ATTCCAGATCTCAGATCTCAAATCTCAAATTCCAGATCTCAAATCTCAAATCTCAGAGTCAAAACCTCGTATGTCGAGTTTCATGGTGCATCACAGGTTGCTTCGTCAATTACTCTGCCGACTCCTCTTGGTCCCCGCCGGCCGGCTGGGTCGGCTGGGTCTGCGGGGCGGACTGTGCGCCCTGGGCGATACAGTAGAGGTTCTTCTTGCCGCGCAGGTATATCCGCCCGTCCTGGAAGACCGGCGAAGCGTACGCGGCCTCGCCCAGCGGGTTTGTCGCAAGCAGCTTGAACTGTCGGCCGGGCTCGCAGACGAACATCTGCCCCTTCAGGCCAAGCAGCCAGAGCTTGCCCGCACAGAGCGATGGCGAGGCGTTGAATAAGGTCTCCAGGTCCTTCTCATAGGCGACCTGGCCGGTCTTGGCGTCGAAGCACGTCAGCTTGCCGCCGGTTTCGATCGTCCAGAGCAGTTTGCCGTCGGTCAGCGGGCTGGTTATGTCGGTCCGGCCCTTGTCGGACTTCCACAGGAGCTTGGAGGCTGTCACGTCGCCGGCCCCGTCGGCCTTGACGGCAGCCAGGTACGTCTCCGCGCAGATCGAGTAGGCGACGCCGTCGGCATAGGCTGGCGTGGAGGCCACGTCGCCGCCGTCGAGCGTCTTGGCTCGCCACAACTCGCTGCCGGTGGCGGGGTCGTAGGAGATCATCCACGGGCTGGCGGCTGTGAGGAGCTGATCGGCCGCTCCGACGCGAACGACCACCGGCGTCGCCCACGACGCCGCAACGGGCCGGCGCTGCTGCCAGACGATCCGCCCGGTCTGGGCATCGAAGGCGAAGATCTTGGACATATAGTCATCGAGCGTGCCCTGGTCCCACAGCACGATCAGCAGGTTGCGGTACATCGCCAGCGACGAGCCGTGGCTGTAGGGGTTGTTGGGCTGGCCCATGGCCTTGGCCCAGACGATCTTGCCGTTGTGGTCCAGGCAGGCGAGGTCGCCGTTGACGAAGAGCGCAAAGACATGCAGGTCGTCGACAACCGGCGTCGAGGCCGCCCAGCCGGTGTCCTCCTTCGGCTCCTTGATCCGCGCGGGGCTGCCGGGGATATCCCTTATAGGCGTGGCCCACAGCAGCCGACCGGTGTCGGCGTCATAGCAGAGGACCTCGCGAACGTCCTTCGTCCCGCCGGCCAGGAAGATCTTCTTGCCCCAGACGACCGGAGAACCCTTGCCCGGCGCCGGCACCGGCGAGCGCCACAGGATGTTTCGTCCGGCCGGGGCGTCCCAGGTTGTCGGCACGTTATCGTATATGCCGCGCCCCTGTGCGCCTGGGCCGCGGAACTGTGTCCAGTACTTTGCCACAAGCGCCGCATCCGCCACGTGCGGGGGCGGAGGAGGGATGGTCGTCATGCGGACGTAGGCCTCGATGGCCGCCGGCGTGAGGGCGCCGGCAATCAGCAGCGCCGCGATTGCCCCGACAGCCCATCGCCGCCCGCGGCTGTACCGCAGCTCGGCCTGGAAGTCAGGCTGTTTTCCACCCACTCCAGGCCGGCGAGGCCTAAGCGCGAGCGCGGCCCGGATCGACGCGACGAACACCACCAGGCACGCCAGCAGCATCCAGTTGCCGTATCTGGCGCGCGTCAGGTGCGAGAAGTACTGCTGCCGCAGGTCGAGGTCGAGTTGGCGGATTTTCTCTGCCAGCGGCTTGTTCTTGGGGTTTTGGGCGAACTGGCTCTTGAGCTGCGCCAGTTCCGCGGTGGCCAGGAAGTCCTTGCCGCGCGTGGCGGGCCTGGCCAGCACGAGGACCGTTGCCGCAACGATCACCAGCAGCGCAGCGGCGGCAGCAGCGGCCAGGCCCACTGCTCGCCACGTTTCCATGCCACGGCTCGCGTCAGCAGCGGCGGGTGCGGTCGGGTTGTCGGGCGATTGCGGTTCGGTCATATCTGGTCGGGTTTCGGCACCTGGGTGATATCCAATGGAATCCCGGTTCGCTTGGCCTGCTCGACGGGGCAGGTCGCGAAGCACCGCCCGCAGGCGATGCACGAAGCGTCGTCGGGTTCGTAGTCGCCACGTCGCCGCCGGAGGGACAGGCCCACGAGCTTCAGGCCGATTACCAGGCCGACGAACGCCCCGAAAAAGTGCGCCCCGCCAAAACTTGCGCCAGCCAGGCGGATGATGCCGGTGAAGCGCGACTCGACCTCGTCGGCCTCGGCGTGGAGGCTCTGGGCCGACTTGCCGGTGGCGCGGAACGCCTCGCTGGCGTCGGTGGTGTCCTTGACGGTTCCGGCGTCTTCCAGGCGGACGCGGTCGGCAAGGGCAACCGTCGGGTGCAGCCGGGCCATGGTCGCACCGAGCATTCCGCCCAGCGCGCCGCCGGCTACTATCAGCACCGGCAGCAGCACCAGCGTGGCCACCAGCGAGCCTTTGCCCGCCATAAGCTGCCGGGCGGGCGCATCGGGCGTCGGCGTGCGGATGGCGTTGACGGGGCAACTGTCCTCGCACAGTCGGCACTGAATGCACTCGCCGGGGGTGATCCTCACGCGCTTGACCGAGAACCGCGACAGCAGCCCCAGCAGCACGCCGTACGGGCAGAAGAACCGGCAGTACGGGCGCGCGATGAACACGCCGACCAGCAGGAAGCTGGCGGTGAGGATCAGCACGTCGAGCCGGCCGCTCAGGGCGGCGGGGTTGAGATCCGGGTCGCGACGGGCGAGGCCCTCGAAGATCTTGCCGAGCGGCACGAGTCGGAAGATCGACACGAATGGGTCGTAGCGACAGATGATCATCGCGCTGCCGGTTACGGCGAAAAGCACGGCCGCGGCAAGGTACACCCAAGGCAGCAGGCCCAGGGCGTGCTCGAGCCACATCGGCACGCGGACGGGTTTGAGCGCCAGCAGGTCCTGCGTGACGCCTAGCGGGCAGACGGCTGCGCAGAAGCTCCGCCCGAAGAACAGCGCCGTTACAAGCGGCAGCAGGAAGAAGCCCACCACGGTGAGCGGGATGACGTATCCGCCGGTGCCGAAGACTGCCATCGCGACGTTTTGGATTGAGCCGATGGGGCAGATGCACCCCTGCCTGTAGAAGCCGAAGTACGCCAGCGCCGCTGCGCCAATGGCGACGATGAGCCACCGCCTGCGGATCCACACGGCCGCGACGGACGCCGCCGCCAGCGCGGCTGCCAGCACGGCCAGGTCAAGGCCGTCCGCCCAACTCATCCGGGCGTGTGGGGTGGTGGTCGTCGGCTGGGTGTAGCCGGACTCGAACTCCGGGGGGGGGAATCGCGACTGCGACCACGCCGGCACCGCTATGAGAAGCAGTGTCAGTATCGCAATTGCCGCCGGCAGGGCGGGCGTGGCTATGCGGGCCAGGGTGGCTGGTCGTCGGCTCATTCGGCGCCCTTGACGAGTTTCATGATGTACGGTTTGCTTGCCGGCACGCGGCGGAAGGCCTGCGTCGGGCAGGCCGCGGCGATCGAGCACTCATTGCAGTTGAGGCACCGGTCGTGGCGGACCTGGAGGAACAGCGAGCCGTTGCCGAACGCGTTGCAGCCCTTGGCGCACAGGCCGCAGCCGATGCACAACTCCTCCTCGATGGCGTACTGGTAGTACGGGTCTTCCACGAGCTTGCGCTTGATGGCGCCCGTCGGGCAGAGCAGGTTCTCCGCGGCGGTGTTCAGCCCGCTTGGCTCGGCCGTGAAGTAACCGGTGCATAGGTCGCAGTATCCGCACATGGCGTACTGGTGGACGCATCGGACGGCGGACATTTCCAGCACGCAGTTGGTGGCGCACTTGCCGCACTGGTTGCACTTGAGCGGGTCGATCTGCCAGACCATCTGCTCGGCGTCGCTCTTATCGGCCAGGACGCCGATCATCCCGCCCAGCCCGACGACACACGCGCCGCACGCGCTTTGGCGGAGCAGGTCGCGCCGGGTAAGCGTTTTCTCCGGCTTGCTCATGACTTGCCGCTCCTGATGGCCTTTCGCGTGGCGGCGGCCCTGGCCAGGCCGCAGCCGGGCAACTCGCCGCACTGGCGGCAGGGAAGGTCGTAAGGGCACGCCCCGGCCGAGGCGCCGCGGCCGCGACGCGACAACACCCAGGCCGCGAGCATCGCCAGCACGCCCAGCAGCACGTAGCGGCCCAGCGACCGCACGAACTCGCCGCGCGTAAGCTTCTGTTTCAGAAACCTGCGTATCATTTCGCCTTCCACTCGAATACATGCACCTGCCCGACGACGCCGTCGAGGACGCAA
>CAZSBS010000162.1:0-11454 GCA_964605095.1 uncultured Planctomycetaceae bacterium | reverse complement strand
TGAACCGAGCGAACATGTAGCCGCACATGCCGGGCGTTCCCCAGCCGGTGACGCCTGGCGTGCCACAGCCACCGACGTATGGGCCGCCAGTGCCAACGCCCGGCGTGCCGAATCCGCACCAACCGTACCAGCCGCCGGTGCCGGGCCAGCCGCCAAGGTGACCACACGAACATGAATCCGAAAGGAGCAGGACAATGAAACGCTCGCAACTGATCGCAGTCCTCGTGGGTGTCGCCGCCATCGCGGCCCTGTCTTCTCCGGCTCATGCCCGGCTCTACATGATGAGAAATGATTCGAATGTCTACCCCGGGGTGGCTACGCCCGTGCCGGGCGGTTTCGGCAGACCTCACGTCGGCATGAACGTCTATCCTGCTGTGCCATCACCGATGCCGCACCCCGATGGGCCGAACCTGTATCAATATGTCAGCAGCAATCCAAGCAAGTATGTTGACCCTTCGGGTCTATTCAAGGAGTACATATGCTGCACCCCAAAGCAGATCAACACGATCAAGGGAGATGAGGCGCGGGCTTTACAGCAGGTACAAGCCCTTCGTGGCCAGATCAACGCCGCAATCGCGGCCGATCAGGGACAGTACCCAGCATTTACGGGCTTGGCGATGCAGAAATCCCTTCGGTATCTTGATGCCGCAACGAATGTCATTCAGAACTTCAAGGTGAAGTGCGAACCCAAGGACGCATCACCACAATGCAAAAAGGGGGTTCCTTGTTGGGTCGCATGGATATTTGGCCAGACAGTGCATTTGTGTCCGCCCGATTACTCAACCTACTTCGACCGCGGACCCAACAATAGGGCATCCTTGCTTGTTCACGAAGGAACACACATCGGTGGGTCACTTGACATAACACACTTCCTGCCTCGTGGCGAGCGCCCGCATCACGTTTGCCTCTTTGGATGGCAGGATATTGCCAGTACCTATGACACATGGATTCTATACGGCTTCTGTATTCCGGGTCACGACTGCGACAAACTGGGTCGTTACGTCTGGAGTCCATGGGAATGAGACCTATGCGACCTTGTTTCATTCTAATCGTAGGCGCGGCGGTGTCTATGGGTGCAGGCTGTGCCCAGTCAAGTTCTGCGCATATCCGTCTTGGCGACCCAGGCGAGATCTACCGGCTATACCAGATCGAGTTGCGGATGCAACCGCATGGTTCAAGCACCTGTTACGCTGCCGGCGATAACCGTCACGATGTCCTGGGGTTTATGCCTCGGTACCATGGCTTAGGGCAGATGTGGTATGCGGCCGTAACAAGGTGCAGTGAGAGGGCAGCAACCGCCAAATTCGTTTTCGTCATTCAAAATTCCGTGTCTCCAGAAGACGGCCATGCCGTTTTCGTGCAGTATTCCGTCGAAGCGGCGGTTGTGAAGATGACGCAAGAAGGGTATCTCACCGGGGCGGGAACGGCCAAGGGACAGGAGTTCGTGTGGCACGAGGAATCAGATAAACTGATGCCTCGCGACGTTTCGTTACCCGAAACTCGAGTTTCGTTCGCGTTTGGGCCAGTTGAGAGTTTCTTGCCGCTATGCCCGGCCCCGGCGGCGCTAGAGCTGATTTCGTACAGAGCAATACGAGACTCTGATAACTGATAACGGCTGGAAGGCCATTGGAGGTCATGCGGTGCTATGGGGTGCGCTGCCATGGCTGACTTGTGGCCTGTTTGCGATGCCAAACGGGTCAGCAGCCTTGGCTGCGCGACCGCTGCCCCACCATGCTGCCACGTGAACGCCGCGGCCTTCTGACGGGTAAGGTCCGCGTCAGTCGGCTTCCAGAGCATCTCGAACTCGTCGATGCATTCGCGCAGGGCAGGCACAGTCGCCTGCCAGCCGGAATTGGCCCGCGTGGCGATGTCCACTTCGCCCGCCTCCAGCTTGAGCGTCATGCCCGTGAAGTTGCTCATCTCCGTCAGCTTAGCCAGTTCGCCGCGGGCAACACCTTGGTGAATGTGTCGCACATCCTGACAACAGGGCCGCGACGTGTATTTCGAGCCCATGGTTAGACGCGATTCAGTTGAACCGTGTCACGGCCGCCGAGGCAGGCTCGTTGGCCCGGCCCGGGCCGCCGTTGCCGCCCGCTGGGCCGCTCTTGCGGAAGAATCGCCGCCCGTTGTTGCCGGCCGGCTGGTCCTTGGGAAGAAGGCTCACGGAGTTGTCGCCCAGCAAGTCCTCCAGGGCCTTGAACAACTCGCGCGTCGGACGGACGGACCACGCGCGGTCCGCCGCCACCCAGACCGTGATGTCCGGCCGGGACTGGGCGGAAACCTTGAAGGCCAGGAGGCAGGCGCCTTTGTTGCGGTCGATGATTTCTTTGACCTTCGAGAACAGTTCGCCGCCGTCGGCGCGAAGCCTGACAGCCACCTGTCGAGCGAACTTCTCTATCCCCTCAGCCACGCTGAAGACTTCGTTGATGATTATACTGGGTTTTTCCCGGCGGCGGTCCACCGTGCCGCTGATGAACACCACCGACTCGGGTTTGAGCAGCCCCGCGGCCCGTTCGTAGGTTTCCGAGAACGCCACGGCGTCGCACTTGCCGGTTATGTCTTCGATGGTCAGCATGGCCATCTTCTTGCCCGCCGACTTGCCCGTCTTGGTCATGGTCGGGCGCAACTCGGAGATCATGCAGCCGACAAGCACGCCGGTCCCATTGGCGTAACTGGCCAGTTTGGTAAGGCTGATCCCGCCGGGCTGGGAAAGGTCGCGCAGGCGGGTGGCGTGCTCGACAAGCGGATGGCTGGAGACGTAGAAGCCCAGCGTTTCCTTCTCGGCCGCAAGGAGCTGGGTTTCCGTCCACGGCGGGACATCCGGGAATTGCGGCGGCGGGGCCTTGCCGCCGGGCAGGCTCTCGGCGCCGAAAAAGCTGAGCTGGCCGCTCTTGCGGTCGGCCGCGGCGGACTGGCCCAGACGGATGGCCTGGTCAAGTGCCGCGATCATCGCGGCCCGGCTGGCGCCGAGGGCGTCGAACGCCCCGCACTTTATCAGCGCCTCGATCGTCGAACGGTTCACCGCGCGATGGTCCGCGTGCTCGCAGAAGTGATACAGGTCGCGGAACTTGCCGACATCCTTACGCGCCACCAGGATCGCCTCGACCGCCTTTTGGCCGACGCCCTTGACTCCAGCCAGGCCGAAGCGAACCGCCTTACCGTCCACCGTGAAGTCGGCTGCGCATGTGTTGATGTCCGGCGGGGCGATTTTCACGCCCATCCGCTTGGCCTCGTGCATGTACTGTACGACCTTGTCGGTGTCGCCGCACTCGAATGTCAGCAGGGCCGCCATAAACTCCGGCGGATGGTGCGCCTTGAAGTAGGCTGTCTGGTACGCCACGATCGCGTAGCGGGTCGAGTGGGCCTTGTTGAAACCGTAGCCCGCGAACTTCAGGATCAACTCGAAGAGCCGCACGGCCTCGGCCTCGGCGATGCCGTTTTCCCGGGCGCCCTGGATGAACTGCGGCTTCTCCGAGGCGATCGTCTTTTCCTTCTTCTTGCTGATGGCCTTGATCAGCGTAAGCGCGCGGTTCAGCGGCAGCTTGCCCAGGCGGTTGAGCACCTGCATGACCTGCTCCTGGTAGGCCATGATGCCGTACGTCTCAGCCAGGATGTCGTCGACGAGCTCATGCACGCTCTCGACCTGCTCCCGTCCGGACTTGCGGGCGACGTACGTGGGGATCAGCTCCATCGGCCCGGGGCGGTACATCGCGTTGGCGGCGATGAGTTGCTCGATCCGGTCCGGCTGCATCTTCATCAGGAAGTCCTTCATCCCGCCGGACTCGAACTGGAAGACGCCATCGGTCTCGCCCTTGCGGAACAACTCGAAGACCTTCTGGTCATTCAGCGGCAGCTTCTCGGGATCTATGTCTTTGCCTGTCGAGGCCTTGACCAGGTCGCGGGCGCGCTGGATGGTCGTCAGCGTCCGCAGGCCGAGGAAGTCCATCTTCATCAGCCCGACTCTTTCGCACGTCGGACCGTCCCACTGCGTGATGATGTCGTCGCTGTCCGACTGCTTGTACAGCGGAACGAGGTCCTCCAGCGGCTCATCGCAGACGATCACGCCCGCCGCGTGAACGCCGCTGTGCCGCGCCAGGCCCTCGAGCTTGCCGGCGAAGTCCAGAAGCTGCTTAACCTGCGGCCGGGACTGGTAGGCCGTCCGCAGTTCCGGCGCGGCATCCATCGCCTTGGCGAGTGTCACCTTCGGGCCGTCCGGCACCTGCTTGCAAATGGCGTCCACCTCCGGCAGGGGCATACCCAGCACGCGCCCGACGTCGCGCACGGCCGCCTTCGCCTTGAGCGTCCCGTAGGTGATGATTTGAGCGACGTGCCCGTAGGTGTCGCGGGTGTACTGGATGGTCGCGCCGCGGCCTTCCTGGCAGATGTCGATGTCGATGTCCGGCGCCTCCTCCCGCTGCGGGTCGGTGAAACGCTCGAACAGCAGGCCGTAATCCAGCGGGTCCACGTCGGCAATGCCGAGCGAGTAGCCCAGCAGCGTCGCAACGCCGCTGCCGCGAGGGGCCGCCGGTATGCCGTTGCGGCGAGCGTACTGGACGAAGTCGTTGACGATCAGGAAGTAGCTGCAATAGCCCTTGTCGGCGATGACCTTAAGCTCCCACTCCATCCGCGTGCGGTACTTCTCGGGTATCTCCGCGCCGCACCGCCCGGAAAGGCCCTTCCAGGCGAGGTCGCGAAGGTACTCCTCCGGCGTCTGGCCGGTGGGCGGGCGGAAACGCGGCAGGTGCTTGGACTTGAAGTCCATCTCCACGTTGCACATCTCGGCGATCCGCACGGCGTTGTCGGCCGCCTCGGGCCAGTGCCGCAGCGCCTGACGCATCTCGTCGGGGCTTTTGAGGTAAAGCTCCGGCGAGTACTTCAAAGCCCCGCCGTCGGCCAGGGTCTTGCCCGTCGATATGGCTGTCAGCACCTCGTGGGCCTGCTTGTCCTGGCGGGTCAGGAAATGCACGTCGTTCGTGCCGACTATCCCCACGCCCAACTCGCGGGCGATGCTGATGAGGTCCGGGTTGATCTGGTCCTGCTCGGGCATGCCCTGGTTCTGGACCTCGATGAAGAACCGCTCTGGCCCGAAGATGTCGCGGTACTCGCCGGCGATCCGCTTTGCCTTGTCGTAGTGACCGGCCAGCAGGGCCGAGGGCACCTCCCCGCCGAGGCACGCGGTGGTGCAGATAACGCCCTTGCTGAGCTGGGCCAGCAGTTCGCGGTCCACCCGCGGCTTGTAGTAGAACCCCTGCAGGTACGACCGGCTGGAAAGGCGCATGATGTTCCGCCAGCCGACGTTGTCGGCCGCCAGAAGGATCAGGTGATACGACGCCTCGCGCATGTTCATGGACTTGTCGAAGCGGGTCGTCGGGGAAACGTACGCCTCGATGCCGAGGATCGGCTTGACGTCGTTGGCCTTGCACGTGGTGTAAAAGTCCACCGCGCCGAAGAGGTTGCCGTGATCCGTGATCGCCAGCGACCCCATCCCCAAAGCCTTGGCCGTGCGGACAAGGTCCGAGATCCGGTTCGCCCCGTCCAGCAGCGAGTAGTGCGAGTGAACGTGAAGATGAACAAATCCGTCCATGGCCATCCTGCCTTCCGTTTTTGCCGTCCGCGCCGCCGGCGCTGGCGATCCGCCGCCCGGCGAGCACACTATACCAACGCCGGGCGGGCGGGGCAATCTTGCGCCGGATGCGATTCGACCTTGATCCCATCGTTTTTCTCATTGACGGAATAGCGGTGCGCGCATAGGATACGGGGGATGGTTATGTTAGCGTTCCGTTTGGCACCCGGTTTAGGAAATTTGGGGTAAGGGAGACGGGCATGGAAAATGTACGAATGCGCGTCTATTGCGCAGGCCCCCTGTTCAACAAGCCGGAGCGGGAAGAGATGACGATGCTCGCAAAGGCTTTGGAGAAAGCGGGTTTCGAGACTTTTCTGCCCCACCGTGACGGCCTCGAATTGACGGCATGTGTGGATGAACTTGTTTGCAGCGGCCTGGAAAAGGATCGCGCGAACAAAATCATGTCGGAGGCGGTATTCGCGTTGGACGTGTTCCAAGTGCTCCAAGGATGCGATGTCATCGTCGCGAATCTCAACGGGCGTGTGCCGGACGAAGGAACGGTCTCCGAGGCAGCCATAGCCTGGTCCCGGGGCAAGCCTGTAGTCGGGTACAAGACGGATAGCCGGACAGCTTTTGGCGGGCAGGACAATCCACTGGTGGCGGGCCTTTTTGACTTCGACCTTTGTGACTCCACCGCACAGGTGGTTGCCAGGGTCAAGGCACTGGCTCAGTCGCGGACTTGCCCCGCGAAGCGCAAGAATGCCCGCGAACATGAAATCGCATCCCAAGTTCAATTGGGTTCCGCGATATGGCAAGCTCTTTGCGACAACCGTGGGGTCGAAGGTGTTGTGGAAGTCCTCTGTAATCGTGACCCACAAGAAGCGAGAACTCTGACAGCCTGAAATCCATGGGGGTGTAAGATCATGGCGGAGCAAGCATGTCCTAGGGAGGAAGTTGAAACGCGGGAGCGAGAAAGTCTTTCTCCGCAGGCGACGCTTTCTTCGGACGAGAGGGCAACCCGCCGTGAACACGGCCCGGAAAAGTGCCCTTTCCGAACAGACTTCCAGCGCGATTACACACGGATTATCCACTCCAGGGCGTTTCGACGATTGCGCCACAAAACCCAAGTCTTCATTTCACCCCAAAACGATCACATTTGCACGCGTATCGAACATCATCTCCATGTGGCTTCTGTGGCGGCAACAATAGCCCAGGCCCTGTGGTTGAATGTCGATCTTGTCCGAGCCATTGCCATAGGTCACGATCTGGGCCATGCTCCTTTTGGACATAAGGGGGAAAAAAGCCTCAAGGCAATTGTGGAGTCACATGGCCTGTCGTTTACGCATGAACTCCAAAGCCTCCGAGTGGTGGACAGGCTTGAGTCTCCATATATGCCCGCCTATCGGGGGCTCAACCTGACGTTTGCAGTGAGAGACGGCATTGCCTGCCACTGTGGGGAGAAATTCGATGAGTGCTTATCTCCTGATCTCGACAAGACGCCTGAGGCATTGCTCACAATGAAACGGGGGGACCGGCCAGCCACTCTGGAAGGTTGTATAGTCAGGTGGGCCGACAAGATCGCGTATCTAGGGCGGGATTTCGAAGATGCCATAGCCCTCAACATCATCAAGCAAAAGGAACTGCCCAAAACAGTAAAAGATGTGCTTGGCCAGACGAACCGCGAGATGATCAATCGGCTGATTCATGAACTCGTTAACAACGGTGTGGACCACAACAAGCTCTTTGTGAGCATGGGCGTCTGCAACGCAATGAAGGAGTTACTTGAATTCAACACGGCGCGAATTTATCACTCTAGCCAAGCCCAGACCACGTTCGATCAGGTTGATCGGTCGATGAAGATCATGTTTGATCTGCTAATGGTCCGTCTTGATAAAGCCTGTGGCGACGTGAACAAGATTGCATCAGAGGACGAAGCACAAGACCCGACCTCCTGCTGGGGAGTCTTTCAATCGTTCGTTCGGGATGATGTTGGCGAAGGTTGGAACGACTCCAAACACCAGGTCGTCTTGGATTTCCTTGCCGGCATGACGGATTCTTTCTTCTGTAAAGCCTGTGTCGAATGCTTCCTGCCTAAGGGCGCAGTATAGGGCTTGGCATGACGCACATCGCCGTCCCGAGTGGGACGGCTGTAAGAGCCGAAGGTCGCCCTGACAGACGGCACATAGGGCTTCGAAGCACCCCCTTGGCAGTTTGCAAAAGCGCCAACCCCATTGACCGCACGCACCGGGCGGGCTAGGGTATTGGCGACCTGTCCTGGCCGCGAGGGCGCATGTTTGGCGTCGAATGACGCCAAGCCGTCGCGGGATCATTGTCGTGCGAAGTTTTTATACGAATGCCAAGAAAGGCTCGAATGCCATGAAAGCAGTGTTGCTCGCGCCGCGAAAGTACGTGCAGGGGCCGGATGTCCTTTCGGAGGCGGGGGCGCTTATCGCCGCCATCGGGAAAAGGCCGCTGGTCCTGTGGGACAAGAAGGTCAAGGCTATCGTGGGTAAAACCATCCTGGCCAGCCTGGCTGAGGCGAAGCTCAAGGTAACCGACGTCGCGTTTGGCGGCGACTCCACCCACGCCGAGGTCGACCGCGTGGCCAAGCTCGCCGCCGAGGCCAAGGCCGACGTGATAATCGGCGTCGGTGGCGGCAAGGCGCTGGACACCGCCAAGGCGGCGGCCGCCAAGACCGGCTCAGCCATGATAACCATTCCGACAATAGCCTCGAACGATTCGCCGACCAGTTCGTACACCGTCTGGTACGACGAGAAGGGCAACTGCCTGGGCTTCGAGTCCTGGGGCAGGAACCCCGACCTTGTGCTTGTGGACACGCGGGTGATCGCCAACGGGCCCGTGCGGGCGTTCGTGGCCGGGATGGGCGACGCGCTTGCCACGTGGATCGAGGCTCGCGTGTGCCTTCAGACCCGCTCACCCAACCTGGCGGGCGGGGTATCGACGCAGGCGGCGATGGCGTTGGCGCAGCTCGGCTACGACATTTTGCTGGAGTACGGCGTCGAGGCCAAGCGGGCGGTGGAGGCCAAGGTGGTCACGCCGGCGGTCGAGAAGGTCGTCGAGGCCAACGTGCTGCTGAGCGGCATGGGCTTCGAGAGCGGCGGGGTTGCCACGGCCCACATGATCGCCAATTGCCTGCCGTCGCTGCCGGAGTGTCACGGCCTGATGCACGGGCACGAGGTGGGCTTCGGGATAGTCAGCCAGCTTTGCCTGGAAGAGGATGTCGAGGTCGAGGAGATCTACCGGATAGTGGACTTCGAGATCGCCGTCGGCCTGCCGGTGACCTTCGCCGACCTCGGCCTGGCTGGGGTGAAGCGCGAGCGGCTCGAGGGCATCGGCAAGATCTGCGCGGGCCCCGGCTCGCTGTGCCATTTCCACCCGTTCAAGGTAACGCCCGAAAGCATCGTCGACGCCATGGTCGCCGCCGACGCGCTCGGTGAGGCGCGGAAGAAACTGGCGGGCTGTCATTAACCGCAGTCGAACATGAGCCCCCGGCTCGCCCGATGAACATGAAAATGCCTCATAATCTGAACTTTCGCTCTTGATCGACTCCTTATTTGGGTTTGATCTTCAGCCCCGTAAACGGGGCTCGGAAACATATGCCACTTTTCAGAGCAGAGACGCCGAAGAACGGCGTAATGCCAAATGCTGAATGCCAAATGCCAAACTGAAGAGGCACTCCGAGCGCCACATAAGCCGATTCGCCGTCTTTGAGCATTCGACATTTGGCATTTAACATTTAGCATTTGTCATTAAGACATTTGGAGACACCAACATGGCGACCGTAATGGGATTCTTCTGGCTGCTGCTGGGTGCGATGTGCGGCGGGTCGTTCGGTCTGCCGAGCAAGTATGTTCGCAAGGACACGCCCTGGGAGAATCTCTGGGGTCCGTTTTTCTTGTTCGTCACGCTCATCATTCCGATCGCGCTTGGCCCGGTGATCGTCAAGGATTTCTTCGCCGTCTACGGGGCGGCCGGGTGGTCGGCTATGATGCTGCCGCTGATCTTCGGCCTTTTGTGGGGGCTGGGCTCGATGACGCTGGGCATGAGCTTCGCCTTCATCGGGTTATCCCTGGCGTACTCGCTGAATTACGGCGCGCAGATCGTTACCGGGTCGATGGTGCCGATGCTCACTCAGAGCCGCGGCGACCTCTTCACGTCGTACGGCTACACCGTTCTTGGCGGCGTGGGGCTGTGCCTGCTGGGCGTGATAGCTTGCGGCAAGGCGGCGATGCTCAAGGAACGCCAGCTTGGCGGCGCGGCCGTCGAGGCGATTGATGCCGGCCAGGAGGCGGCCAAGAAGCCGCGGATGGGCATCGGCATAATCGTGGCTGTCGCTTCCGGCATCTTGTGCGCGTGTTACGGCGTGGCGGCTTCGTACGGCGGGGGCGTCGGCAAAGCGGCGACGGATCTGGGCAACTCCTCGCCCAGCGCGGCCTGGGCGGTGATGTCGTTGATCGTCTGGGGCGGGGCCGTCTCGTCGCTGGTGTACTGCGCGGGCCTGCTGACAAGGAACCGCACGTGGGGCAACTTCGGCAAGAGCGGCGCGGGCTTGGCTGTGGGCCTGGCCTTGGTGATGGCCCTGCTGCACGACGGGGCGATATTCCTGTTCGGCCTGGGGTTCTCGAAGCTTGGCGATTGGTCCATGCCCATCGGCTACCCGGTGTTCATGAGCTTCGCCATCATCGTCGGCAACTTCCACGGTTTTCGGACCGGCGAGTGGCGCGGGGCGGGCGGAAAGAGCATCCGCTGGATCCTCGCGGGGATAATCATCCTCATTGCCGGCGTGTGCGTGCTGGGCCTTGCGCACGCGATCAGGGCGCGCGGCGCAGTTGGGGCTTGAGGCTGGGCCTTAGTATCTCGTAGGCGTGGCGGAGCCTCAGCAGTTGCCAGTTGGCCAGGTCTGTGCTGGCGGCGGGGCTGATGGTGGGCAGTTGGGGCAGGCAGCGGGCGATGACCTCGCCAAGCTGTTCATCGACGAGCAGAAACAGCATGTCTTCGCGGTCGACCTGGCGGTTCCAGAGCAGCCAGTCCAGTCCGCGGAAGTCGTCGGCGAGGGTCAGGGCGGTGATCGCACGGCGCTGCGAGAACTGTCCCGTTTCCAGCAGGCGGAGGGCTTGGGTGGTGGCGCTGGTATCGCCCAGGATAGCAAGGGCGCACTGGTAGGCGCCGCGGACGTAGAAGCTGTCCTCCTTGCCGCGCCGGCCGGCCTCGAGGCGCGAGAGGATTCTATCGGTTGCCTCTTTGCGGCGCTGGGGCGTGGTGGCGGCGATTGCCAGCAGCATTGCGCCGGTCGAGCGGGCGTCGTCGCTGTAGACGTGCAAAGCGGGCGGGGCGTCGGAGGCCGGCAGCAGTGACAGGCCCAGCTCGAAGGCCCAATCACTGCCGGTTATGCCGACATTCCAGGCCACGTAGTCGCCCGCGAGCGACACGTGATCCCATGCGGGTACTTTGATGAACTCTTCGGCCGCCTTTGCGCCGAGTTTCCACAATGCCACAGCCGCGGCGGCGGAAGGCAACGGCGTGCGGGCCGGCTTGGGCTTTGGCTGCGAGGCCGGCCAGGTCGTAGGCACGTAGTCGAACACGACGGCTTGGCGAAGCGTCTGGATGCAGTCGGATGGGCTGGGCACGTTGGGCTCATCGTTCTGTGGGGCGGTGATCTGCCTGCCGAGCAGCCTTGCCGCGTCGGCGAGCATGAGGCGGAATCCCGGCCGATGCGTCCAGAGCTTCTGGCAGATGTCGTGAGCGGCCTTGCGGCCGGGCATCTTGAGGTCGCCGGCAGCAATGATCGCGGCGTCGACCTGCCTGACGAGCAGTCCCGGGGGCACCTTGACGGAATTGACGAGCACACGTCTCACGGCCGGGGCCGCGGC
>CAZSBS010000161.1:0-11526 GCA_964605095.1 uncultured Planctomycetaceae bacterium | reverse complement strand
CTTTGGAGTGCGGCGTTAAGTACTGCGAAGCAGTGCGCCACGCCGCTTTCGACGGCGGAGAAGACTTCCGAACGACCCATCGTGGCTAACCGGCAATGAAGTCCCCAAGGGAGCGTCAGCCTTTGCGGGTGCGGCATTGATCGTCGCGAAGCGGGCGCGCGCGGCGCGCGATGCGCAAGCCCGCCTCGCCAAAACGCGGAGCTCTTGTGCAGCTCGCGCAATGCGTATCCATCCGGCAGAATCGCAAGGATGCACAGGATCGGCCGGCAAGAGCAACGTTACGGCCTGGCAGGGCCGGCCCTTGTGATATGCCCCGGCCGGTTGGTCATCGAGCGGTAAAGCCAAAGCGGCGTGGCGCCGCTGCGCGTCTTTAACGCCGCACTCCAAAGGCTGGCGCGTTTTCGTTGCGTATTGGGAAAAAGCGGTCAGGGATGCAGCTTGTAGTGGACCCGCCTGCCCCCAAGGGATGAGGGCCTATCTTCGTTTGTTGTGGCCCCGATGTACATCGGGGCTATCCCGGATATGCCCTCACGGGCACACTACGAACAAAGAAGGAAAAAGCCGAGTCGCCTCCCCCCTAATTCCTACTTACTGACTACTACCTACTACTTGCGGAAGGGCCACTGCGCGGGCCTGGCTCAAATCCGGTCCAGGATGTGATGCAGGTCCACGTATTCACGGACAAGCCTGGACGCCAGGTTCGTTTTGGCGGCGTCGGCGGGTTGGATTTTCACCTTCAGCGAATGCACGGCCGAGGCGGCGGAGTAGCTGTCATCCTCGATCATCAAGACGGGTATGCTGGTCCTGGAGATCATGGCCAGGGTGTTCTTCTGGGGCATGACCCCGCCGGTAAGCAGTATTCCGGCGATGTCGTTGTTTCCGGAGGTACAGGTGCTGAGGACGGCAAGGATCAGGTCGTCGCGGTCGCCTGGGGTTATCAGCAGGCATCCCGGGCGGATGTACTCCAGCGCGCGGTGTGCGGCCATGGCGCCGACAATCACCGTGTCGATGACGTTGCCCAGCGACTCGGCGCCGTTTATTATCTCGCCCTCGATTTCCTCGACCACCATGTGGACGGACGGCTTGGCCAGGTCGGGCTCGTAAGGGATGCAGCCGAGCAGGTCGATCCCCTTGCGCCGCAGCCCGGCCGTGACGGCTTGGCGGATGTCGTCGAGCTTGGCGGGGATCACTTTGTTGAGGATAACGCCGATGAGCTTGACGCCGCGGTCGGCGAAAAGGGACTCGTTGAGCAGCACTTCGTCGATGGGCTTGCCGATCCCTCCGCCGGCGACGAGGATCACGTCGGCGCCCAGCAGGCGGGCGACGTCGGCGTTGGACATGTCGAAGACCGACCCCACGCCCGCGTGCCCGGTGCCCTCGATGACCACGCTCTTGCGCCCCGCGGCCATGCGATTGAAGCTGTCGAGTATCCGCTTGTTGAGCACGTCCGGGTGCGGGTCGCGGATGTAGTCCCGCGTGAACGACCGTCCGACGGTGATCGGGCTCATGTCGCCCAGGCCGCACTCGCTGGGGAAGATCGAGCGCATCAGCGCCACGTCCTCGTCGACGCGGACACCGTCGCATTCCACATAGCGCTGCCCCACAGGCTTGATGAAGCCCACGGGCGAGCAAGCCCTGTTGAACGCCGCCATCAGGCCCAGAGACACCGTCGTCTTGCCCTGGTCCTGCCCCGTCGCGGCTACGAATACCTTCTTGACCTCTCTGGTCGGGCTCATGCGGATCCTTGCGTGCTTGGCCTCTTTAGTATAGCCCGTCCGGGGCACACAACTCACACGTCGCCGCCGTTCGAGCGTCCAGCCGAGTAACGTACCACGAATGGCCACCGCGGACAACCCAAGGCACGGCCAACAGCGTAACCAAATCAAGACGAAGATTCAGGATTAAACAGGGGCGCGAACAAATGGGCCTGAGTTAAGCCTCCTGAAAGGCTGTGATCTGCCTGCGGCAAGCAGGCCTGCTTCGCTGAAGCTGCGCAGGGCTGCGCCGGCTACTAACTACCAAGCTCAGAACGCTTGGCGTTCCAGCCGGGGAATCGAACGGAAACTCAGCCGGCGCGGCTTGGCGACGGGGGCGATTATGCTGTCAGTCGTGGCGTAGGCAACGCCCTTGGCTGCCATGCGCAGGTGGGCCATGTGGGCCCGGTCGGGCAGGACGGTCAGGGCGGCGTTGCTGGCCAGGATGACCGGGAAGCCCCGGCTGCGCAGGCCGACGGCGGCTTGGACGATGCCAGCCGATACCCCCGCCCCGCACAGCACGAACGTGCAGGGCGGCAACTCGGTGATCAACCGTTCGATGCGGGCATGGGTGAAGATGTCGGCGTCGCGCTTCTCGAAGATAACCTGCTGATACTGCTGGAAGATATGATCGGGAAGGTCGGTGGTGTTAAGCAGGCCCATATTAATCCTGCGGGCAAGGGTGGTCCTGGGCATCTTCTGCTCGCCTTTGGTGCTGTCCACGCAGTAAGGCTTTGGCGAAAGCGCCCCACGCTGGCCTGGCCTGAGCCGCAGAAGGGTGCTTATCACCCGTATTTCGTTGGCGCGTGCCCACGCGAACAGCCGGGAAATGTGCCGGTACACAACTGCCGAGTCCGGCTGACAAAGAGCACCCTCGCGACTGAAAAAGTCCCGCTGCGATTCGATGTCCAACAGGACAAGTTCAGAAACCATAACTGCCTCACAATCCGCCGGCGTGGAGCCAGGATTTTCACGTCCGCACATCAATGACTTCTACGCCGACAAATCATTGTAGGATCGCCGCAAATCGGAAATGTACAAATCTCGCCCCACGTTGTCCGAAAACGTCAACCGGAACCGCCCATTGGCACAGCGAAGAACTTGGCGCGCAACAGCCTTGCTTCTTGGGAATAACGTGCCGGAGAACGCGCCGGAGAACGCGCCGGAGTTGGCCTGTCAGGGCCAGTAGGTGTGGGTTGCCCACAGAAGTACGCACAGTGCGACCAGGCCGAAGGCCATGTATGCCAGCAGCTTGACGTACTCGATGAGGAGTTGGCTGAGGTATTCGACACGGATGGCCTTGTAGATCAGCCCGACCGCTGCGCATAACGGCAGCAGCAGCCACAACTCCGAGTTGAAGCTCACCGTAATAGGATTATAGAAGAGCGCGGCGATCACGTTGCGGCTTCCTTATTCGCAAGGCTTTTTGGCTTTGGCTTTGGCTTATCGTCTTGCGGCCGCGGCTCGCCTCGCACGCCCATGATCGAGAGCATCAGGGCGTCGAAAATGCACATGAGGTTCAGCAGCCCCGCCACGCCGGAATAGGCCCTGGCAACTGTCTCGGCGGGGACCACAAGGGCTATTTTCTCATTGACCATCCGATCTTCGAGGCTCTCGCCTGCCACCTTCGCAAGTTTCTGGTATGCCAGCTTTTGACGTTGCCAGGCTGCCAGTCCGTTGACGCCGGTGAGCATCTGGGCGGCGAACCACCATCTTTCCTTCTGCAAGTCGACGGTCAGCACCCCGCCGATGCCCACGCCCGACCAGAACAAGGCCGTGATGGTCAGGAAGATGATAATGCCCCTCTTGGCCCTGCCAAGATACAAATGCCCGGCCCCGGGTATCGCGCAGGCCAGCAGCACTGCCAACATGGGGATAGGCGAGCTTTGCTTTTGTTTGGTCATGCCGTTTTCGCATAGCACGGCCGTCCCGGCCGTGTTGATCGCTGGTTATTCCGAAGAGCCCCACGGGCGGGACGCCTGTGGTACTCATGGGCGAGACGCCCATGCTGCCGGCAGAATGTCACTGAAACCGTCCGCCAAGTCAAGGCACAATATCCCGTCACGACTCGCCCTGTTGCGAGCCGCGCTTCATGGCTATCGCGCCGGTCCGCGCCAACTCGCCGATGCCGTATGGGCGGACGAGGTCGATGAACGCCTCGAGCTTCTCCTCCGGGCCGGACATCTCGACGACGAGGTTCTTGCGGGCGACGTCCACCACGCGCCCGCGGAAGAGGGTGGTCAACTCGACCACCTCGGTCCGTTTGTCCGATGGGGCGTGGATGCGGATGAGCATTAGGTCGCGCTCGAGGTAGTTTACATCCTGGAAGTCGCGGACCTTCACGACCGTCACGATCTTCTCGAGCTGCTTGCGGATCTGCTCGAGCACGCGGTCGTCGCCGACGGCGACAATGGTCATCCTGGACATATTGGGGTCGTCGGTCCGTCCGACGACGAGGGAATCTATGTTGAAGCCGCGGGCCGCGAACATCCCGGCCACGTGGGCCAGGACGCCGGGCTGGTTCTGAACCAACGCCATGATAACGTGTTTCATCTTTTGTATCTCCACACTGCTTCCTGTCGGGTCGCCCGTCAGGACAGTTTGCCGAGCTCCATTTCGTTTAGGCTCTTGCCGGTGGCCACCATCGGGTAGACGTTCTCTTCCGGCTCGACTTCCACGCAGCAGACGACCGGACCGGGGTGCTTGAGCATCTCGGCCAGGCCGTCGGCCAGTTCGCCGCGGTCGGCGATTCGCAACCCGCGTGCGCCGAACGCCTCGGCCACCTTCGCGAAGTCCGGGCACGGGTGATGAACGCCCGAGTACCGCCGGTTGTAGAACATGTCCTGCCACTGCCGGACCATGCCCAGGTAGCCGTTGTTCAGCACGACGAACTTGACCGGCAGGTCGTTCTGCACGGCCGTGATGACCTCCACCATCGTCATCGTGAAGCTGCCGTCGCCGTCGATGTCTATGACGGTCTTGCCGGGGTTGCCGAACTGCGCCCCGATCGCGGCCGGGCAACCGAAGCCCATCGTCCCGAGCCCGCCCGAGGTTATGATCTGCCGCGGGCGCTGCCAGCCGTAGAACTGCGCGGCCCACATCTGATGCTGGCCGACGCCGGTGGCGATGAAGGCGTCGTGGTCGGTGATCCTGCCGAGGGCCTCGACGACCTCCTGCGGCTTGATCTTGCCGTTGTGTTCGTAGCGGAGCGGGTACGTCTGTTTCCACTCGGCGATCTGGGCGAGCCAGGCCGGGCGGTCCACCGGCTGGATGTAATCGAGCATCCGGCCCAGTATGAACCTGGCGTCGCCGACGACAGGGATGTCCACCACGACGTTCTTGGCGATCGACGCCGGGTCGATGTCTATGTGGATGATCGTCTTGGCCTTGGGCGCGAACGTGTCGATCCGCCCGGTGACGCGGTCGTCGAAGCGGGCGCCGATGGCCACGAGGCAGTCGCACTCCTGGACGGCGTAGTTGGCGTACGCCGTGCCGTGCATGCCGAGCATCTTGAGGCTCAGCGCGTCGGCCTCGTCGACGGCGCCGAGGCCAAGCAGGGTGGTCGTAACGGGCAGCCGGCCCTTGGCGACGAGTTGGCGGAGTTCGTCGGACGCACCGGCAATGATGACCCCGCCGCCGACGTAAAGCACCGGCCGCTGCGCCTTGTTGATCGCCTCGGCGGCGGCCTGGATCTGACGGTCGTGCCCGCCGCCACGGGGCTTGTAGCCGGGCAGGTTCATCTCCAGAGTCGGCTCTTTCTCGGCCTTGTTGATCGTGGCGTCGACGGCGATGTCAACCAGCACCGGCCCGGGCCGGCCCGTGCGGGCTATGTGAAACGCCTCCTTCATCGTCCGGGCCAGGTCGTCAACACGAGTGACCAGAAAGTTGTGCTTGGTCACCGAACGGGTGATGCCGGTAACGTCGGCCTCCTGGAAGGCGTCGTTGCCGATGAGGTTGCTGCGGACCTGCCCGGTAAAGGCCACCAGAGGTACCGAGTCCATGTGGGCCGTGCCCAGGCCGGTAACCAGATTGGTCGCGCCGGGTCCGCTGGTGGCGATTACCACGCCGCACCGGCCGGTCGAGCGGGCGTAACCGTCAGCCATGTGAGTGGCGCCCTGCTCGTGCCGCGTCAGCACGAACTTGATCGGCGAATCGTAAAGCGCGTCGAAGATCGGGATCACCGTCCCGCCGGGAAATCCGAAAAGGACCTCCGTGCCTTCCTCGCGGAGGATCTCCGTGAATATGCGGGCGCCGCTGACGCCGATAAAGCTCCGCCCCTCGCCCGAGGCCGGGCTGGAACCGTCTGTATTGTCCACTTTGTCCGTCTTCTCAGTCATTGCTAGTCCTCATTGGGTTGCTGCCAAGCCAATAACATACATCGTCCGCCGCCGCCGCGAAACCCCGGCCAAACCAAAAGCATTTGCGAGTGTCTTGCCGGAAGGAATCAAAACCCGCGACAGCGGGATTGCGGAGTGCCGGCCGCCACACGCAAACAACGCGCGAGCGGCCTATAGTACAGCGACTACTAGAATCGCGAACAACAGCCCGCCCCGCACAGGCCGTGCGGAGAAAGACGAGCCGATCTGAATAATGTTCGCGTTCATTGTGCAATCATAATACGTCTGGCCCGGCCAGTTGTCAAGCGCCGTGTCGCTGCCCCCAAGGGGTTGGCGCTCCCGGCAACAGCATCACGCCGGGGAAAAGGGTTCCGGGTTCCGCCTTTGCCTCTTTCCCCGGGTTCCCGGTTCCGCTGTTGTCTTTCCGGGTTCCGCCGTCTTCTTTCCCGGCTACTCCCGGAGCGCCGGGACCCCTCGACTTCGCTCGGGGTAAACCGGCTACTGGCTACCGGCTACCCGGCTTCGCCTTCGGCTACGCCGTGGCAAGCTGGCTACCGGCTACTAACCCAGCACATCCAGCCCGATGGAATCCAGCCAGCCCTTCCGCGGCTTGGCCGTGATGTCCATGGTCAGCCAGGTCGCCCATGGTTTATCAGGTGCCTCGGGGCCGGCCGAGTCGCCGGGCAGGACGTGGCGGTGGACTTCCCGGCAGCTTGGGCCGCAAAGCCCGACGTAGAGAAACCCGACCGGCTAATTTTTTTGAGGGGCTGGGGACACCAGATCTATCGCTCCCGCATGGCATCGAACGCTTCCAGGATCGCCCGGCGGGTGGGGCCGGGGCGGCCGTGGGCGGCGTCTTCCTTGACTACCCCCTGGAACTGGTCCAGGACGTAGTCCACTCCCTCGCGGTCCAGTCCGTAGAGGTGGAAGTAAGCGGCGTCTAACTCGGCGCGAAGTTGGGCGCGCTCGGCCTCATCCCACTTGTGAACGCCTTCCTTGAACCCCGCCGCCTTGGCCAGCGGGCGCATGTCGTCGGCCGTGCAGGTCAGTTTCAAGACGCGCTCGCTGATCCACTTTTCCAGCGAGGCCCTTCCGGCGAAAGATGCGTATTCTTCGCGGGCCAGCCTGGCGTGGATGCGGGCCGTTGCGAAGCCTAACGAAGGGATGGCCAAGCGCCCCGCAGGCCGATATAATCTTCGCCAGCCTGTACATCGGACAAGATGGCGGGCAGTCACGCAGTTTCGTAGAGGTCGTTATAAACCCGAAGGAATAAACAGTGTCAGAACCGCGGGAAACAGAAGTTAAACATGTCGAGCGATTTGAGTTTGACCTTGCCACGCCGTTCTTTGAGCAGGTTCTGAGGTGTTTTGACCTGCTGGGCACGGCTCCGCTCGACCAAACGCACCTTGTAAACCTGGAGCCTTCACAGGGGGTCTATGGCCTCTATCGCGAGGCTACGCTCGTGTACGTGGGGAAAGCTGAAGATCCCTTGCCCACAAGGCTCGGGGATCACCGGTTCAAGATAGAAGGCCGCCAGAACATCTCGCCCGCTGAAATGCGTTTCAAGGCGGTGTACTTGGCGAAGACTTGGGTTCCACTCGCTCCCGAAACTAGACTCATCCGTCATTTCCAGGCCAAGGACCTGTGTGAGTGGAACGGTAACGGCTTCGGCCCCCATGATCCTGGTCGCAATCGAGAGAGAACCAACAAACCCCCCGAAGGCTTCGACGCCCAGTACCCCATAAAGGCCGACTGGCCATGCACCGCGATTTCCGCCGGCCAATACGAGGCCAATGATCTTCTTCAAAGGGTCAAATCATTACTCCCATTTTGCTTCCGTTACGAGACCGACACCCCGGGGGGGGGATGGAGACGCGGGTCAACCAAGTACAACGGCAAACAGATTGACGTTTCGAACCCCGGGATGCCCGCAGCGGAGTTGGTCAAGCTAATCGCCAGGACGCTCGGGCCGACATGGCAGGCAACGCTGTTTCCCAGCTACATCATTCTCTACGAGGAACGAGAGCAATATAAGTACGGGGTTCCGTTGACCTAATGTCGCGGCCCACCGGAAAGAGGGACGGTATAGGCACGCGACGCCCGACCCTTAATTTCCGCTGCCAGAAGCACCCGCACCAGCCGTTTGGCCATGACTTCGCCCAAGAGCACCGGAACGGCGTTGCCCAACTGCCGCATGCACTCGGTCCAGGAACCTTCAAGAACCCAGTTATCCGGGAAGGTCTGGAGCCGCGCGCATTCCCTGACGGAGAAATACCGTACCGAGCCATCGGGCAACCGGAGCGTGTTCTCGCCGCCTGGAACGCCGTGGTCGCCGGCCTTGAGGGTCTTGGATGGCTCGTCAAACGGGCTACCGTTGTGACCCGCATAGGTTCTCGCGCCGGGATTGAGATAATGGTTCGGCACATCTGCGGACGTTTCCCCGGCCGCCAGCACTGGCAGATCGGAGATCGCGTCGCGCACGGTTCGCCAAGGCTTCAGCATCATTGGCTTCACCAACGACCCTAAAGACTCGATCCGTTTCCTCAGATGGTGGGGCACCGGGGAGCGGCAATCTCTCGGGATCTTGTGTCGCTCCCAATAATCGCCCGACACCCACTTGTCATGAAGGAGCGCGTCTTCTTCGTGGGTCGGTTCAGGGAATGAGAACTCCCCGTGCATATCCGAGCGAATGCCGACGATGAACACGCGCTCCCTCCGCTGCGGGACACCGTAGTCGGCGGCGTTGAGCAGTTTTGGCATAACCTTGTAGTGAAGCTCGGAAAACTCGTTGGCCGCGTAAATGCTCTCTAGCCGGGCTTGGTGGTTTGGCCATTCCTCGTCACCACGCCGGATCACCGTCGGAAACCTGAGTTGGTTCAGAATGTAATGGAAGTAGTTGCTGAACCCACGCCGGAGGAGCCCCTTGACGTTCTCGAATATGAACGCCTTTGGCCGTATTTCCCGAACGGCCCTGATGGCCTCCGGGAACATGTTCCTGGCGTCCTCTTTGCCGCGATGCTTGCCGCCTAAAGAGAAGGGCTGGCACGGTGGGCCACCGAGAATGCTCTCGATTTCCTCGTGGTGCTGCCTGAAGTCATACTTGCGAACGTCACACTGGACGACGCGCCAATCCTTGACGTGCCGAATCCTGGACTTCACGTTCCTTCGGAGTGTGTCGCAGGAATATGCGTCCCAGTCGAGCACGACCTCGTGCTTGAACCCGGCCTTGGCCGAACCAAGCGCCAAGCCGCCGGCTCCCGCGAACAGCTCGATTGAGTTCATCGTTTGGGACTCCTTTCCAGTATTCCGAACATAATACTAACTCCGATCGGTCCGTTGGTCAAGCCCTTTCGGAAAAAAGACGCTTCAAGACGCCGCAGGCGGCCATCGTCGTGTCCGGAGTGTAACGGTTTGCCCCCCGAGTGCCAAGCGACTACGATAGAGGGATGGTGGACAAGTACGACATGGCGACCCGTTCACGAATGATGGCCGCCATTCGGTCCAGGGGGAACCGATCCACCGAGCTTCGCATGGCCAAGTTGCTTCGCAAGCACCGCCTGAGCGGTTGGCGGCGCCATTACCCGATCCCCGGCACGCCTGATTTCTGCTGGCCGAAAAGGCGCGTGGCTGTTTTCGTGGATGGATGCTTCTGGCACGGATGTCCGCGCTGCCGCCGAGCGCCCAAGAGCAATCAGGCATTCTGGGACGCGAAGCTGGCGGAGAACAAACAGCGGGACAAGAAAGTCGCCAGGGCCTTGCGAAAGGAGGGATGGACTGTCCTCCGAATCTGGGAATGCCAAGTCGAGAAAAGTTCTACAATTCGGCGCCTTGCTAAGGCGTTGGCAGATTATCGCGGGCGACGGTCTCCGCTTCCCTGAAATGCGGGTCCGCGCCGCATAAGCAAGGCTCTCGCTCCGGAAATGCCATTGCCATTGCTTCCACGGCAGGCGCGAAGAACGCCGAAACAAGTTCTGGCGGGACTTCATCGGCAAAATCGACGGCGTTGAACTTTTCCAAGATCAGAGGCCAGGAATCGTCAAGTTGGAGGGAGTCAACTGTCGGATCGTGGGCAAACAGCGGATGCTCAAAACCCCCGGTGCGTTGGAGGCCCTTATGCCCGCCGCGAAGGGCCTCAAAAAGATCAAGAAAGTTTCTCCAACGCGGGTTGGGCACGCGGGAAACCAGAGGAATCATAAAAGTGGTGCCCGAAAGTATGTTGGGAGGTATGTAACCGCAGTTTTGGCAAAAGGCTACGAATACGATGCGATCTATGATCTTCTGTGCGGCGCACCGAGCCATCTTAAAGGATTGTCCGTGGGTGTGCTGGAGTTCTTCGATCAGATCCGAACGCTCCCTCGAGTAGAAGTCGTAGAGGTCGTCGCCGACGGTGAGGCGCTGCTCGGTGGACTTATCCAGCAACTCCAGCGCCCTGGCGCGCTGCAACGGCGGGTGCCCGAGCAGGCCGTCCGGCTCGAAGAGGTACAGGAACTCGCGGGCCTTGTCCGGGTTCTTGAAGTCGGCAACCGCGAACTCCTGGTAGGCCCGCATGGGGCTGTCCCGGTGGTAAAGGCGGATGGTGAGGTAATTGGTGAGGAGGCCCCAGGGCGCGAGCGGCAGTTGGGCCATGTAGTCCGAGAGTTGCCCGACGGGCGTCCGGCCGTTGAACTTGTCGTGGTCCAGGTCGGTATTGGCGTCCTTGCACTCGATGATGACGGTCGGCGCGAACTCTCGGCCCGTGGTGAAGAATCCCAGCGATCCATCAGCTATACCCGCACCGGCGACGGTGGGATTCTTGATCATCGTGTAGGATTCGGGGTTGTCGCTGACGGTCTTGTAGCCCAGTGCTTGCCCGAATATCACCCGGAGGAATTCAGCGTCGAGGACTGTCTCATTCTGCTGCAATGCGCCCTGGGCGGCCAGATCGGCCCAATTTGCCAGCGCGGCCCGGCCGCTCTGAAGGCGGGCATCATCGAAGCGGAAAAGGTCCGCTTTTTCGGTCAGCAGCTTTGGCAGGATCAGATGCGGATGCCGCCGCCGGTAGTCGGGGGTAAACAGCATGCTGCCGTGATGTTTCGGCTTCTTGGCCATTATGGTCGCCATCTTACCCGCTGTCCCGAGGTACATGCCAGCTTCAGATTTCGCCGACAGATACCTCTATTCCCTTAACGCCATAGGGTAGCCGATACTCGGTCTGCGCCACCCGGGCAAGCCTATTGTGGAATCTGTCCCTGATTCTCCCCTGAGTCGCAAAGAAGAATATGCCCTCACGGGCACACTACAAACGCCGGAGGCGTCTTCGAATCTCGCGGAGCGATCGTAGTACGACATCGCAACTTCGTAGCATGGCCATCCCCGTCAGGCTTTAGCCTTCAGCCTTCCGCCTTCAGCCTTGCGCCTCGGCGCTTGGCTCCATTTTTCTACGAATATGCTTTCCA
>CAZSBS010000160.1:0-11818 GCA_964605095.1 uncultured Planctomycetaceae bacterium | reverse complement strand
GCCACGCCGGCGCGATCTTCCTCGGCCCGCATACTCCGGTGCCGCTGGGCGACTACTATGCCGGGCCCAGCCACGTTCTGCCGACAGGCGGCACGGCCCGTTTCTTTGGCCCGCTGAGTTGCAACGACTTCCTCAAGGCGTCGAGTGTGACCTGCTACGACGCCGCCAGCCTGGATGCCGACGGGCCTGACGTGGCGGACTTCGCCCGGCGGGAAGGACTGACAGCGCACGCCAGCGCGGTGCGTGTCCGCCTGGAGGCGGGCAAGAGAGGTCCTGGCTCTTAGTTACTAATCTGGACTAACCGACGATCCATCCTTGACTTTGAGGCGATGGGGGGGTAGCATTCATATGTTCAGTGTGTCGGCGGGACTACCGGCCGGCGGATAGGGAGCAAACAAGTGGCCAAGCGGAAGGACTCGATTGCGCTGTTCGAGGTTATCACGAAGCGGCGCAGCGATGCTAACCTGAACGTGCCCCCGTGGATGGGCGCCAAGGGTACGGCTGACGCGCAGGAGCTTCCTCCTGGCCCCCCGACGGTGCCGACGGTTCCGACGGCCCAGCCGGCAGTGCCCGGCGCGGCGTCGCGGGCATGGTCCAGCCTTGCCTCGGGCGCGGGCGGGCAGCTTACGCTCAAACTAAGTTACACGCATTTGTTGCTGGCGGCGGCGGTGCTGGTGCTGGTGCTTATCGTGTCGGTATGGATTGGATACAGCCTTGCCTCGGCCCCCAGCCCGGCCAAGCCGGCGGCGAACGCGACGATGGCGAACAAGGTGCCGTTGGGCCAGCATGTGGTGGCAGGCCCAGGCGTCGCCAAGTCGGGCACCCCGGTAGCAGAAGCGCAGGCCTCGACGGCGGCGCGGGTTTCGGGCAAGTATTACCTGGTGATCCAGTCTCTTGTCGGCGCGAGCAAGGAGGACCAAGTCGAGGCCGAGCAGATAAGAGCGTGGTGTGCCCAGCATGACGAGCCGGCGACTGTGGCTACGCACACTTTGGCCAAGACGGGCAGGTCGCGGTTCATTGTCTGGTCGCTGCGGCCTTTCGATTCCTCGAGCAGCGCCGAGGCCCTGAATTACGGCAGAAAAATAGAAGCCCTTGGCAAGAAATACAATGCGCAGTATAAGAGGTACGATTTCCGTCAGCAGAGAGACGGCAAGTATGATCCGTGGTTCGAGGTTTATCGAGCGCAGCCGGCCAAGAAGTAAATGGTGCGGGGCCCCCGCGTCGCGGAAGGGTCTTGCAGGCCGGCGGCGGTGGAAGATTAAAACAGGACGCCCCCCAGGTCGGGGGGCATTGTTTTACGGAGCACAGAGAGATGACGTTGGACAGGTCGCTTAGGATTGGTGGCGCGATGGCGCGGCATAGGAGTGTTTTGACCCGTGCCGAGCGGATCGCGACTCTTGTGGAAGAAGGCAAGTTCGACCCGGCCGGCAACAGCCCGATGGGTCTGCCCAAGGTGGCTGTCAAGCACTCCAGGGCCGGACAGAAGGCCAAGAAGGAAGAGAAGGCCGAGGACGCCGAAGTCGTTGCCGGCGCGCCGGCAGCGGGCGCTGCCGCCCCAGCCGCGGGCGCCAAGGGCGCTGCCGCCAAGGGTGCCCCGGCCGCCAAGGGCGTACCCGCCAAGGGTGCCCCGACTGCCAAACCCGCCAAGGGTGCCCCGGCCAAGGGCAAGAAGGGCTGATCGCGCTGAAATGCCCAGGGATTGCTTCGCCATTGCCGAGAGGATGCGGCTGCTGGACGCATCCGGAATCCGCAAGGTCTTCGACCTGGCGGCGAAGATGGCCGACCCGATCAACCTTTCGATCGGCCAGCCCGACTTCGACGTGCCCGAGCCCATCAAGGACAAGGCCATAGAGGCAATCCGCGCTGGGCTAAACCACTACACGCAGACCCAGGGCCTGGCGGAGCTGCGTCAGGCCGTGGGCGCCGCGTGCCGCCGGGAGTTCGGCTGGGCCGATGATCGGCCCTACCTCATCACCTCCGGAGTCAGCGGGGCGCTGATGCTGGCCCTGCTGACAACCGTCAACCCCGGCGACGAGGTGATCTTCGCCGATCCCTACTTCGTGATGTACGCCCACCTGACGAACCTCTGCGGCGGGGCGTGCGTGCCAGTGGACACCTACCCGGACTTCCGCCCGGACGTCAACCGAATCGCCGACGCCATCACCGACCGCACCCGCCTGCTCATGATCAACTCGCCGGCAAATCCCACCGGCGTGGTCTACTCCGAGCAGGAGCTCAAAGACATCGCCGATCTCGCCGCCCGGCGCGAGTTGCTGGTGCTCAGCGACGAGATCTACAACTTCTTCTGCTACGACGAGCCGTTCTTGTCGATCGCCTCGTTCTACGAGAACACGCTGCTGATGCGGGGCTTTTCCAAGAGCTATGGCATGACCGGCTGGCGGATGGGCTGGTGTGCGGGCCCCGCCAATATCATCGAGAAGATGACCATGCTCCAGCAGTACAGCTTTGTCTGCGCGCCGTCTATGGCCCAGGCGGCGTCGGTGGTGGCCCTCGATACGGACATGTCCAGCCACATCGCCGCTTACACCCGCAAGCGGGACATGGTCTACGCCGCCCTTGGCGAGAAGTTCGGCCTCATCAAGCCCGGCGGCGCCTTCTACGCCTTCGTGCCGGCGCCCGGAGGTAACGCGACGGCCTTTGTCGAAAAGGCCATCGCCAACAACGTGCTCATTATCCCCGGCAAGGTGTTCAGTTCGCGGGACACCCACTTCCGCATCTCCTACGCCACCAGCGACGAGAAGCTCACCCAAGGGCTGGAAATACTCCGCAAGCTGGCGTAGGCGGGGAATCCACGGGACCGTTTGGTTTGCATGGGGTTAGACCCTTATACTGGACGGTTGTGAGAAGACCTTTATCATCGAAGCTGGAGAAGCTAATGGCTATTGTCGTCAACGGGCAGCGGATCGAGCAGGCGGAGATCGGCGCGGAAGTCGAGGCCCTTCGCCCGCACTACGAGCAGTACGTCGAGGGCCAGGGCGAGCCGGGCCAACTTGAGCAGTGGGCCAGGGAAAACCTCGTCGAGCGCGCAATCGTCCAGCAGGCGGCCCGGGCGATGGACGTCGAGATCCCGGCCGAGCAGATCGACGAGATATACGAGCGCGTCCGCGAGCAGGCCGGCGAGACCCCGCCCGAGCAGGTCAAGGCCGACATCGAGCTCCAGGTGCGGATCGACCGCCTGATGTCCGAGGGTGTGCAGGACATGCCCGAGCCGACGGAGGAGGAGCTTCGCGCGGCCTACGAGGAAGGCGCCGAGCAGTTCATAACCCCCGAGATGGTCCACGCCAGCCACATTGTCAAGCACGTTGACGGGCGGACCGACAAGAAGGCCGCCTACGAGGCGATCCTGAGCATCCAGATGGAGCTTGCCGGCGGCTCGTCGTTCGAGGAGTTGGCCAACCGCATTTCCGACTGCCCGGGCCAGGGCGGCGACCTGGGCTGGTTCCCGCGCGGGCAGATGGTCGAGGAGTTCGAGGACATCGTCTTCAAAATGCAGCCCGGCGACGTCAGCGACATTTTCCTGACGCAGTTTGGCTATCACATTGTCAAGGTCCTGGAACGCCGCGAAAGCCAGCCGCTGCCATTCGAGCAGGTCCGCGACCACCTGGTAAACGAGCTTACCCGCCAGCGCCAAGGCGAGGCCGTCGACGCCTTCGTCGACAAGCTCAAAGAGTCAGCGACGATCGAAGAAGTAGAGTAAGGGCGGCGGGCGTGGGAGCGCCTCCTCTTCAGCAGGCATGCAAGGGACCCCTCAGGGGCAGGTGCAAGGGGCCTGCGTGCCCGCGGGCGGGTTCGTCTTTGCTTATTGGTCTGATTCTCCGATTTTTTTTTGCATTCAAAATACCCCGGCTCCGGCTGCGTTTGGCCCAGAGAGAACAATGGCGGGTCGGCGACGGCAAGCTCAACGAGGAAGAACTTGCCGCAGCCCGCAAGGCGATGGAAGCCCGCCGCGCAGCCAAGCCCCGACCGGACGGCGATGGCGGGGCACTTCGCGAGAAGATCAGGAAGGAATTTGACAAGGACGGCGACGGCAAGCTGAACGATGAAGAGCGCGCCGCAGCCCGCAAGGCGATGGAAGCCCGCCGCGCGGCTCGCCCGATACGGGAGCGTCCCCAGCAGAAATAGCTGCCGATAACGTCAACGTATTTGCTCAAACTGACCGGTTCTTTAGGCCGAAGGGCCGATAGTCCCGGTGCGCCGGGAGGCGGTGAGCGTACTCGCGAACCCCCGGAAGAGTGCTCTTAATATATGGAGCCCCGGTAGGGGCGATGGAACCGTTGCACGCAAGCGAACTCACCCATCGCCCCTATCGGGGCTCCATGTTGTTATTGAGCTTTCCGGGGGTTCCCTTCGGTCACCCTCGGCTATGCGCCACCGGCCCTTCGCGCCTGCCGAAGCGGTCAGTTTGAGTTACTGAGTTCGCGCAGCCGACAGGCTGAGGAAGACGGATAAATGGTATGGTATTCCCAGGTATCTGGCATTCATGGCATTTATCATTTGGCATTTGGCATTTGGCATTTGCTGGCTAAGCCCGCTTTACACCTCTTCCTTCGTCGGCTTCACCGGCCAGGCGGGGATGCCCTTGGGCGACTTGGCCTGCTGGTTGTAGAGGGTCTTGAAGGGGTTAACGTCGGGCACTGGGGCGTTCTCGTTGACCATGGCGGGCAGGACTTCCGACCACCATTGGTCGTATGCCTTTTGCATGGCGGCGACGGCTTCGGGGTGCTTGTCGATGACGTTAGTCGTCTCGCCCGGGTCGGCGGGGATGTCGTAGAGTTCGCGGTTGTTGACGAGGGCGAATCGCTGGCTGCGGATGCAGCAGTTGGAGTACTTCGACTGGGCAGCCTTGCCTTTGGCCCATCGGCCGACGTGGTAGAACACGTATCGGTCGGGCCAGGGGGCCTTGGGGTCTTTCATCAGGGGCACGAGGCTTCTGCCGTCGAGCTTGACCTTTTCCGGGACCTTCGCGCCGGTCAGTTCGGCGAAGGTCGGGAACAGGTCCACATGGGCGGTCAGCGCCCCGCAGTCGACGCCGTTTGGCGTGCGGCCCTTCCAGTAGAAGAACGCGGGCACGCGGGTTCCGCCCTCGTAGGGCGTACACTTCTTGCCGCGCATGCCGCCGTTGAAGACCCCGCTGCCAAGTTTCCCGCTCGCCATGGCTGAGCCGTTGTCGGTCATGAAGATCACCAGCGTGTTGTCCAGCAGCTTCCACTCGTCTAGCTTCTTCATCAGCACGCCCACATTGTCGTCTATGTTGGTTATCATGCCGTAGAACTTGGCGGGGCTTTGCGGCAGGCCCGCATCGAGATACGGCTTGTAGTACTTTTCCGGGCATATCAGTGGCCCGTGCGGGGCGTTGGTGGGCACGTATGCGAAGAAGGGGCGGTCCTTGACCTTCTTGATCCACCGCAATGCCTCGGTGAAGAACACATCCGTGCAGTAGCCGGCGGTCTTGACGAACGTGCCGTTGTGTCGGATGGTCGGGTCGAAGTACTTATTGCCCGGCACGTCGCCGCAGCTTCCGGGGTAGCTCTGCCCTATGCCGCCGCAGCCGTGGATGAAGACCTCCTCGAAGCCGCGGTTGCCCGGCTGGTACGGCTCCTGGTCGCCGAGGTGCCACTTGCCGAATACGCCCGTCGCGTACCCTGCATCCTTCAGGGCCTGGGGCATCGTGGCCGCGTCGAGGCTCATCCGCTCGCGTTCGCTGATCGTGTGTGTGACGCCCGAGCGGAACTCGTGCCGCCCGGTCATGATGCTGGTCCGCGTCGGCGCACACGTCGGGCTGACGTGGAAGTCCGTGAAACGCAGGGCCCTGGCGTGCAGGGCGTCGATGTTCGGGGTCTTGATGATCTTGTTGCCCAGGCAGGCGACGTCGCCGTAGCCCTGGTCGTCGGTCATTACCAGGACGATGTTCGGCTTGGGCCAGGAATCGCCGCCGGCGGGGGTGTTGGCGGGGGCGTCGGCTGCCCATATTCGCGGCGTGGCCGCGATAGCCAGGCCGGCGCCTATGCCCTTCATCAGGTCGCGTCGCGTGATTCTTCGCGTCATTGGTGTCACCTTTCTTCCTATCGAGAGTTTCGCGTGCGGCTCACCTTATTTTGAACTTACCGGCCGGCCAGGCGTTGCGGCAGCCGGGGCAGGTTAGAGGCTGGCCGGTGTGGGCCTTGAAGTAGCGGACGGCCTGTTTGCACTTGGGACAGCGGTCGTTCGTGGTGCGGACGATCATCATGATCAGGCTGGCGATTAGCCAGACCCCCGCCATTGCGGCGGCGACGATGGCCAGGATTTCGAAGTCGGCGACCCCCCTCATTGCCAGGAGTGCCCAGATCGCGAAGAGTCCGAAGACCGGCCCGAAGATGGTTGCCAGCCAGCGGAACGGCCCGGCCGTGGCGGCGTTGGAGTCGGCGACGCGTTGGATGAAGGGGTCGTTCAGCGGATCGGCCGGTTCGGCGGATTCGTCCTGGGATTCGTCCTGTGGCTCAGCCAGCAGTGCGAGCAAGTGCTCGATGGCCAGGACGAGTTCGTCCACGCGAGCCGAGGCGCCGGTGAGGTTCAGGGCGATCTCGTCGGCCTCGACTTTCGGCGCGCCCAGCCCGGATGCGCCCCGCCCGGTGGTGAAGCCGGGGATGGTCTTCGGCTCGGCGGCGCGGATGATGACGAACGGCGTAAAGCCGGACCGGGAAAAGCCCCTGACTCCGACGATCCGGCCCCAGGGCAGAAGCTGGATCTGCCGCGGGACGCGAATGCCCGCCTGGTCGATGGTCATTACCACCGGCCTGGCCAGAAGGCGGTATAAGGCCGTCGCGGCCACCACAAGCCCGATCATGGCGGGAATCCATCCGCTTATGGGCATCCATTCGATTTCGGCCGCGCCCAGGATAAGCCCGCCCAGCACCAGCGCCACCGCCGTGACGAGCATCCGAGCCACCTTCCCGCGAGACGTGCCGATCTGGATGGAGAACTGCATTTGGCTGCTCCGAAAAGAAAGTATGACAATATGACAAAAAGGCCCGTATGGCGCCTCGGCGGTCCATTGCGTGCGGGAAGGGCCTGCAATATTCTCATACCCGAAGATACCCACTGGGTTGGCGAGGGTCAATCGACTCTCGGCCGGGCCTTGGCCGGGGCTGAGCCTTTCGTTTAGGAGCAGGCTCTTCATTGTGGCTTAAGGTTGTTTGGCCTAACCTATCGGGGTCCGTTTGGGTCCGGGCTTCCCGCGTAAGCGAGCGGGCCGGTGGTGGCAGGACCGACGCGGCATGCACTTACGGGTTTTGAGCCAATGCAATATATCCGCAAACTGGGTAGTTGGGTGCTGCTGGCCGGGGTTGCGGCCGTCACCGCGGGCTGGGGCCTGGGCAAGGTCGAGCTAAACGGGCACGAATGTTACGTAGCCCTGGCGGCGCGGGGAATGACCAGCCCAAGCCAATGGCTCGATGACCACCTCTCCGAGCAGCCCGTCCCCCCGGCGACAACGCTTAACCGCTGGATAGTGCCGCAGGACAATGGCCGGCCTCGCCTGAGGAAGACCCCGCTGGCGTACTGGGCCGCGGCCGCCCTGGTGAAGATGGGCCTGCCGCTCGACGAGGCAACCATGCGACTGCCGTCGGTGATTGCCTCGGTGCTGACGGTGCTGGTGATCTTCGGCATCGGCCGGCGGATGATCGGCCCCCGCGCGGCCATGATGGGCGCCCTGATGCTGGGGGCGAGCCTGGCCACGGTCAAGTGGGGCCGAAACGCGCGCCCCGAACTGCTGCTGATGCTCTGGATGACCGCGGCGATGGCGTGCTTCTGGACCGGCATGCAGGCCGCGACGAGCCCCAGGAGGGCGGCCTGGCTAATGGCGGGCTGGGCGGCGATGGGACTGGCGAACCTCAGCAAGGAGTTCGTGCCGCTGTTCCTGGCCTGGCCGCTGCTGGCGTACCTGGCCTGGCGGGCGTCATCCCAGCACGACAGGCAGCCCCGGCGGCGCCTGACGATCTTCCTGATCGTCGCGCTGGCGGGCGTCGTCCTGGTGGACTTCATTCGCCGTGCGGCCCAATGGTGGCATATCGACGCGCCGCTGGCCACCACCGCGATCTACGCATGCCTGATCGGCCTGCCGCTGCTGGGCTATCTGGTTATTTCCCGCCCGTGGGGCCAACTCAAGCTCGTTCTGCCCACTCTCCTGCCGGGCCTCGTGCTGATGGCGATCCTGTTCGTGCCCTGGCTGGTGTACCTCGATAAACTCTTCCCCGCGACGAGCGGTACGCTGTGGCAGCAGGTCGGCGAGCGGGGCGTGGGCGACGAGGATTCCAAACTGCAAGCGCCGGGGTTCTACTTCCTCAACCTCATCGTCCTGACGCTGCCGTGGGCTATCTTCCTGCCAGGGGCGCTGATGGCGCCGCTGAGGGGAGTTCCACGCCGGCGGCTGGAAACAGACGAACTGAGCCCCGCGCCGTTGCCAGTCCAGCGCCAGGTCGCGACGGACCAACAGCCGGCCGAGCATGCCGATGGGTTGGCCTTGCTGCTCTTGTGGGTCGTCGGGCTGCTGATCCTGTTCAGTGCCGCCGCCGGCAAACGCCCGCACTACATCCTCCCGGCCGTGCCCGCGCTGTGCTTGCTGATCGGGTATGCGGCCGAGGATGTGTTCTTCCGGCACCGGTGGTTCTCCCTGGGCATGGCCAAGGCCATCATGTTCGGCTACGCGCTGTTGGGCTTTATCGTGATCGGCGCGGCGGTCTTTGCCAGCCAGGCGGCTTCGGGCGGTTGGATTTCACATTCGGTCGCACACTTGCTCAAACTCGCCAAGGACAAGGTCTCGCCGTCCGACGTGGCTGATATTGGCCGATACTTTATCGTGCCGGCGATCATTCTTACCGTTGTGCTGCTGGGGGCCGCCGCGGCGATGGCGAAGAACAAGTCGGCATTGTCCTTCACGGGCCTGATCGTCGCGGCGGTGGTGCTCATGTTTTCCCTTGCCAGCCGGCCCGGGCTGGTCAACGAGTCTCCGCACACAGCCAAGGAGGTCGGTTGGATTCAGAGCAAGGCGCCGCCCTCGGCGCCTATCGGCTTCTGGGGGCTCAACGGTAGCGAAGAGACGCTGGTTTACTACTTCGGCCACGACCTGCCCACCGCCATGCGGGCCCGCGAGGCCATGACCGCTCGATATGGCCGGCAGGAGGGCGTGCGCCTGTGGGACGACTGGATGCGACAGGACGGCGGGCGCTGGCTGCTGGTCTGCGCAAAGGACGTGGACGAAGTAAAACGCATGGGTTACACGATAGCGGACCCCAACCACACCCCGCCGGACGCGGACATGGACGTGATCCTGTTCCAGCCGCCTGTGGCCTCTGTGCCTTTGAGCAACCCCTGACGGACCGGTCCGGGATCAAGCCTTGGTCCGGGCGCCGGGGCAGGCGGCGCAGTTGGGCTCGGCGCCGTCCCAGCAATAGGTGCAGAGCTTTTCCTTCGGCAGGCCGATGGCCTCGATGAGGTCGTCGAGGCGCTGGTAGCGCAGGCTGGTAAGGTTAAGCCGGCATCGGATCCTCTCGACCATCTCGGCGTACTTGTCGCCGTCGGGGTCGGTGTAGGGGGCCAGGTTTACCTCGCCGTTGGGCTCCATTTCGCGGATGGCTCGCCGGGCGGCCAGGTCCATCTCGGACTTTGATCGCGAAAAGTTCAGGAACTTGCAGCCGTGGACCAGCGGCGGGCATGCCGGGCGCATGTGTACCTCCTTTGCGCCGTAGCCGTAGATCCTCGCGATCGTGTCGTGAAGCTGCGTGCCGCGGACGATGGAGTCCTCACAGAACAGCAGCCTCTGGCCCTGGATGAGCTCGCGGATGGGAATGAGCTTCATCCGGGCGACGAGGTCGCGAACGTGCTGGTCCTGCGGCATGAAGCTCCGCGGCCAGGTCGGCGTGTACTTGATGAAGGGGCGCCGATAGGGGATGCCCGCCTGATGGGCGTAGCCTACGGCGTGGCCCGTGCCGCTGTCCGGCACGCCCGCGACAATGTCGATTTCCATTTTCTCCCGCCGCGCCAGGGCCGCGCCGCAGCGGTTGCGGGATGCCTCGACGTTGATCCCCTCGTAGCTGCTGGCTGGGTAACCGTAGTAAACCCACAGGAACGTGCATATCTGCATCCGGTCGCCGGGCGGGCAAAGCTGCTCGAAGCCCTCCGGAGTGATGCGGACGATCTCGCCGGGGCCCAGGTCGCGCTCGACCTCGTAATCAAGGTTCGGAAAAGCGCACGTCTCCAGCGCGGCCGCGCATGCCCCGTCCTTTCGGCCGAGGATTACCGGGGTCCGCCCCAGCCGGTCGCGGGCGGCGTAGACGCCGTCCTGCGTCAGCAGCAGGATGGAGCATGAGCCCTCGACGATGCCCTGTACACGCTTCAGGCCGTCGGCGAAGGTCGGCTCATGGGCGATAAGCGTGGCTATCAGTTCCGTCGGGTTGATGCCCGTGCCGCTCATCTCGGAGAAGTGGAGGGCGCCCTTTCGGTATGCCTCAGCCACGACTGCCTCGATGTTGCGGATCACGCCGACGGTGACAATCGCGAAGACGCCCAGGTGCGAGCCGATAATCAGCGGCTGGTCCTCGAAGTCGCTGATGATGCCGATGCCGCTTCGCCCGTGGAGCTTGGGCAGGTCGTCCTCGAACTTCGAGCGGAACTGGGCGTTGCTGATGTTGTGGATCACGCGGGTGAAGCCGTTGCCCTGCCCGTTGCCGTTTAGCACCGCAAGTCCGCCTCGCATGGTGCCAAGGTGGGAATGATAGTCGGTGCCGTAAAACAGGTCCTGTATGCAGTCCTCTTTCGAGGACACGCCGAAGAAACCGCCCATTGTCGTGCCTTTCCTTTTCCCTGTTGTGGCGTACAGACCGACCACCGGCCGGGAGGGAGCGGCAAATCGCTCCCGAATCCCGCAAGCCCAGGGCCGAATCATACCCGCCGGGCCGGCCTCAGCCAAGGGGCGATTTGGGACGATTTGGGAGCATTTGGGCGCGATTTTGGTGCGGGTTGGGCGTGATTTGGGCGTCCGGCTGCGACCGCGGCACCTACGCCCTTGGCTTGCGTATTGCATCCGAGCTTCGCAACGGATTTCGGGACGGTTGGCATTTGGTTGTGGCCGGAGTTTCGGCTATATTCAGGACTTGGCTTAGGGCGGAGTCCCTGAGGCCCGTGAAGCGGTCGGCGTACGGAGACAATAGTGAGTGACGAGTTACATCACGAGTGCGGCGTGGCGGCGTTGTACTGGCTTGGCGCCAAGGTGGCGTCGGACGGCCCGGCCAGCCGGACTGTGAAGGGTGGCAACGTCACGGCGTGGATGCCGGCGATGCTGCTTGACCTCCAGAACCGTGGGCAGTTGGCGGCGGGTATGTCGAGCTTCCGGCCAGGCCGGGCGCAGCTTCTCGACACGTTCAAGGACACCGGGACGGTGTCTGAAGTGTTCCGGATGAGCCACCCTGGCAAGCATAGCGCGATCCTACAGGGCTATGCCGGCCCGGCCGCCATCGGCCACACCCGCTACGCCACGTGCGGCCAGGACGATGCCCGGTACGCCCAGCCGTTCGAGCGTCACCACGGGCGGCTGTGGAAGTGGTTCAGCTTCGCATTCAACGGCAACCTGGCCAACTATGCCTATCTCCGCGACCGGCTTCTGAGCAGGCGTGACTACCACTTCACGCTGGACACCGACACCGAGATCCTGATGCACTCGCTGGCGTACCAGCTTCGCGGCGACCGCGCGCCGTCGCTGCGCCGCGTGATGGCGTCCATGGCGCGGGACTTCGACGGGGCGTACAACATCGCCTACCTCGACGCC
>CAZSBS010000159.1:0-11935 GCA_964605095.1 uncultured Planctomycetaceae bacterium | reverse complement strand
GACTCTGCCATGATGCGGAGGTCCAATGGCGAGCGGAGTCGGATGAACATTCAAACGCCGGGTGCAGATTCCGGGCGTGTCCTGCCGAAGATAGGGACGTATGCACCGATTACGATGAATCGACCATTGCAGACTGCTACAGGAGATTTGCCATGACCGCGAGAAGTGCCCTCGCCGCACGCATATTCGTTACCATCTTCGCCGCCCTCGCCGCGGGGATGATCGGCGGGTGCGTGGAGGATGAGAAGTTCCAAATCCAGACCATGGAGTTGACCAACTCCCAGGCCGAGATCGCCAGGCTCCAGGCCGCGATAGCGTCCGAGAAGGGCAGGACCAAAGACGCCAAGGCCCAGGCCGCCATAGCGGGCATCGAGGCCAAAAAGGCCCTTGCCGCCGCCGACGCCAAGGCGGCCCAGGCCCAGAAGGACCTCGATTCCGCCCGTGCGGAAAACAAGTCAGCCGCCACAGCCGCCCAGGCAAGAGTTGCCGCCGCCCAGGGTGAGGGCGCCAAGGCTGCTATGGACCTCGTCAAGGCCCAGAAGGCAACGTCCGACGCCCAGGTTGAGACAAGGGCCGCCCAGGAGCAAGCCCGGGCCGCCGAGAGCAAGGCAATGATCCTCCAGGCCCAGCTCGACAAGCTGACCGCCCAGGTGGCGGAACTGAACAAGAAGATAGCCGACCTCGAAAAGCAGCTCGCCGATGCCAAGGCGAAGCTGGACACCCCGCGCCCCGGCGACGGGATAATCACCGAGTAACCGAACATGAACAAGGCGTGGATCCTGCCGCTTCTGCTGCTTCTGCCCGGGTGCATCTTCTCGGAGCGGTCGTTCCCTTACGATCCCGCCGCTCGCGAGGCAATCGCCCTGCCCGACCATCCGGGTAGCCAGGCGATGACTGCCAGGCAGTGGCTTGCCATGGCCTATCCACAGTTGGCCCGCCTGCTGCCACACCATCGCAAAACGCCAATGCTCACCGACGACCTGGCGGGCCCGCGCGCCCGGGCCGCCGACGTCTGGGCACACTTCGACAGAACCAGCGAGGGTCTGGAGTCCATCTTCGTCAACTTCCTGGGCTTGGCGTACTCGGCCCAGGCGATCCAGACACGCACCGCACCGAAGGCCGCGCCGCCGTGGGAGGGCTTCGAGGACGTGTGGATCCCCGTCGCGGCCGACCTGCAAATCTCGGCCCGGGTGGGTTGGGCGCTTGACTCGGCCGGGCGCGTCGCCGACACCGACTGCATCGTGATCGTCCCGGGCATACGCGGCGACAACAACATCCTCCGCGTCCGCGACCTGGCGCTGGCCCTGCGGAGCGAGGGCTTTCACGTGCTGACGGTCGAGCTGCGCGGCACGGGCCTGACCGACCGCCGATACCCGAAGTACGATTACACCTGGGGCATCTACGAGACGGACGACCTGCTCCGCGTGGCTGACTGGGCCCAGGCCAGGCCGCACGTGCGCCGAACGGGCATGGTGGGCTACTCGTGGGGCGCCAACCATGCAATCCTCGCCGCCTGGGCACAGAGCCGGACCAGCACCGCCGAGGGCGTCGGGCCGGACCTGGCGCCGCTGCTGCGGCCTGCCCCCATCGGCCCGAAACGCTTCGAGGCCGGCGTGCTGGTTTTCTCGCCGATCTGCCGATTCGAGGAACTGATAGACAAGATCGAAGTAGAGCAGCCAGTCTGGCTTCATCCGGCCCTGTGGGGCCTTCAGGAGACCTTCCGCGACCGGATGATCGACAAGCACATGCCCAATCCCTGCGGCTCGGTGCGCAAGCTGCTTAACGAAATGCGGATCGGAAACAACGCACAGGACGCCGGCGACGAGCCAATCGCCAATGCCCGGCAGATCGCCGACAGCCTGGAATACGTCCGCCTGCTGCCCTACAAGAACCTGCCCGCCCACGACAAGCTGGGCGGCGTGTCTATGCCGCTGTTGATCGTCCACGCCGCCGACGACATGATCGGCCCGGCCCAGGACCTGGCGGACCTTCTCGCGCCGGTCCACAACCCCAACATCGCCGCCATAATCCTGCCATCCGGCGGGCACATCGGCTTCGCGCCGTACGCCTCGGCATGGTACTACAACCTGATCCTGAACTTCTTCGACCCCAAGCTCGGCGCCGCGGCCGCGGCCAAGTGAGTGCGGCGCACACGCGGCGCGGGAACGGCGGGCGATCATCGCACCGGTTGAGCAACAGTGAACGAGAGAGCTCCGTCTGCTGGAATCTCGACAAGGCGTGACCGCCTTGCTGACCTAAAGAACCCATTTCGACATGAAAGGAAGTACTCGATCATCTCTCGCCGTGAAGCCCACCTCTTCGCTTCGTTCTTCAGGAGTGGCCATGCAGAGAGCGATTCGAGATTGGCCCGCATGTTTGCTGGATCGAAGAGTTCCAGTTTGACGTGCTGGGATGCAGATTCACCTGTGCCGTTGTAGTCCATCAAGCCTTGTTCCCAATGGTCTGCAAACTGGCCTCTGAACTCATCCGCAGTTAGTTCGGCCCGTCCGTATGGATCGGTCTTTGGGAAATAGATGTGATAGAGGTTCTTGGTGCCCGCGTAGACGGTCATTTTGACGATGAGGTCGCCAAGTGCGTCCGATTGGTCGCACTGCAACTGGATCGTTATTCTATCGGGCAGATCCATTCAGCACTCCTCTTCGCGGGGCTCTTGCCGCGGGTTCCTTGCGCGGCAAAAGGGCCACCTACTTGACACCCGCAGACAATGGAGCCGTGACGGACTCCCGGCATCACAATGCGAGAGCCTACCAGAAGGTCAAGGCCCGCGGTCGGCCCGGTCGGCCGCAGTCACGCTGGCCGGGCAGGACATCGGCGGGCTGCCCGTTCGACGCGCTCAGGGCAAGCCGCCGAGCGCGGACCGGGTGCATCACGGCCAGGCCGACCGCTGCCTGGGACACTTTCATTGCGGCATGACTAGATCAGCGCAACGGCAATCCGCCGGCCCAGCGAACGGGCGGCTTTGTCCATCGTCTTGAGCGTCACTGATTCATTCTCCGGATCGAGCAGGCGGTCCAGCGATGCGCGCGGGGTGTGCATATGACGGGCCATTGACCGGACGGTGCAATCCAAAGCGGCGTCTGCGCCGCCGCACTCCAAAGGGCAAGCCGGGGCCGATGCGCTGTCCAGTTTGGCGTGACGCCGAAAGACGCGACAGCCTGTGGAGTGCGGCGGCGAAGACGCCGCTTTTGCCTCGTCGCGCAGATCCAAGCTGGTCGATACCCCCCCCGCAACTTAGGCATCACAGTGGCGACGGCCCTTGCCTTGCAATTTGAACATTCAATATTCATATTACAAGACCATGAGCTTCAGCCCTCGGCGCCACAAGGGCCGCGTCCTTCACCTGCCCCATGCCCCGTTTCGTTATGGTTTGTAACGTCAAGCTCAGCGGCGCGGCTTGCCCGCGTTTGCCGGAGTATTCTTTTGTGCATCCCGAAGCGGCATTCGTTCGGCCGCCGGGATCATGTTGCGCAGAAGTCGCCCCGCCTGCCCAGCGAGCCATAGGTAGTGATCGCTTGGCAGCCCTTCATACGTCACGAACCCGCTCTGCCCCGCGGCGCTCTGCCCCACGGGAGGATCATTGGTGCATTTGAAGATGGCCGTGCCTTCGTCAATCTCGTCGAACATCGCAACATAGAGCATCTCCGCGCCGGCTTGCTTGAAGGCGACGGCCTGGGACCAGAAGAATTGACCCTTCAGCCGCGGAATCTGATCCAGTTTCGCCTGCACTCCGCGAGCCTTCTTGAGGTTCTGCCAACTGAATCCCGGAAACACAACCGGCAGATAATCCAGGCCGTTCTTTCCGGCCCACGCGATATCGGGTTTTATGCATGTGTTGCCGTGCTCCGCGGCCGAGGCCGGCGAATTGTAGCGCCCGACCGTCCATGGGCTGACAATGTCAGCCAGCCGGATAATATCATGCAGCTTCTTGTCCTCAACCGCATCGCGAGTCAGCGTCCGCCAACCGGTCGGCACGCCGACCATGACCGTGTTGCCCCCGTATTTCTTGTCGTCCTTCAGGAATCTGACCAGTGCCTCGCACTCATCAAGGGAGTACCGCCGTCCGTCACGGAACCCGATCCCCCATACCGCCACCACGGGTTTGCCGTCATGATGCAAATACGCCTTGTCGGCGGTTATCTTCATCCTGCCGACAAGCTGCTTCCAGTCCTCCATCACGTACTTCTCGATGTCCCCCGCCCGCAGGCCGGACAAGTCATACATCATCGCCCACGTGCGCCCGCAACGGTTGGCGCCGGCCTGCACGTTGGCCATGACAATGTTCCGATGATTCAGGCCCCTGGTGCTCTTAATGGACGATCCGAAACGCTGGAGAAACACCCCGTCAATGCCGTAATCCCGCATCCATTCAAAATGGCGCAGGACGGTTCGCTGGTTGCAGGAGCTGAACAAACACGCGGCCGTGCCGTCCTTGTGCTTGAATCGGGTGGGGTATCGCTCGTCCTTGCCCAGTTCACTGAGGTCGGGCCAGAGGTCGAACGTGCAGTTGCCCGGCCCTGGAATACCGCGACCCTTCGCGTAATGCGACCATCCGATCAGCGATCCGTCGCCCTCGGCGGCAAACCAGCCCTGGTATCCGCACATGACCTTGCCTTTTAGAGTGGACGTGTCAACCCCGTCGCGGTGCTCGCCGGCGTAGGGCTTCATTCGGGCAATCACTTCCTGAATGGACTTCGTTGCCTCCTGCCCCCACGCGTTGGCGACGGCACAACTGGCGAGAACCAGCAAGGCGGCGGTGCTCAAGACGTTCGGGAAGCGTGTCGTCATCCGGCTCCTATCCTTTCCGCATGCACGACTTATCCGGGCAATTCGTTGCCCTATCCTCGTGCTCCATGACTTTACCTTATCCATCCAGAGACCGCCAGCCGGCCCTTGGCTTGTCTCTTGTTCGCCTCATGTCGCTTGAGCAGTTTTCGGCCGGGGCTGAACATCGGGCGCCGCCCATGGTATAGTGGGGGTCTGTGACGGTCGCGGCCGGGATGGTTTGCGGCAGCGTGGTACGAAATGGTATGGAGATTGACGCATGTGTCTGGCGGTGCCTGGCAGGATAATTGAGATGCTCGGCGGCGGCAGCGACGGCGAAGCGGCCGTGGGGCCCGTGGCGACGGTGGACTTTCAGGGCAGCCGGGTCGAGGTGTCGCTGGCGATGTCGCCAGAGGCGTCCGTCGGCCAGTGGGTGCTGGTGCATGCGGGCTTCGCTATCGCCGTGCTCGACGAGGATGAGGCAAGGCAGACCTGGGAGTATCTCCAGGCCAGTGGGATCGGCGAGATGCCCGAGCAACTCAAGGCCGGCAGTGACGGCGGCAAATGAGCGTGGCGGCGAGTAACGAAAACCTCCGGCAGCTTGTCTCGGCCGTGGCCGACGCCGCCGCCGGCGCGCGCGACATGGCCCTGATGGAGATCTGCGGCACCCACACGGTCTGCCTGTTTCGCAGCGGGGTAAAGTCCCTCATGCCGACCAACGTCCGGCTGATAAGCGGCCCGGGCTGCCCGGTGTGCGTCACGAGCTGCGGCTATCTCGACGCCGCGTGCGAGTTGGCGGCCCGGAAAGACGTGATAATCGCCACCTACGGCGACATGGTCCGCGTGCCGGGCCGAACCGACAGCCTCGAGGCCGCCCGCGGGCGCGGCGCGGCCGTGGAGGTTGTGTACTCCGCCCGCGACGCGGTGAAGCTGGCTCGCGGAAACCCAGGCCGAAACGTGGTCTTCCTGGCAGTGGGGTTCGAGACGACAACCCCCGCCACGGCCGCGGCAGTGATCGAGGCCGAGGCGGCCGGCCTGAAGAACTTGTTCATTCTGCCCGGCCACAAGGTGCTCATGCCCGCGCTGGAGGCGCTGCTGTCGGCGGACGATTCGGCGATCGACGGCTTCCTGTGCCCCGGCCACGTCAGCGTGATCCTCGGCGCGGCCGCGTATAGGCCAATCGCACAGAAGTACCGCAAGCCGTGCGTGGTGGTCGGCTTCGAGCCGGCGAACATGCTCGAGGGCATCGGCCGACTGGTCCGCCAAGTCGCCGCCTCTCAGGCGAAGGTGGAGAACGCCTACGGCGTGGCGGTGACCGAGGGCGGCAACGCACAGGCCCGTGCGATGATCGAGCGGGTCTTTGAGCCTGCCGCGACCGAGTGGCGGGCGATGGGCAGCATACCGGCAAGCGGCCTGGCGCTGCGCGGGTGCTACGCGCGGTTTGACGCGCGGGCGAAGTTCGGCATCGAGTTCGGCCCGGACTACGAGCCGCCCGGCTGCCGCTGCGGCGAGGTCATTCAGGGCAGGATCGAGCCCACGGCCTGCGGGCTTTTCGGCGTGAAGTGCTCACCCACGACGCCCGTGGGCCCGTGCATGGTCTCCAGCGAGGGCACGTGCGCGGCATGGTACAAATACAACCGGCGGAGCCGGTGAGAAGCTCGCGGCACTGAACCGCAAATGATGAATGATGAATGCCATGAATGACAACAACCCCGCAGCAGATGAGCCCGGTGTCACCCGTGCGGGCCGCATCGTGCTCGCCCACGGCGGCGGCGGGGAGCTTACGCGGCGACTGCTGGCCGAGAGGATCCTGCCCAAGCTCGCCAACGACCTGCTTGCCCCCCTGGCCGATAGCGCGGTCATAGACCCGCCGCCCGGCAGGCTCTGCATGACCACCGACGCATTCGTGGTCCAGCCGCTGGAGTTCGCCGGCGGGGACATCGGCAGGCTCGCCGTATGCGGAACCGTGAACGACCTGGCCGTAATGGGCGCCAAGCCGCTTGCCCTCAGCCTGGCGCTGGTGCTGGAGGAGGGCCTGGACCTTGATGTGCTGGACCGCGTGATGGACTCGATCGCCGCCGCCGCGGCCGAGGCGGGCGTGGTGGTCGCCACGGGCGACACGAAGGTTGTCGAATACCACGGCGCCGGCGGGATGACGATAACCACGGCCGGGATCGCCGCGCTGCCGGCGGACATGCCCCCGGACGCAAAGACAATCACCGCCGGCGACGCGGTGCTGGTCAGCGGCATGATCGCCGAGCACGGCCTGGCGGTGATGACGGCCCGCAAGGGCCTGGGCATTCGCACGACGCTGGTCAGCGACGTGGCGCCGCTGGGCGGCCTGGTGAATGCGATGCTCGCCGCCGGTGGGCGGGTGAAGTTCATGCGGGACCCCACTCGCGGCGGCCTGGCCGGGCTGCTGACGGACCTGTCCGAGCAGATCGGGCGCAACATCGAGATCGACGAGCAGGCCGTGCCGCTTTCGCCCGCGGCCCGCCATGCCTCGGAACTGCTGGGCCTGGACCCGCTGACGGTCGCCAACGAGGGCAAGGTCGTCGCCGTCGTCGCGGCAGCCGACGCGGAAAAGGTCCTCGCCGCATGCCGCAGCCACCCGCTGGGCAGAGCCGCCGTGATCGTCGGAAGAATAGGCCAGGCGAGCGACTGGCCCTTGGTCGAACTGCTCACTGCCGCCGGCGGACGGCGAATAGTCCAGCGCCCGTACGGCGAAGAACTGCCCCGAATCTGCTGAGGTCGAGAATGCATGAGATGTCCATAGCTGAAGGGGTTTTGTCGGCAGTGCTGGACGCCGCCGATGGGTGCGGCGCGCGGCGAGTAGATCGCGTCGAGCTCATCGTCGGGCAGATGCGCCTTGTCGTGCCGGAGGCCCTTGTAATGGCCTGGCAGGTCATCAGCGAGGGCACGATCGCGGCCGGGGCCGAGTTGGCCGTCACCGAGACGCCAATGGAGGCCCAGTGCAGGCGCTGCGGGCGCAAGTTCGCACCGCGGATCGACAACTACCTCTGCCCCGGCTGCGGCCAAGCCGATGTGGACATACTCGCCGGAGACGATATCATCCTGAAGTCCGTCATCTGCGAAACCGACGGCGGCGACGCGGGCGAAAGCAAAGAAGATCTCAACGCAGACCAACGGTCCCTGCGGGAGAACACAGATGACGCAGAGAAGGAATAGGTTCTCGTCATGAAGATCAACGTGGTCAAGAGCGTTCTGGACGCCAGCGACGCGATGGCGAACGTCAACCGAAGGCGGATGGACTCTGTCGGCCTGACGTGCATCAACATCCTAAGCGCGCCCGGCAGCGGCAAGACGACGCTGCTCCAGAAATCGCTGCCGATGCTCCCGGCCGGCGTGCGTACGGCCGTGCTTGTCGGCGACCTCCAGACAACACGCGACGCCGAGCGGCTCGAGCACTCAGCCGCACAGGTCGTGCAGATCAACACCGGCAACGGATGCCACCTCTCCCCCAGCCAGATCGAGCAAGGCCTTAACGCACTCGACCTTGCCGCCATCGACTACCTCTTCATCGAGAACGTCGGCAACATGGTTTGCCCGGCCGCGTTCGACCTCGGCGAGCATCGCCGCGTCGTGCTGCTGAGCGTGCCGGAAGGCGATGACAAAGTCGCCAAGTACCCCACGCTCTTCCAGAAGGCCGACGTGATCCTGCTTACCAAGATCGACCTTGCGGAGTTGCTCGAATACAACTTCGATCGCGTCTACGACGACCTGTCGCGGATCAACTCAGCCGCTCCGGTAATTCGACTGTCAAACCGCACCGGCGAGGGCCTCAACGCGTGGCTGAACTGGCTGATCGCCCAGCGCCCGGCCAAGCGTCCGTAGCGCGCCCCGGCGCGCTCGTACGCCACCCGCGGCGCGCCCCGGCGCGCTCGTTTGGCGCTCCAAGACACCACTTTGCGCTATCGAAACCCCCTCTTGCGCGCTCGGCCAGCACTCCCAAACCCATCGCCCACCCACCAGCGTCTTTTCGTCGCCAGCCAGCCCCCCACTCGCGGGCGCAAACCCGGACAATCCGGATATTCTGGGTGTCATGGAGTCAGGTTTCCACCTTTCGCCTGCCTTCCTCCTTCCGCCTTCAGCCTTCCGCCTTCCACCTTAGGCCTGCCATTGACGGGCCGGACCCCGAGGCATAGAGTGTCGCCATGGTGTTGGCCGCGACCAAATCGGGGATGCCCGCTCGCACCGCCTGGGAGCTTCCGCCGCCCAGCCGCGGCGAATTCATATTCCCCTGCCCGCACGCGTGGCTCGCGGCCGCGGCAGCCGAACTCGGCCTGCAAATTGCCTCCAGCCCATGCGTGGGACCCCACAAATCACCAGAGAAGGTTCCTGACCCCTTTAATCCCCATCACTGGCGTTTCCTCATCCCACAGAGCCAATTCCGGGGCAAGTTCAAGCCCGCGGGGCCGGAGTTGGGGGGCAAGTAGGCGGGGTATACATAACAACCGGCGAAGACAGGTGGCGTACGCCGGTAACAAGCGGATATCAGACCATGGCTGCATCGGAAATAACCAAGCCGGAGAAGGATATCCTGCGGGAACTCGCTTGGCGGGTTCGCCAGATTGCCGCTGAGCCGGATCAGCAGCGGCGCAAGCAGGTGTGGTACCGGATCAACGGCTTGCGGCGCGGGCCCATTCCGCTGCTGCTGCGGGTGAACGGGCTGTATCTCAGGGATATCGTGCCCGATAGCGTGCTGGAAACCATCGATCCGAAAGCCCGGGACTATGAGCGGCGGCTCCGGCTGCGAATATGGCAATGGGAGAACATCGACGACGATAGCGTTACCGAGCCGATCATCGAGTACGGGACGGCCGTTCGTGAGCCCCGATTGATCCAGCCGAACCGCAATCGGCCTGATGTGGAAGGTCTCGGCGCGTTCCACGTTACGCCGGTGATCGAGACCGAGGCGGATATCGACAAGATTATCGAAGACCCATCCGCGGGCGTCGATTGGGACGCCACGGAGCGAAACCGCGAATGGGTCGAGGACGTCTTCGGCGGCATACTCGAACCCGTTCGCGCCAGGCCGGGATCGCTGGCGGCGCTGTTCGATTACGTTTGCCAGATCCGCGGAATGGACAACCTGTTTAGCGACATGATCGAACGGCCCGAATGGCTCGACGATCTCATGCGTCGGCTGTGGGACGTGCTGATCGCCAAGCAGCGGACCTTCGAACGGGAAGGCGCCCTGGTGGTAGACAACACCTACCAGTCCTGCTACAATGGGGGCCTGAGCTACACTGACGAACTGCCGGCAGACGGATTCGACCCGGCCCACGTCCGGCTGAAGGACACGTGGGCCATCTCGGTGGCCCAGGCGGCGGTGAGCATCTCCCCTGAGATGCACGAGCGGTTCATCACGCGATACGAGCGTGAGTACCACGCCATGTTCGGGCTGACGACCCTGGCCTGCTGCGAACCGATCGACCGGAAGATGCACCTGCACCGCACGCTGGAGAATCTCCGGCGAATCTCGATTTGCGCCTGGAACGACTTCGCCCGCGCAGCCGAGGCGATCGGAACCGACTACATCTACTCGATCAAACCCACGGCCGTCCCGATCTCCAGGCCGGACTGGGACATCGGTCAGGACGAAGCCCACCTCCGCGACATCCTGACCCAATCCCGCGGCTGCCACGTCGAGATCATCAACCAGGAAATCGCCACGTGCCTCGGGCAGCCCGAGCGTCTGGCGCGATGGTGCCGGATGGCCAGACAGATGGCGGAGGAGTTCGGCGAGTAGGCTTCGGAGGTCCTGGCCGGAGGCCGCGATGTGTGGAAGGCTCAGGGGCCGCCTCATGGCTCGGAAACGGTCGGATTCTTCCGCCATCGAGCAGAAGAAGAGCCTTCTAGTCTTGAGATCGGTAATATACTCGCCAGAGGCCGACGGCGGTCGTCGGCCACAGTCCATCCGGGAAATCCCGGATCACTGGTTACTATGCCCACAAGTATAACAGGACGGAACAATGAAACCCAACTGGCGGATTTCGATGGCGCTGATCGTGTTCAGCGGTCTGATGTCCGGATGGACGGACATGGTTTTGGGTGCCCGGAACGTTGAGAAGCCCACAGTCCCCGATTTCACCCACGGTGGCAAGAAGGACGACAGCCACGACTGGGCACTGGGCCCGACCGGGGCGCGCGGCTGGGTTTTCTTCCGGCACGAGGATCTGACGGCCGCGTCCCGGCAGATACTGATTACCGCGGTCGAGGCGGGGTCGCCGGCGGACGGCATCCTGCGCACCAATGACGTGATTCTGGGCGTGAACGGCAAACCGTTTGCGGACGACGCCCGCAAGAGCTTTGGCCGCGCCATCACGGCGGACGAGGCAAAGGAAGGCGTGCTGCGGCTGATCCGCTGGCGGGAGGGGCAGAGCACGAACGTGGACCTGAAGTTGTCGGTGCTGGGCGCTTACAGCGACACGGCCCCGTACGACTGTCCGAAATCGAAGGCGATCTTCGAGCAAGGCTGCCGGCTGATCGCCAAAAAGGGGTTCGATAAGGAAGTGACTGAAGACAACGCGATCCCCAACGATCTCAACGCCCTCGCGCTGCTTGCCAGCGGCAAAGAGGAATACCGGCCCATGCTGGCCGCCTATGCCAGGAAGGTGGCGGCATCGTTGCACCCGGGCGTGTGGACGTGGTTTTACGGGTACGGGAACCTGTTCCTGGCCGAGTATGTCCTGGCCACCGGCGACAAGTCGATCCTGCCGGAGCTCAAACGCACGGCAAAGGAGGCCACCGTGGGGCAGAGCGCCGTTGGCACCTGGGGTCACGAGTTCAGCACCTGGTCGAGTGGCAATTTGAATGGCTATGGCTGCATGAACCAGCCGGGGATCGTGGTTACCCTCTCGCTGGTGCTGGCCCGCCAGGCGGGCGTGAACAGTCCCGCTGTTGACCGGGCGATCGACAAATCGGCAAGGTTCCTGCGGTACTACGTCAACAAGGGCGCCATTCCCTACGGCGATCACCAGCCGGGCGGGAATGTGCATGACGATAACGGGAAATGCTCCAGCGCGGCGGTGCTGTTCGACCTGCTGGGCGATCGCGAGGCGGCGGCGTTCTTCTCCCGGATGGCCACGGCGGCTTACGACGAGCGGGAACACGGGCACTGCGGCAATTT
>CAZSBS010000158.1:3018-12008 GCA_964605095.1 uncultured Planctomycetaceae bacterium | reverse complement strand
GCGGCTCTTCTGGTCGAAGAGCATCATGCACGAGGCCATCGAGTAGTCCGTCGCCCGCCGCCCGCAGAGCATGAAGTTGAGGAAGTCCTCGATCAGCAGCCACTTGTCCGTGCGAGCGAGGATCGCCGGCTCGTTCTCCATCATCCAGCGTATCCGCAGGGCGGAGTTGATCGCCCACACGGGGTTGCCGCCGATGGAGAACGTCTTGTCCGCCCCGACATGCTCGAGCCACCACTTGTGCTGGCCGGCGGTGCGAGGGTCCAGCCAGCTTATGAACGGGTAAAGCCACTTGCCGTCGGCGTCGATCGGCACGCCGTCCATGCCCATGCCAGTGACGGCGACGCCGCGGATGGCCGATGCGTCGTCGAGCTTCGCGACGGCTTCCTTGATGGCCGCGGCAGTGCCGGACCAGATCTGCTCTGGCTGCCAGACCGTCCACTCCGGGTGCTCGGGCCAGGGATTGAAGCGCTCGGTGGGCCTGCTGCCGCTTGCTACGGCCCGGCCTGCCTTGTCGTACACGACCGCCTTGAGGCTCGTCGAACCAAGGTCGATTCCCATGAGGTAGTCCATGGCGTGTCCCTTTCGTCAGATCGTCATTGGATAGCGCCCGTGTTCCCGGAGCGTTTCCATCATCACGCGGTAGTTCTCCGGGTTGACGGACGCGTGGATCGAATTGCTGGATGAGCATATGTACCCGCCGCCGGGCATGCCTTTGCGGAGGGTGTCGAGCGTCGCCTGTATAACTTCCTCCCGCGTGCCGCAGACAAGCACGCCGGCGCAGTCCACGTTGCCCTTGACCGCCACGCGCCGGCCGAACTTGGACTTTACCTCCGCCAGGTCCATCCCGCCGGCGGGGTCGATGGGGTCCAGGCAACTAATGCCCGCGTCGACCATCATGTCGGCGATTGGCCAGATATTGCCATCGCAATGCTTGATGAAGGGCAGGTGCAGTTCGGCAAACCCGGCCGCGACGCGTTTCAGCCCCGGCCAGAACAGCTCGCGGAAGCTCGCCGGCGACATGAACGGCCCCGTGTTGCCCGCGTAGTCGTCGCCCGTCCAGACGAAGTCCGCGCCGCACTCGGCCACGTGCCGCGCCATCGCCAGGTTCACCTCCACCGACAAATCCACCAGAGCCCTGACAAGTTCCGGCTCAGCCGCGATGGCCATCAGCAGGTTCTCCATGCCCATCAGCGACCGCGGGATGGAGAACACGTCGTTGAGGTGTACGCCGATGGCGAGCTTGCCCTTGTATTGTGCGACGGCCTGTTCGATTGTCGCGTATCGGCCGGGGGCGTGAGGGTCCGGCGGCGCGTATTTTGCCAGGTCGTCCATCGTTTTGATGGGCGATTCGACCTCGACGCCGTGCTCCTCGCCGCCGTAGTCCAGCACCCATCCCCACTCCATCCGCCAGGTGGTCTGGCCGACCCGGGTCTTGGAAAAGTCCGGGCCGACGAGGATGGCGTCGTGGCCCATGCGGACGGCGAAGTCGTTGTGCCCGGTGCAGCCGGGGCATATCGCCTCGCGGACGTTGCGGGCAATAAGCCACTCAAAGTGCGGCACGCGGTCGGGCTCTTTTCGCTCCAGCACTCGCATAACGCGCTGGGCGGATGTCATTTCAGTCATGGACAGGCCTCCGGCTTCAGGGCACAGGCTTCAGGCGACACACAACCACGTGGCGACCCGAAAGACGTGGTTGCGTCGTCCCGGCACGCCGGGACTCCGCAAACCACGGCACCCGCACATCGGGACGCTGCTCGCTGAAGCGAGCAGGCCTCAACAACCACTCTATTTCGGGCGCCAGGTTCCAGTCCTGCCCTGTTGGAATTCCGGTGTTTCCTTTTCCCGGGTTCCAGGTTCCCGGTTCCGTGTTCCGCCTTTTCTTCTCCCCGCTTACCACGGGACGACGGTTCCGAGGTCGGCCTGCTCGGCGGTTATCAGGGCGGCGCGGGCGGCGGCGGCTTCTTGGACGGCCACGCCGACGCTTTTGAATAGCGTGATCTGCTCGGTTGAGGTGCGGCCTGGCTTTTCGCCCAGCACCAGCTCGCCGAGTTCGGCGTGGATGTGCCCGGCGTCGATGAGTCCGTCGCTGATCGGCTGGATGAGGTCGCCCGCCTCGTCGAGTGCTGCCTGCAGGCTGTCGACGACGACCAGTGCCCGCACGACGGTTTGGGACGGGATTTCCCTGATGTGCGGCTGGTAGGACCCGATGGCGTTTATGTGCGTGCCTTCGCGCAGGTCGGCGTCTTCGAAGACCGGATTGACGGCGGTGGTGGCTGTGCAGACGATGTCGGCCTCGGCAAGGGCCTCGGTGGCATCGGCGGCCGGGCGAAGGTCGGCGCATACGCCGTCTCGCCCAGCCAGTTCGGCGATGAGCGTCTCGGCCCGGCCGGGGACGGGGTCGTAAATCCACGCCGTTTTGATCGGCCTGACGCAACACATTGCCTGAAGCTGCGCTCGCGCCTGCACTCCGGCGCCGAAGACGGCCAGGACTTTCGATTCCGGCCTGGCCAGGATTTCGGTTGCCAGGCCGCACGCCGCGGCGGTGCGGAGGGCGGTCACCGTCGCGCCTTCCATCAGGGCCACGGGCCGGCCCGTTTGCGGGTCAAACACCAGCACCACCGCCTGGAGCATAGCCAGGCCGCGGGCGGCGTTGCCGGGAAACAGCGAGACAACCTTCAACGCCAAGGCCTCACCGGCGTCGTCGGCGAGGTACGCGGGCATCAGCAGAGATACGCCCTGGTGGCGATGGATGTCCATGTGAATACGTTGCGGCATGACGACGTGCCCGCTGGACAAACTCGCAAACGCCTGCCGCATCGCCTCAATGGCGACCGGTAGGGGCAATGCCTTGCGGACATCCGCCGCGCTCAGGATTCGCATCGGCTCTCCACGATCACCACGCCGTCGGGCGTGATGCTCAGGCGGTCGCCGTCACGGAGCGAGCGGAAATCTTCCTCGCCCAGCACGACAATAGGCACCGGTTTGCGGTAGAGTTCATCGGCAATTATCGAACCCAGCGCCGCGATGGGATCTGTGGCGCAATTGATGATCGCCGCCGGGGCTGTGCCCAGACGGATGCTCTCCAGAAGGATCGCGCTGCCGGTGCTGGACCCCTTGCCCCACGGGAACACGAACACCCGGCCGGTCACGATCCGCCCGGAGCAGTCGTGCCTGCGGTCGATCACCTCACCTGTCCTGGCGTCCAGGCCGCCCCAGAGGCTGATCGGTTGGGCTGAGACAACCGCCTCGCCGCTGGCCAGGCCGGCGACGACGGCGCGCCCTTGCATTGTTCTTTGTTCCCGGGTCATCCCGCTGGTTTCGCTCATCCCGGCCGCCTCCGCAAAACTTGCCCAGCCACCGCCGACCGCACGCAATCGCCCACGGACCCCAGCGCCACTTTCACGCCCAGCGAGCCCGGCGAATAGTACGCGCACTTGCCCGAGTTGGTCATAAGCACCTTGGCGTCGCGGCGGATCATGGGCGTGTGGAACACGCACGTGTCTCGCGTGATCCGCGCGCCGAATGCCTCGAGTTCAGCCAGCCAGTTAGTCCGCTCGACCAGCGAAAGCGACTGCTGGCAGGTAAACAGGGCAACGTCCACGCCATCGGCAGCCTTGGCGGGCGCCACCTCGCGGATCGCCTCGACCAGCGAGCGGAACTCGGCGAACGAAAGGTGCGGGCAGCCCAGGACAACCATGTCGAGCTTGGCGCCCTGCTCGGCCCCGGCCAGGTCTTCCCAGGCGCGGTACCAGTCCTCCGGGCGGATGTCTCCCACTCGCTCTGGCGGGCGGTGCTGGAAGGCCTCCTCGGCCGAGGGGGCTTCCGGCGTCAGGCCGACGGCATGGAAAAGCGCCACCGACCCCGCCGATGCCGCGGCCGCGCCGAACGCCTTGAGTTGATCGTCCGAGGCCGTGGTCGGCATGCCTTCGATCACGGGGATCTTATCGCCCACCATCGCGCCGATCAGGTGCCCCAGCGTGGGGTAGAAAACTTCCTCCGCCAGCAGGGCCGGGGAAAATCCCACGAGCCTAAGCAGCCACTGCCCGCGGCGGTTTTCCGTCAGGTGCAGGCCGCACTTAGGCACTCGGCCGGTGATGGCGGCGCAGATGTCCAGGTAGTCCGCGTAGCGGTTGGTCCGCGCGCCCAGGACACTGTTGGCGTAGCAGATGGCGTTGGACTCGCCCCACGCGATCTGCTGGCCGAAGCGCGGCGTGAGGTAGCCCTGGTAGGGCGCGCACGACCAGGTTGGGACGCAACCCATGTCGGTGTAGGCTTTTCCCTGTCGGACGGCCTTGGCGGCGAACTCCTCATCGGCGACGAATTGCCGCCAGTCCTGGAGGTCCAGCGGGCCCATGTTGAGGGTTGTCGGTACGAGGACCTTCCCGCCGGCGGCGGCGAGTTTTTCGGCGAACTCCAGGCCCGCGTCGCTCATAAGCCCGCATCCGTCGATGTGCGCCTGCGAAATGTCCATCAGCTCGCCGGCGCCGTACACCTCGGCCATGCGAACAATTATCGACATCGCCATCCGGCGCGCCTGGCCGGACTGGCCATCGAGCATCCGCTTGTCGTTTTCACTAAGGGCAATCGTCATTCGGTTGTTCCTGACACTTTCGCCTGGGCATGCCAAGCCGGTCGCGCGCGGCGCAAGTGGTCATTTTCTTCGATTCCCGCCCGCCTCGCAAGTGTTTGTCGGTGTGCAATTCCCGTCACGGCCGTGAGCCTACGACAGCCGGGCCTTGTAGTCCTCGTAGCCGAACGTCCGCAGCACGCGCAGCTCGCCGGAGTCGGGTTCGTAAGTGGCGATCGAGGGCAGCTTTACGCCGTTGAAGGTGGTGTTCTTGACCATGGTGTAGTGGAGCATGTCGGTCAGCACGATCCTGCTTCCGACTGCCAGCGGCTCGGCGAAGGAGTAGTCGCCGATCACGTCGCCGGCCAGGCATGTCAGTCCGCCGAGTCGGTAGGTGTGGGGCAGTTCTCCGGGCAGCGCGGCCCCGACGATTTCCGGGCGGTATGGCATTTCCAGCGTGTCGGGCATGTGGGCGGCGGCGGAGGCGTCCAGGATGGCGATCTTCATGCCGTTCTCGACGATGTCCAGGACGGTGGCGATCAGCACGCCGGCATTTAAGGCCGCGGCCTCGCCGGGCTCGATGATCACCTCTACCCCGTAGCGCCGGCGGAAGTCCCGCACCAGTCTTACCAGCAGGCCCAGGTCGTAGCCGTCGCGGGTTATGTGGTGTCCGCCGCCGAAGTTGACCCAGCGCCGGCCTGGGATGAACTCGCCGTACTGGGCCTCGAAAACTTTCAGGATGCGCTCGAGCACATCGGCGCCCTGTTCGCACATGGCGTGGAAGTGCAGCCCGTCGATGCCGGTCAGGTCCTGCCCCTCAAACTGCCCGCGCGGGATGCCCAGCCTGCTGTTGGCGGCACAGGGGTTGTAAACTTGAGTGGCCACCTCCGAGTAGCCCGGGTTGACGCGCAGGCCGACCTGAATCTCCCTCCCGGCCGCGGCGGCCCCGGCGGCGACGGCGTCACGATGGCGCCGCCACTGGGCGAATGAGTTGAACACCACGTGATCGGCGTATTGCAGGACCTCGTGCATGTCCTGCTCGCTGAAGGCGGGCGCGTAGACGTGGACCTGCTTGCCGAACTCCTCGAAGCCGAGCCTGGCCTCGCATGGGCCTGACGCGCAGACGCCGTCGAGGTGCTCACGGCACATCGGGAAGACGCCGAACATGGCGAAGCCCTTGAGGGCGAGCAGCATGGTGCAGCCGGCCTCGCGGCGGACGGAATCAAGCGTGCGCAGGTTGCGCCTCAGCAGCGAAAGGTCCGCCACGTAGCAGGGGGAAGGGATCGTGTTAAGATCAAGGCCTTCGAGCATCGCAAATCCTGACAAAAGCTAATCTCTAAATCCTAAACAAATTCAAAGCACCAGATTCAAATGACCGAAATGCCACCAAGGCAGCGCGCTTCGGATACGGGAACGACCTCCGCCGGGAAGTTTTGAATTTCGTATTTCGTATTTTGAATTTGTTTAGGATTTAGGATTTCGAAATTCGGATTTGCTGATCCGAAACAGATCACGTCTTGCGAAAACTGTCAAGCCAGCTTATCCGTCTCCGGGAACGTCTCTTCCCACGGCAGGCCGTATGGGCCGAGTTCGTCCATGAACGGTTTTGGGTCCAGTTGCTCGACGTTGAAAACGCCCTTGCCGCGCCACTTTCCGGTGAGCATCATCTTTGCGCCTATCATGGCCGGTGTGCCGGTGGTGTAGCTGATGGCCTGGGCGCCGACCTCGCGGAAGCATTCCTGGTGGTCGCAGATGTTGTAGATGTAGTACCGCCGGGGCTTTCCATCCTTGACGCCCTCGATCCAGCAGCCGATGCAGGTCTTGCCTTTTGTCCGCGGCCCCAGCGAGCCGGGGTCCGGCAGAAGGGCCTTGAGGAACTGGAGCGGCACGATCTTGTGGCCCTGGAACTCGATCGGGTCGATCCGCGTCATGCCCACGTTCTCAAGCACGCGAAGGTGAGTGAGGTAGCTCTGGCCGAACGTCATCCAGAACCGCATCCGCTTGACCGAGGGGATGTTCCCTACCAGCGACTCCATCTCCTCGTGGTACATCAGGTACATGTCCTTGGGTCCGATCCCGCCGGGGAAGTCGAAGGTCTTCTTGACCGACAGGGGCTCGGTCTCGACCCACTTGCCGTCCTGCCAGTACTTGCCCTTGGCGGAGACCTCGCGGATGTTGATCTCCGGGTTGAAGTTGGTGGCGAAAGGCAGGCCGTGATCGCCGGCGTTGCAGTCGATGATGTCCACCGTGTCGATGCGGTCGAAGTGGTTCTTCATCGCGTGGGCGCAGAAGATGTTCGTCACGCCGGGGTCGAACCCGCAGCCCAGAAGGGCCATGATGCCGGCCTGCTTGAACCGCTCGTGGTAGTCCCATTGCCACTTGTAGCAGAACTTGGCCTCGTCGGGCGGCTCGTAGTTGGCGGTGTCGAGGTAATCCGTGCCGGTAGCCAGGCAGGCGTCCATTATGGCCAGGTCCTGGTAGGGCAGGGCGACGTGGAGCACCAGGTCCGGGCGGAAGTCCTTGATGAGCGTGACGACCTCGCCGGTCTTGTCGGCGTCGAGCCTGGCGGTGCGGACCGGCCTGTCCAGATCGGCAGCCAGGGCCTCGACCTTTTCGAGCGTCCTGCTGGCGATGCAGATTTCCTCGAAGACCTCGGGGGCTCTTGCACACTTCAGCGCGACGACCCGGGCTACGCCGCCGGCGCCAATTATCAGAATGCGACCCATCTTGCTCCTCCCGCAGGTAAGTCAGGGACTGTTTCCAATGCACGCACTCCCGGCGCGACCGGCGCGCTTCGGCTCGCCCGGGACCCTGCCGCCGGGCAGGCCGGCATCAGAGGATAAAGACCGCCGCGGCGATAACGGTGGTCCACAGGCCCTTTTTGTCTCCCTCGGCCGTCTGCACGCACGCACGCGAGTTGACTATCTTGCCGGACATCCGGTAGATTTCCTTGCGGTTGTCGTAGTCGGTCTCGGGATCAAACTCGATGCCCAGGGTCGTTGCCAGCATTGTCGCGGCCATGTCTTCCACCAGGTCGGCGAGGTTCTTTTCGATAATGCCAAAGCCGTGGTGCTCGCTGATGTATCCGTACTGCTTGCCGTCGGCGGGCTGGGCCAGGCCGATACCAGCGCCGACGAGCCGGCTGGGCTCGTTGGTGGCCGCCTCGGCCAGGACGACGAAGGTGATCTGCCCGGGGCTGAGTTCTTTCACGCCGCGTCCCTTGGAGACAATCCTGCACCTTGGCGGGAAGATGCTCGAAACGCGAACGAGGTTGCACTTCTCGATGCCCGCCTTGCGAAGCGCCAACTCGAAGCTCTGAAGCCGGGTCTTGTGCTTGCCGACGCCCTTGGTGAAGAACACCATTCTCGGGATCAGATCTGAGTCAAGCATGTAGGAGTTTCCTGGGTTGGATGTCTGCACCCGGTTCGTGCCGGGCGTGTCAAAGTGTCAAGGCCAGCCGCCGCGGCGGTTCGGCCTGGGCTGCCCCAAGCAGCGAAGCCGCGCCGAACATGATAAAACGTTGGCGCGGCCACGCAATGCTTTTTTAATCCGCTCCAGTTTTTTACCCGTCGCGGCGGCTCTCAGCCCTCGTCGTCGTCTTCCGCGGGCAGGGTGTGGATGTCTTGGGATTCGAGCCCGCCGCCGCCGCCATCGACGCCGAAGTTGCCGCCGCGGAAGCCGGTTTGGGCAGTTGCCGCGGCTCGGCCCTGCTTTTGTTCCATCGTCCGCGCGCAGGTGATGCAGTATTTCGCCCACGGACGGGCGAGCAGCCGCGATTTACTGATCGGCTCGCCGGCGCCCAGGCAAACGCCGTAGGCGCCCTTGTCGATCCGCTCCAGCGCGTCGGCGATCTCCTGGAGAAGCACACGCTCGCTGGCCAGCAGGCCAATGGTGACCTCGCGATCGTCGCTCTCGTCGGCGTACTTGGGCTGTTCCGGCGGGGACCCGCCGAGCTCTCCGGGCCCGGCGCCCCTGGCCTCGGCGGCCATGCCTGTCAGGTCGCCAAGCAGGTCCCGCTTCTTGGCCAGCAGCAGCGAGCGGAATTCCTGAAGCTCTTCTTTAGTCAACGCGGGGGCGGGCTTGCCCTCGCCTTTCGTTTTTCCAACAACCATTGCGGCCCTCCCGGGCGGTAAGCGGTCAGCAGTTATCGCTCGGCCTGCGCCGGCCGATGCCTTCTTGTCAGCTAGATTCTATCGTCTCAGACGGCCACTCAATTCGAGATTATTTTTCAGGCGTTGGGAATATCCGCCGGGGAAACCTTCGGCCCACGGGTCGCGCCGCCATCCGTGGGGCCGCCATCGCCCTCAAGGGGCCTGGGCCGATATTGCCCGTCGGCCCCGCCGACGCCCGAAAACCGCGCCCAACATCCCCCAAGTCTGATATGCTGGTGTAAGCACATGGAGTGCGTGTGGCGAGTCCCGAT
>CAZSBS010000158.1:0-2918 GCA_964605095.1 uncultured Planctomycetaceae bacterium | reverse complement strand
TCGCCACACGCACTCCAAAGGGCAAGCCACTAGCATCGCTTGCCGGCAATCAGAGACAGGTATCTATGGATGAGCAACACGGTGGAAGACCCTAAACGAGTACATGTTATTGCCTGCGGCGTGTTGGCGGTGGACCTTCAGGCGGCCGCCAAGAGGCTGGGAATCGACGTCTCTCTGGAGTTCCTGCCCGGCGGGCTTCACAGCCGGCCCATGGAGCTGCGCCAGCGCCTCCAGGAGCGAATCGACGTGGCGAGTGCCCGGCGCCGCGCCGACATGATCGCCGTCGGCTATGGCGTGTGCGGGCTCGGCACGGCCGGGCTGCACGCGAGGAACCTGCCGCTGGCACTGCCGCGCGTCAACGACTGCATCGCCCTGTTCCTCGGCTCCGACAGGGCCTACAAGGAGCAGTTCGCCAAGTATCCGGGCACTTATTACATCTCGGCCGGATGGGTGGAGGAAAAGACCCGGCCGATCGGCAACGACCCAGGCGGCGCCGGAAGTGGTGCGGATACATCATCCGAAAAAAACCCCGTGGCCATTTCGCCGGAGGACACCGAAGCCGAGTTCGATCACCTCGTCGCCAGGCACGGGCGGGAGAACGCCGAGGCCATCCGGCACTTCCTCACGAGTTGGCAACGGAACTACCAGCGGGCGGCGTTCATCGACACCGGCGCCGGCCCGGCCAAGAGCCGCTACGCGGAGATCGCCGCGGACATGGCCCGGCAGTTCGGGTGGCGATACGAGGAGTTGGCCGGCACGGATGAACTGCTGGTCAAGCTCATCAAGCAGCGTTTCAGCGACGATGACATTTTGATCGTCCCGCCGCACCACGTGACGGTCTATGACGCGGTGACCAAGCGCCTCGAGGCCATGCCCGTCTGGGAGGCATCCGCCGCCGCCCAGCGCAGGCAGGTGTTGCGCTTCGACGAGCCCGGCGGCGCCGCCGCCCCCGGCCCCAACGGGGCAGGCGGGGCAGGCAAGGGTCCCCCCGTGCGGCTGGGGCTGGGCATCGACGCCGGCGGAACCTACACCGACGCCGTCCTGTACGATTTCGCCAGGCGCAGCGTGCTCGCCAAGGCCAAGGCACTGACGACCAAGTGGGACCTCGGCGTCGGCATAGACGAGGCCCTCTCACGACTCGATGCCGACAAGCTGCGCGAGGTGGACATGGTGGCTGTGTCCACCACGCTGGCCACCAACGCCATCGTCGAGGGCCTCGGCCAGACCGTCGGGCTGCTGATAATGCCGCCCTACGGGCTCTTCGAGCCGTCGGACATCGCCCATCGACCCATCGCGGTCATCGCGGGGCGGCTCGAGATCGACGGCACGGAACTCGCCCCCATCGACCCCGACGAGGTTCGCCGCGTCGCGCGCGACATGGTGGACAAGCAGGGCGTCGGAGCGTTCGCCGTGACCGGCTACGCCAGCCACAACAACCCCGCCCACGAGCTTGCGGTAAAGCGGATCATCCGGCAGGAGACGAACCTGTCCGTCACGTGCGGGCACGATGTGTCCGAGGGCCTGAACTACCGCCTGCGGGCGGCCACCGCGGCGCTTAACGCCCGCATCATCCCGTGCCTGGAGGCGCTGCTGGACGAGGTCGCGGGCAGCCTGGCCGCACGCGGCATCGACGCCCCGCAGATGGTGGTGCGGTCCGACGGCTCGCTGATGAGCGCCCGCGTCGCCCGCGCCAAGCCCATCGAGACCATACTTTCCGGCCCGGCCGCCAGCGTCGCCGGGGCCGGCTACCTGACGGGCCTTTCCGACGCCATCGTGGTGGACGTGGGCGGCACGACCACCGACACTGCCACTATCGAATCGGGCATCGTCCGCACGTGCGAGGAGGGCGCGTCGGTCGGCGGGTGGCGGACGCACGTAAAGGCGTTGGACATGCGCACTCTCGGCCTGGGCGGCGACAGCCACGTCGTGCTGGAGCGCCGCAAGCTCACCATCGGCCCGCGCCGCGTTGCGCCGGTGTCCTGGCTGGCGACGCGGCAGAGCGGCGGGGCCCAGGCCATCGACTGGATCGAGCGGCACATCGACCACTTTACGCATTCGACTCGCGGGATGGACCTGCTGGCCCTCCAGGAGCACGAGCACGGGCTGACGCTGACCGACGATGAGCGGCGACTCGTCGAGTTGCTTCACCGCCGGCCTTACTGCGCACAGGAGCTTGCCCAGGTCACGGGCTGTCACACGTGGGAGTTCCTGCGGGCAGGCCGGCTCGAGTCCAGCTACCTTGTCGTGCGATCTGCCCTGACGCCGACGGACCTGCTGCACGTCGCGGGCCGCCTTGCCCTCTGGGACGCCGGCGCCGCGGGCAGGGTGTGCGCGGTCTTCGCCCGCCTGGCCGGGCAGAAGCCCGAAGCCTTCGCGGCCAAGGGCTTGGAGCGGTTCGTACACATGCTGGCCACGGAACTGTTCAAGAAGCAGCTTGACGGGCAGGTGGACCCGGACACGCTCGACGGCTCGCCGTTTGCCGAGGCGCTGATCGAGAACGCCCTGTCCGGCGGGTCGGAAGGCTACCACGTGCGGATTCGCGTCAAGCGACCGATCATCGGAATCGGCACGCCGATTCACTGTTTCCTGCCGGCCGCGGCCAGGCTGCTGGAGACCGAGGCGGTTATCCCGCCGGACGCGGACGTCGCCAACGCGGTCGGGGCGATCACCTCCAACGTGTGCATCCGCAAGCGGGTGCGGCTGGCGCCCAACGACCAGGGCCGGTACGGCCTGCACGGCGTGCCGGACTCGCCGTGGTTCGTCAGCTTCGCCGAGGCGCACGACTACGCGGTGGCGCATCTGGTCGAGGCCGTGCGAAAGCAGGCCCACCAGGCCGGCACGAGCGAAGCATCCGTGGAGATCGTCGTCAACGACCGCGTCGCCGCCCTCGCCGACGGCGGGCAGGTCTTCCTAGGCCG
>CAZSBS010000157.1:0-12029 GCA_964605095.1 uncultured Planctomycetaceae bacterium | reverse complement strand
CCGGCAGCAACGCGGTGCTTTCCGGCCCAATCTCCGGCGACGGCACCCTGACCAAGGCCGGTGGAGCCGCACTGACCCTGACCAACAACAGTAACTCCTTCGGCGGTCTCTCCGTCAACGACGGCTCGTTGACAGTCTCCGGTTCCGGAATGACCGTCGGTGCTCTCTCCGTCCGCAACACAGCCACGGTGACAGTCGGTCCCGAAATGACCACCGGCTTGGCCAGCTTTGCCAATGGCGGTACGGTCGATGCCACCACCAACCCTTTGACCGTTACGAACACGGCTTACTTCGCCGGGGTATCGGTCTATAGCGATACTCCATTCATTCTTAGCGGCTCGGACGTTGTTAACCCGACCTACGAGAACCACCGCAAGATCACTGCTCAAGGCGGCACGATGACCATTACCACCCCCCAACCGGGAACGAGCGGTGCCATCGACGGAACTTTCGCCTCCGACGCATCTTACGATTCCGAGACCGGGGTTTGGACCGTGACTGGAAATCCCGGTCAAAGCGGCCAAACATCTGACCGCTCCGCATGGTGCTACACCGAGATTCCAGCGGGCGATTTTGACTACACGGTTCATGTGACCGGCGGACTTGGTGATTGGCGCCGGGGCGGCCTCATGGTCCGCGATGCACTGACCGGTGGTCAGTCATCGACCACCAACATGGCCGCAGTGTGGGCAACCGGTGGCCAAGTGTGTAATTTAACTCGTGTTGACGGCACGGCTTTGTATTCTGAAAGTGGTGGAGGTGGGTCCTACACGAGGCTGACGAGGACTGGGGCTACCGTGACTGGATCCTACAGTTCAGATGGCTCCGTCTATACCCCATACTTCTCAAAGACATATACGACGTGGGGGGACAAGACGTATATCGGCCTGAACATATGGTACGGCAGCGACATGAGCGTTACGTTTGACAACGTGAGCTTCCTGGGTACGGGCGTCATGCCCGATTGGAGCACGACCGACATAGTGACCACCGCCAACACCGCGTTGGTTCTGCCCGCGCCCACGACGCTGGGCAACCTGTCGCTCAAGGGCGGCTCGCTGAGCGCCGACAAAGACATAACGATGGCGGCGGACTTCATCTACAACTGGGAGTTCAGCGGCGGCGCTGGCGACAGTCTTGCCATTGACGGCAGTCTGACGCTCGCCGGCGCCTGGACGCTCCAACTGGCCGGCGGCAGCACGCCCGCCCCCGGAGTGCAGTACGACCTGTTCACGTACACCGGCGACTTCAGTGGTACTGGCTTTGTCGTTCCCACCATCGACGACAGCGAAGTCAGTTGGCCCGCCATCCCCACGATCTACTTGGACGACGACACGCTCGGGGCCGGGCGGATCTACATGATGTTCGGGCTCTTGGGCGACGCCAACGGCGACGACGTTGTTGACGCGGCTGACTTCATCACCCTGAAGCGGAACTTCGGCACCGGCACCGAGTGGTCGGAGGGCGACTTCGACAACAGCGACACGGTTGACTGGAACGACCTTAGCACCCTGATGGGCAACATGGGCTCCGGCACCGGGGGCACGGCCGTGGTGACCCCGGAGCCCGCGACCCTCTTTGTCATGATGGCCGCAGGCCTTCCTGCTCTGTTGAAGCGAAGGCGACGCGTCAGGTCGTAGCTTGAGCGAAGACTGACGCCGGAGCTGAAATCCCGAGCCAGCCTCGGGGCTGGCCATCGGCGCGCTGGCGATAATCCGGCGGCGAAGAAGGGCTTGATCGGCCGAAGAAAAGATAGTTCACGCGGAGGGCGCAGAGGTCGCAGAGAGGAAACAGATAGAACTCTTTATCTTTATCTTCTCCGCGACCTCTGTCCCGATGTACATCGGGACGATGGACCTGTTTTCTTCTTTGGTTGCGTGCGACGGGTCTGACAATCTGAAATCTGAAATCTGAAATCTGCACTCTGCACTCTGCACTCTGCACTCTGCACTCTGCACTCTGCAATCTGAAATCTGCAATCTAAAATCTGCAATCTGCAATCTGAAATCTGAAATGATGCACCCCCAAGGGCTCCCAAGGGGGTGCCGTACAGGAAGACGTGGTAAGTGTCTAAAGCCCGCTCCGAGAGGTGCCTCCCTCTCGACGACACGCCAAAATGGCCCTGTGCGGCTCTCGCCCCTCTTATTCCCTGGCCTGGGGCCGCGATATCGTGGAGCGGCCTCGCCGGGACGCACGTGAACCATCGTGCTCACCTGTCTATCCCGAAAATCACATCCGATATGCGGAACGGACCTTGTCAGGCCAACCAGAAGGCAGCGAAATGTCCGGCAGAACTTGGTCGCACACTGGTAAGCCTCCAGAATCTCCATTATTATCAGGGAGGCAAAGGATTAGCAGGCGACACTGCGCGGTCAAGAGATCCCTGTGTGTTCTGGTTTTATTAGGGGGGCAAAGCTCGCTGGTCCGCTATGACCATGAAAGGAAAGTTCGCCATGGCGCAAGCCGGAATGACAATGAAACCGACCGTTTCGAGAAGCCCCCGAGAATATCACCATCTTCTTCGGTCGGCTTTGGCTAGGATTCTATTCCTTGCCGCATTCATCTTTGTTGCCGGAAACTTATTGCATGCCGCAAGTGCTCTCGGCGTTTCCGACGCGGCGCATCCGGCCGTCCAGAGCGTCACAGACGGCTATGACGGCGGTATCGTCGTTCATGTCGGATGCGACGATGGTAGAAACACATTGAAACTCGGCCAGGCGGACACATGGGTCGTGCGCGGGTTGGATCGCGATGCGGACAAAGTTCGCGCTGCCCGAAAACGGATTGTCGACGCCGGCCGCTATGGTTCGGTGTCGGCAGCCGTATGGCGCGGCGATGTTCTTCCCTTTGTCGACAATTCGATCGACGTCATCCTGCTGGACAACGGCGAGGAGGTGGCCATCGAGCAGTGTTTGCGGGTCCTGCGCCCCGGTGGGAAGGTGTGGTTCAAGAAGGACAACGCATGGCGGCACGTGCTGAAGGAGCACCAAGAGAACACCGATGAATGGACGCATGCGCTCTATGACGCGAGCGGCGGGTCGGTGAGCAAGGATCTTGTGGTCGGCCCCCCAAAGAGGCTGAAGTGGACCGCCGGCCCGACATGGACGCGCCATCATGAAGCGGTCTCAGGCTTTCAGACCATGGTCGCCGCTGCCGGAAGAATCTTCTACCTGTTAGATGAAGGGCCGCATGTCTCGCTCTTTCTGCCCGCGGATTGGGAGTTGATCGCTCGGGATGCCTACAACGGAAAAACCCTGTGGAAGCGTCCGTTCAAGCGATGGGTCTCGCCGCTGTTCCGGTATAAGAGCGGACCGACGCAAATGACGCGGCGCCTTGTGGCCGTGGGCGAGAGGCTGTTCGTTGCCGCCAACCTGGATGAAGGCGTCACGGTGATCGACGCAGCCACCGGCCGGACTATCCGAACGCTCGACAAGACGGCCGCCTGCGAGGAGATTCTCTGCCATAAGGGAGTTCTCTTCCTCATCACGACCGATTCTCCCAAGCTGTATGAAAAGGGGAATCGCTACTCCGACGACAACGCCTGGGCGGGAGATGAGAAATGGATTCGCGCCGTCGACCCCGAATCGGGCGACGAGTTGTGGCGACACAAAACGCCCGTGGCCCCCATGTCGTTCGCCGTTTCGGACCGCGGCGTATTCTTCCACGACGGCAAATGCGTCCGGGCGCTTGATTGCAGGACCGGCAAGGAACTCTTCAAGAGCAAACCGGTGGTTCTCGACAACGTGATCGCCACCGCGACCACGCCGACGCTGGCCGTTCACAAGGACGTAATTCTGTTTTGGGGCGGCGACGATCAGCCGGGATACCGCAAGGCGAGTTCTTCGGCCGCGACCGACAATTTGCGGACATTTACGGCCCTGTCGTCCGTGGACGGCAAGGTGCTTTGGAGCTACGAGACGCCGAAACACTCGACCGGCTTCGAGTGCCCCAAGGACATCCTTGTCGTCGACGATCTAGTCTGGCTTGGAATCATGATGGGGAGCAAAGACGCCGGAACCTGGACGGGTCGAAATCTGCACACAGGCGAGATCGAACGCCAGTTCAAACCGCACAAGGAAATTTACTGGTTCCACCAGCGATGCCACCGCTCGAAGGCGACGGAGAAGTTCATTATCTCCGGTCGCACCGGCGTCGAGTTCATCAGCCCGAAGACCGGCTGGGAATCGATTAATCACTGGGTGCGAGGAGCCTGCATCTATGGAACCATGCCGGCAAACGGCCTGCTCTATCAACCGCAGCACCCATGTGCGTGCTACGTGGAGTCGTTGCTGCGTGGATTCAACGCCCTGGCCCCTGCCGCGCAAGAGGCCACGACAGCGGCTCCCGTGTCAGAAAGGCTGCAAAAGGGCCCGGCCTATGAGACGGCGCTCGTATCGGCGCCTCGGCCGGCCGATGCGTCCGACGAGTGGTCCACGTTCCGGCATGACAATGCCAGAAGTTGTTTTTCAAAGGCGAGCCTTTCTGCGAATCTTAAGACGCGATGGTCGACGAATATCGGCAAAAACCTGTCGGCGATGACCGTCGCGGAGGGCAAGCTGTTCGTCGCCGATAAAGACGCGCACGTCCTTCACGCCCTGGATGCCGCCTCGGGGCGACATGCGTGGGAATATATCGCCGACGCGCGTATAGATTCGCCGCCGGCGATCGCGTCTGGCCGTGTGCTGTTCGGCTCCAGGGACGGGCGCCTCTATTGCCTCAGCGCCGCAAACGGGCAGTGTCTCTGGCGCTACCGCGTCGCTCCGGCCGAGCGGTATCTGCTCGCCATGGAACAACTCGAATCCGTCTGGCCCGTCCATGGCAGCCCTCTTGTGATCGACCAAAGGGTCTACTGCGTGGCCGGTCGTTCCGCTTTCCTCGACGGGGGCCTGCGATTGGTGTGCCTCGACGTCAAGACGGGCAAGCTGCTGCATGAAGAGATTCTCGACGAGACGGACCCGACCTGCGACGGCCTGATCGAGGACAAGATGGTCAACCGGACCATGCCGGCAAGCAATCCCGACATCCTCTCGTTCAACGGCCGCAATATCTTCATGAACACGCAGCGTTTCGACCTCGACTGCTCTCGCCCCGTCGTCGAGGCCATGCGGGGGCCCAAGTCCCAGATCGGCGATGACGCTCACCTGTTCGTCAACAGCGGGTTCCTGGACGACTCGGGTTTCCATCGCACGGTGATGCTCTACGGCAGGAACTACTCGGGCGGCGACGCGGAGAACCACGAGGCGCCCCGGTACGCGCCGGGCGGCAAGATGTTGGCGTTCAACGAGACGCACGCCTTCGGGTTCGCGCGTCTGCCGCATCTTTATCGTTGGGTAAGAGACCTGGAATGGCACATCTATCGAGCAAGCAAGACTGACCGCGAGCCGGATCCGAAATGGGGAACGAATGGGCGCGTCGTCGACCTCTCCGTGAACGACCCGATCATCCAGGCCGGCGCTGCCGACGCGAAGGAATGCGCGCGGCTCAAGACTTCCCTGCTCTCCAGTACGATCAAGTACGACTGGTCGCAAAATGATCCGGACCTCTACGTTAATTCGATCGTCCTGACCGATAAGTTGCTCTACGTGGCAGGTCCGCCGGCGATCCGCAACGAAACGACGGTCGAAGCACTCGAAAAATGGCAAGGGAAGCGAGGCGGAAGACTCTGGTGCCTCGCCACGCGGAACGGCAAGAAGGTATCTGAGTTGCCGCTACCATCACCGAGCGTCTACGAAGGCATGGCTGTCGCCTATGGAAAGCTCTATGTGGCCCTGAAAGACGGATCGGTGCTTTGTCTCGAATGATTTCAGGCTCATCCGGTTTTTGCGTGGGCACATACCAAAGCGATGGGCTGGCCGGAAATGCGTTTTGCGCTTTGGCCCTGCCAGCGGGGAGCAGCCAGAGTTGGGGTATTGCCGAAGTTCTTGGGCGAAGAACCGGATGAGCCCCTTTTTATGAGCCGCTGAAGTGCCATGTCTGGCCGTGCGAACTCGATGCGGTCTATCCGTGCCCCTTGAAACCCCAATGAGTTGGTGGTATACAGATGAACTCATGGATTAGTCCTTGGCTCTTTCATCAACTCGCGGCGAAAGGATAGACAAAGATGGCAAGGCAGATATCGAGAATGACCGTCGCTCAACTGCGTGCCGAAATCGCCCGGAGACAGGTGGGCCTTCCGACGCTCCATAATAAGCGAGCCAAGCTGCTCAAGGCGGTTGGTAAGCTCGACCGTCAGATCGCGGCCATTGGAGGCCAGGTCGAACAACCTGCCAAACGCAAGGGCAGGCCAACGAAGGCCGCGAAACCCACGGCCTCATCCGGCAAGTCACTGAAAGGAACAGCAAACATGAGACACGCCATCATCACCCTCGCCGCCATGCTGCTGGCGCCGCTGGCTTCAACCTATGCCGCCGATTTCCACGTGGCTCTAAGCGGCGACGACGCCAAGCCCGGCACGCGGGAGGCGCCGCTCCGCACGATCCAGCGCGCCGCCGACATCGCCCAGCCGGGCGATACCATCACTGTGCATGCGGGCGTTTACCGCGAACGCATCAGCCCGCCGCGCGGCGGGCAGTCCGACGACAAACGCATCGTCTACCAGGCCGCCAAAGGCGAGAAGGTCGAGATCAAGGGTTCCGAAGTCGTCAGGAACTGGGTCAAGGTGCAGGGCGACGTATGGAAGGCGACCCTTCCGAACAAGTTCTTCGGCAGCTTCAATCCCTACAGCGACCTTATCCACGGCGACTGGTTCGATGCCAGGGGGCGCCAGCATCACACCGGCGCCGTATACCTCAACGGCGAATGGCTGACGGAGGCTGCCAAGCTGGACGATGTCCTGAAGCCCGCGACAGCCGCCCCGCTCTGGTTCGGCCAGGTGGACAAGGACAACACCACCATCTGGGCGCAGTTCAAGAGCGTCAACCCCAATGAGCAACTGGTGGAGATCAATGTTCGCCGCGCGGTGTTCTACCCGGAGAAGACGGGCATGAACTACATCACCGTGCGCGGCTTCACCCTGCGGGACGCGGCCACGCCATGGGCGCCGCCCACGGCCGAGCAGGTCGGCCTGATCGGCACGCATTGGAGCAAAGGCTGGATCATAGAGGACAACGTGATCAGCCACTCGGTGTGTTCGGGGATCGCGCTGGGCAAATACGGCGACGAATGGGACAACAAGGCGGGGTCCGCCACCGGCTATGTCGGAACCCTCACTCGCGCCCTGAAGAACGGCTGGAACAAAGAGACCGTCGGCGGCCACGTCGTCCGCAACAACACCATATCCCACTGCGAGCAGGCGGGTATCGTCGGCAGCCTGGGCTGCTCGTTCAGCGTGGTCACGGGCAACACCATCCATGACATCCACGTCCGGCAGTTGTTCTCGGGTGCCGAGATGGCGGGCATCAAGTTCCACGGCGCCATTGACGTCCAGATCAGCGGAAATCACATCTACCGTACGTGCCGGGGGCTCTGGCTGGACTGGATGGCCCAGGGCACGCGCGTGTCCGGAAATCTCTTCCACGATAATCGCGACCAGGATTTGTTCGTCGAGGTGGATCACGGGCCGTTCCTGGTGGATAACAACATTTTCCTTTCCCCGATGACGCTGCTTGACGATTCGCAGGGCGGCGCCTACGTCCACAACCTGATAGCCGGCGGCACGAGCATGAATGTTTTCGACGGCCGCATGACCCCGTTCCACAAGGCGCACTCCACCGAAGTTGCCGGATTGCACAACAACCCGAGCGGCGATGACCGTTTCTACAACAACCTGTTCGTGCAGCGCGGCGACTTGAGCCCTTACGATGCCGCGAAATCGCCCGTGTGGATGGACGGAAACGTGTTCCTCAAAGGCGCCAAGCCCTCCAAGCACGAAAAGGAACCGCTAGTCAAACCGGATTTCGACCCGAACGTCAAACTGGTCGAGAAGCCGGACGGATTCTACCTCGAACTTCAGTTGGACAAGGCATGGGCGGGCGAACGCTCGCGCAAACTGGTGACCACCGACCTGCTCGGCAAAGTGACCATCCCGAATCTTCCCTATGAACGACCGGATGGCACGCCGATTCGCGTCAACAGCGACTATTTCGGCAAGCAGCGCAGCGAAGCCAACCCGGCGCCCGGCCCGTTCGAGAATCCCGGCCAGGGCGAGCTCAAACTCAAAGTCTGGTGACGCAGCACACTTCTCTAAGGCGAGGTGGAACCTGTGACAACCAAACCACCACCGAATGGCCGGGAACAAGCACCCGACACGGATTATCAAGCGGTCATCCCATCGTCGGACTCGGCGGTCTCGCGGCTTAGGGTGGCCCTTGCGGAAGCCGCCGCCGAGGCCGAATCCTTGAGGACGGCACTGAAGCAGGAGCGTTTGGCCGCGGACGAGAAACTACGGGAATCCCGCGATTTCGCGAACGTGACGTTGGACTCGCTGGCCAGGGAAAAGCAATTCGCCGAGGCACTCTTCGCCTCCCTTCCCGCCGGCGCCTGCGTGTTCGATGAGAACGGCCGGTTCGTTCGCTGGAACGACTACTACAGGAAGACTCTCGGCTGGTCCGACGACGACATGCGCACCATCGACGCCCGCGACACCATCTGCCCCGGAGATCGCAAGCGGGTCTCGCGGATTATCCAGGACATCTTCCTGAAGGGCCAGGGCTCGGTGGAACTGTCCGTGCTGACCAAGGACGGCCGGGAAATACCCTTCCTCGCCACCTGCGTCCGCATGGAAGTCGCCGGTAGAGTCTACCTCGTGGGCATCGGGATCGATATCTCCGACCGCGTGTGGGCTCAGGAGGCGCTGCGGGAGAGCGAAGAACGCTTCCGTTGCCTTGTCGAGTCCGCGCCGGAAGCGATCTTCGTCCAGAGCCAGGGCCGTTTCGTCTACATCAATCCGGCCATGCTCAGGCTTTTCGGCGCCTCCCGATCCGAGGATCTGCTCGGCACGGAGTTCATGGATCGCATGGCGCCGGAATACCGCGATGTTATCCGCGAGCGCATCCGCGTCCATCGCGAGACGGGAACTCCGGCCCCGCTCATGGACCAGGAGTACCTGCGGCTCGACGGCTCCAGGGTGCCGGTCGAGACCACGGCCGTGGCCATCCGGTTCCGGGGCGGCGATGCGCATCTGGTCTTTGTCCGCGACATCACCGAACGCAAGCGGGCGGAGCAGGAGAGGCAGCGTCTCGAGGCCCAATACCGCCAGGCGCAGAAGATGGAGGCTGTGGGGCGGCTGGCGGCCGGGGTCGCGCACGACTTCAACAACCAGTTGACGGTCATCATGGGGTACTCCGAAATGCTCCTGAAAAAGCGCCGCGAAGGAGACCCGGCCTGGGATTCCCTGATTCAGATTCGCCAGGCCGCCCAACGAGCGCAATCCACCACGAGCCATCTGCTTTCCTTCAGCCGCAAGCAGATGCTGGATGCCGAAGTCGTCGACCTGTGTGAGTTCATGAAAGAGGCGGAGAAACCCATCTCCCGCATGATCGGGGAGGACGTCAAGCTGATCGTGGTGGCCGTGCCGGACCTGCCGGCAGTGTTCATAGACAAGTCGGGGCTGCACCAGGTCCTCATGAACTTGGTTGTCAACGCCCGCGACGCGATGCCCAAGGGAGGCCAGTTGGTCTTGCGGACGGCCGGTTTCCATCTTACCTCGGCCGAGGCGGCTGAGTTCCCCGAGGCCACGCCCGGGGACTATGTCCTGCTTGAGGTGACCGATTCCGGCAGCGGCATGGACGGCCAGACGCTGGAGCGTGTATTCGATCCGTTCTTCACCACGAAGGGGCCTGGCAAGGGGACGGGGTTGGGATTGCCGATGGTCATAGGGTTCATCCGGCAGAGCCACGGCTTCGTGGACATCCGCAGCCAGCCCGGCAAGGGCACCGCCGTTCGCCTGCTGCTGCCCACGGACCAGCCCAAGGCGGACGCCAACAAGCGCCGCCGCGACTCGGCTTCGGTTGGCAAGTCCCCGAGCAAGACCCTGATGGTCGTAGAGGACGAAGCCTCCGTTCGCAGTTTCGTCGTCAACGCCCTGGAGGACGCCGGCTACCGTGTCCTGGCCGCGTCCGGGCCGAAGGAAGCCCTGAAGCTGTCGGAAGAACATGAGAGCCCCATCGACCTGCTGATCTCCGATATGATCATGCCGGATATGAGAGGCGACGAACTGGCCCGCAGGTTGAAATTGTCCAGACGGGGATTGCATGTGTTGTTTGTTACAGGTTATGATGGCCAAGGCGCGGATCTGGAAGGAAGCCTACTTCGCAAGCCGTTCAAGGTGGACGACCTGCTTGCCCGCGTGCGGTCCCTGCTCATCCGGCGGCGGCCCGGGCGGCAGCGGAAGCCCGGCGATTAGCGGCAATGCCCGCATAGACACCTCTGGTTTAGGGATGATGGGAAAGTGGTCATGATCGACAAGGTCAAGAGGACGCTGACGACGTTTCAGATAGCCAACATGCTTGGCGTGTCGGATCAATCCGTGTCCAACTGGATTGATTCCGGCCAATTGCCCGCGGGGCGGACGCCCGGGGGTCATCGCAGGGTCGAGCGGGAGGACTTGATCGGGTTCACCCGGCAGCACCAGATGCGGATTCCGCCGGAGTTGAACGTTGCTCCGCCCACTATCTTGATCGTGGATGATGAACCGGAAGTGACACTGTGGCTCGGCAAGTTACTCAGCGAGAAGTGCCCCGAGTTCCGCATCCTGACGGCCAATGACGGGTTCGCCGCCGGCAAGATGGTCACGGCCGAACGCCCGGACTTGGTGATCCTGGACCTGTTCATGCCCGGTATGGATGGTTTTGAGGTGTGCCGCCACATCAAGTCCGATCCCCAAACCAAATTCATCAAAGTAGTGGCGCTGACAGCCTACCCGTCTCCGGAGGCGGAGAAGGCCATTCGTGACGCCGGGGCCGAAGAGTACATGCCCAAGCCAGTTGAGGCCGACCGTCTGGCAAGTCTTGTCGGTGCTCTCTTGCGCCGGCACAGGTAGCTGCAATGAGCAAGATTTTTGAACAAGGCAAAGGCGAAGTCGCCAAGCTGTGCGAATACTTCGACAAGAACCAAGCCGCCTTTTGCGCCCCTGGCAGGAAGGAAGCCCACGTCCGCCAGGATCTGATCGACCCGTTTTTCCGTGCTTTGGGATGGGATGTCGGCAACGCCGGCCGCGTCGCGCCGCAATACTGCGAAGTCGTGGTCGAGGACAGCCTGGACGTGGAAGGCCAGCAGAAGGCCCCCGACTACACCTTCCGCGTCGGCACGCTGCCGAAGTTTTACGTTGAAGCCAAGAAGTGCGGCGTGAACATCTTCGCCGACCCCGGCCCGGCCTACCAATTGCGCCGATACGGATGGAGTGCCAAGGTCGCCGTCTCAATCCTTACCGACTTCGAGGAATTGGGCGTCTACGACTGCACCAAGCGGCCGCGCCCGGCCGACAAGGCAAGCCATGCCCGAATTCTCTATTATCGGTTCGATGAATACCCCGACCGCTGGCGCGAGCTGTGGGACATCTTCTCGCGCGAGGCTGTTTGGACCGGGGCTTTCGATCAATACGCCGCGTCCAAGCGGAAGCGCGGCACGTCCGAAGTGGACGTGGAGTTCCTCAAGGAAATCGAGGGCTGGCGCGATGAGTTCGCTCGCAATATCGCCCTGCGAAATCGCGACATCTCCAGCGACGAGCTGAACCGCGCCGTTCAAGTCACCATCGACCGGATCGTGTTCCTTCGCATGGCCGAGGACCGGGGGCTTGAACCCAGCCAGCAGCTTCTGACCCTGTGCGAGCAAGGGGACATTTACCAAGGCTACATGAAGCTGTGCCGCAAGGCCGACGACAAGTACAACTCCGGCCTGTTCCACTTCCAGAAGGAACCCGGCGTGCCGGAACCACCCGACCAGATCACGCCGCGACTGGCCGTCGATGACAAGGTTCTCAAGCGGATCCTCCAAAGTCTCTACTTCGCCCACGGCAGCCCTTACGAGTTCAAGGTCCTGCCCGTCGAAATCCTGGGCACCGTCTACGAGCGGTTCCTGGGCAAGGTCATCCG
>CAZSBS010000156.1:10425-12050 GCA_964605095.1 uncultured Planctomycetaceae bacterium | reverse complement strand
ATCCTGCGTACATATCTTGCCGAGCTGCTCGCCCGCGGCCGGGCCGGTGAAGAGGAACTGTCCCATGTGGCTGGTGTCGAACACGACGGCCGAGGTCCGGCAGTGCTCGTGCTCGCCCAGTATGCTCTCGTACTGCACCGGCAGAAGCCAGCCGGCAAAATCAACGATCTTGCCGCCAAGCCTCTCGTGGCGGTCATATAGGGCCGTTTTTTGCGGCATTGGTTACTCCGTAAGAATATTCACCGCGGAGAAGAAGAAGGAGAAGAAGGAAGAAGAAGAAACATCTGATGGGGATTACATGGATTATGAGATTACATGGATTAAGAAACTTATATATGCTTCTATCCATGTAATCCTCTAATCCTCCTCTCTCTTATTTTTCTCTTTTCTTCTCCGCGACCTCTGCGCCCTCTGCGTGAAACAGTTTCTTCTTCCGTTGTTTCTTCTTCTTTTCAGCTCTTGCAAGCGTCGCGGACCTTGGCGAAGGCGTTCATTGCCAGGTCCAGGTCGGCCGGGCTGTGGGCGGCCGAAATCTGCACGCGTATGCGCGCCTTGCCCTTGGGCACCACCGGGTAGCTGAATCCGATGACGTACACGCCTTCGGCGAGCATCATGTCGGCCATCTTCGTCGCCAGGACCGCGTCGCCGAGCATGATCGGGACGATCGGGTGGCTGCCCTTGGCAATGTCGAAGCCTCGCTTGGCCATGCCGGCACGGAAGTACTTCGTGTTGGCTTCCAGCTTGTCGCGAAGGGCCGTGGACTCCGAGAGCATGTCCAGCACGGCCAGGCTCGTGGCCGCGATAACCGGCGAGAGCGTGTTGGAGAAAAGGTATGGCCTGCTTCGCTGGCGGAGCAACTCGATTACTTCCTTCCGCCCGGTCGTGAAGCCGCCGGACGCCCCGCCCAGGGCCTTGCCCAGCGTGCTGGTGACTATGTCGATGCGGTCGGCGACGCCGTGGTATTCCGGCGTGCCGCGCCCGGTGGGCCCGAAGAAACCCGTCGCGTGGGAGTCGTCCACCATCACGGCAGCATCGTATCTCTCGGCCAGGTCGCAGATGCCCGGCAGGTTGGCGACGGTGCCGTCCATCGAGAACACGCCGTCGGTGGCGATCATTCTCATTCGTGCGCCGGAGGCCTGCTTGAGTTGTGCCTCGAGGTCGCCCATGTCGCAGTTGCGATAGCGGAATCGCTGGGCCTTGCACAGGCGGACGCCGTCGATGATGCTGGCGTGGTTGAGCTCGTCGGAGATGATGGCGTCCTCGGGTGCCAGGAGCGTCTCGAAAAGCCCGCCGTTGGCGTCGAAGCACGAACTGTAGAGGATGGTGTCCTCGGTACACATAAATTCGCTGATGCGGGCCTCGAGTGTCTTGTGGAGCGTCTGCGTGCCGCAGATGAATCGGACGCTGGACAGGCCATAGCCCCACTCGTCGAGGCTCGCCCTGGCGGCGGCAAGCACGCGCTCGTCGCTGGCCAGGCCCAGGTAATTGTTGGCGCAGAAGTTAAGCACCTCCGGCTTGTCGGGCAGGCCGATGCGCACCCGCTGCGGCGTGGTGATCTGCCGTTCGCGCTTGTACAAGCCCGCGGCGCGAATCTCGTCGAGCGTCGCGCTCAGGTGTTTTTGCAT
>CAZSBS010000156.1:0-10325 GCA_964605095.1 uncultured Planctomycetaceae bacterium | reverse complement strand
GTCTTGAACATGGCGGTGTCCTATTCCTGGGCCCAGGTCAGCACGACCTTGCCGGACTGGCCCGACCGCATTACCTGAAAGCCCTCTTCGAACTCGGTGTAATCGTATCGGTGCGTGATGGCCGGTGTGATGTCCAGCCCGCACTGGATCATCATGGTCATCTTGTACCACGTCTCGTACATTTCCCGGCCATAGATGCCCTTGATGGTCAGTCCGTTGAAGATGACCAGGTCCCAGTCGATCTCGGTCTGCGGCAGCAGGCCAAGCAGTGCGATTTTGCCGCCATGGGCCATGTTGCCCAGCATGGATCGGAATGCCTCGGGGCTGCCGGACATTTCCATGCCCACGTCGAAGCCTTCCCTCATGCCCACGCGGGCCTGGAAGTCGGCGTCGATCTTTTCCTTGCTGACGTCGACGGCCAGGGTGGCGCCCATCTTGCGGGCAAGCTCGAGGCGGTACGGGTTGACGTCGGTGACGACAACATGCCGGGCCCTGCAATGCCTGGCGATGGCGGCGGCCATGATGCCGATGGGGCCCGCGCCGGTGATCAGCACATCCTCGCCGAGCACGTCGAAACTCAGCGCCGTGTGGGCGGCGTTGCCCAGAGGGTCGAAGCAACTGATAACCTCCAGCGGTACCTTCGGGTCTGCCGCCCAGACGTTCGTTACCGGGATGGACAGATACTCGGCAAACGCGCCCGGGCGGTTTACGCCGATGCTGCTGGTCTTGGGGCACAGGTGTCTCCGCCCGGCCAGGCAGTTGCGGCACCGCCCGCAGACGACGTGGCCCTCGCCGCTGACCAGGTCGCCCTTGGCGAAGTCGTGAACGTTCGAGCCCACGGCCTCGATGACGCCCACGAACTCGTGGCCTACGTGCATGCCGACGGGGATCGTCTTCTGAGCCCACTTGTCCCAGTTCCAGATATGCACGTCCGTGCCGCAAATGCTGGTCTTGAGAATCTTCACCAGCACGTCGTTAATGCCGATCTCCGGAACCGGAACTTCCTCAAGCCACAGCCCTTCCGCGGGCTTGGCCTTGACCAACGCCTTCATCATCTTACCCATTATCGTACGATCCTTGCTTCCCGCGACCACCGCGCCTGGCAGACGCCCCGGACGCAACTAACGCGACGGGGCGTGATGGGCACGATGGACGCGAAACTTAATCCATTTTCGCCAGAGGGGACATGATAATGCGATTGCGGCCCGGGCAACAATAATAATCTGCCGATGACCGGCGCCAAAGCGCAAAAAGGGGCGATATGCCTTGGGAAAACATGCCACCGGCCAAACAATCCGTATCGCGGTATGGACGGGCCTAAGGATTGACTTTACGAAGACCGGATTGCTCCGCTCGAGCCTCACGGATCGCCTGTTCGGGCACCTCCTTGCGATATTCGTCGCGGTACAGGCCGATTTGCCGGAAGGGAATCGGCTTGAAGCCGCTCTTGAGCACAGCCGCGCCGGGCTTGAGCGCAAAGTCGCCGCGGGCGGCATCGACAAAGCCAGGGTCGTCGGCCGCGACCACGTTGTCGGCCGCCCGGTTCCGGCCCGTCTTGTCGTTCCGCAGGAATTGCCCGCATCTAAAGACAATGTTCCGCGCGATGGTGTTGATGTTGCAGCCTTCCTTGAGCCGCGCCAGGTCGGGATAACGCCGCAAGTAAAGCTGCTTGTCAATCTCCGGCGCGTCGAGCGCCTTGGCGATGAATTGCAGCCAGCGGTCCTGGCCCCAAGGCGAGAAGCTGATGGCCGCCATGCAGTCGGCAAATACGTTGTTCTCGACCAGGTTGTCTTTGCCGCCGTGAATCTGCACGCCGCCGAAGCCGTGCTTGCCGGCCGAGCAGCGATAGAAGACGTTGCCGTAGACCGTCACGCCGCTGATCGCGTCGTCGAGCCGGATGCCGGCCTGTCCACAGGGGGGACCCTTCTCGGGCTGCCGCCAGTTGCCGATGTGGTGCCAGTAGTTGTATCGATAAACGTTGCCGCGGAAGGTCGCGTCGCCCCACATGTCGGCCCCGCCCTGGTCGTCCGATTCGGTGACCGCCCGGAAGACCTCGTTGAACTCGACCACGTGGTCGTTGCCGCCCAGGCGGATCGCGCTGCTGCGGACGTCGTGCAACAGGTTGTGGGCGATGCGGTTGCCCGCGCCGCTCATCAGGACGGCGGGCGTGTAGGTGTGGTCGATGCGCGACAGGTCGTGGATGCGGCAGTTCTCGACGAAGTGCCCGCCGGGCACGAGCGTCTTGCGGTCGCCACCGGATACGATGACGCCGCCGCGGCCCATCGAGCGGATGTCGCACGAGAGTACGCCGTGGTGCGAGCCGCCGCTGATTGCGACGCCATCGCCGGCGAAGCGGTCGATCGTGCAGCCGGCCAGCAGGCAGCGCTCGCCGGCCTGGATGTGGACCGCGTCGCCCGCGCCGAGCGTCCAGCGGAGGCCGCGAAGCGTGACGTGCGAAACGTTGTCGAACTCGACAAAAGGCGTCTCCACCACCGACATCTCGACGGTTGCCTTGCCCGGGTCGGACGGCGGATAGAAAAACAAAATGCCCGACGTGCGGTCGAGATACCATTCGCCCGGTGAGTCGATCTCGGAAAGCAGGTTGATGGCGTAGAACCGCTGCCCCTTGCGGTAGCCGTAAAGGTGCAGCGGCGGTTCCAGCGTGATCTCGCGTTTTTCGGCGTCGATTGACGCCACGCGCTCGTAGGAGTCGGCCCAGTCATGGAACCAGTAGCCGTAGAGCAGAATGTCTTTGTCGTCTTTCCACCGCTTCAGCCGGTCGCTGTCGCAGGTGAAGCGGCCCGTCTTGCTGCCGGCCTGGTTGCGGATGCTGTGCCCGTCCTGAACCGACACGTCGGCAACGCGGATGTAGCCGTCGTTAGGCCAGCGGGCCAGTTGCATGGCCTGGCCGTTGAAGAACAACTCGCTGGTCGGGTGCGTCTTGAAACCCAGCCCGCCGGCAAAACCGCCCAACCGCAGCGGCTTGAACTCCTTGATGCCGTTGGCCTTCAGGTCCACCTGGAACACCTTGCCACGCGCCGACTCGGGCAGGCGGGCCAGAATGGCCGGATCGCGGACCGGATGGAAACCGTCGAGCCGCACGCCGCCGGTGAACACGGGCGTTTCGCCCTCGGCCGCGCGATAGACGATCGGCGCATCGGCCGTGCCGGAGTCGTCACGCACCAGCTTGAAGGTCCGCGCTACGCTGTATTGTCCGCCGCCGACTTGCACGGCAACGCCGCCTTTGGGCAGTCCGCCGCGCCGCATGTTGCGGATTTCCTCTTGCGCCCGCACGATCGACCCGAAAGGCCGCTCTTTGGTGCCCGGGTTGGCGTCGGTTCCGGTGGGCGCTACGTAGAGCGTCATAGCCGGCACGGGCGGCTTGGGCAGCGGCGTGCGGCCCGCCGGCGCGGCGGCATCGGCAGCCGCAACGATTATTGGGAAACACACCAGGGCAATGCCGCCAATCCACGCCGCGCTGGTTCGAGTCATGGCCCTTGATCCTTTGCTCAAGTCGAATGTGAAACCGTTATTGTCGCCTCGCGCGGCAGCGGACGCTACTGGAGTCCGGGGCCGGCGATCTTCTCGCCGCGCTGCTGGCGGGCCTGGCCTGCGGGGTCGAATGTGCCATAGAACAGGGCGTTGGTGTCCATCCACGTCGCGAGGCGCTCAATTTCGGCGGGGCTGAGGACAACCTTGTTGTGGCCCTTCAGGAGCATCTTCATCAGGCTGCTGCCGCGGGCGCCGTACCGATCCGGGCGGCTCAGCGGCTCGGAGTTGGTGTCGTTGCTGCTGGGCACGCGGGGAGCAAGGGCGTTGTACGAGGCCGTGTAGTGCCCCGCCGCCGCGCCCGTCAGGACGATGCCCTTGGGGGGCTTGTCGCCGCTGTGGCAGCGGACGCAGTGCTTGTCGAGCACCGGCTGGACGAGCAGGGGGTAGCTCAGCGGCTTGGAGCCCTCCGGCCCGGGCTCGATGCGCGACGGCGCCCGGCGCAGCGCAGCCGGGACGGACCGGCTCCGGCTGGTGAGAGTCCGCGGCTCGTGGCAGCCGACGCACGAGGCCTGCTCGCCTGGCTGGAGATACGTGGCGCTCCGCATGATCTGCACCGCCTGGCCGCGGTCATCCAGGGCCTGGAACAACAGCGGAATCCCCGCCGGCGCGACGAAGCAGGCCGAGCCGTCCGCCTCGACCGGCACCGTGCCGAGGACCTGCTTGCCCGGCGAGCCGCCCGCCAGACCCATCGGCGGCCTGTCCCGTCCCTCGGTGCTCTTGGGCAGCACCTGCGTGATGCGCAGCCGCTGGACCGACCCTGCCGGCAGCACCGGCCAGCCGGCGTAGACGTCCTGGACGACAAACGTGCCCTCGGGCTTGGCCGACGGGTCGCATTGCGCCGGCAGCGCCGGCGGGCACGGCCTGGCGCGCAGCGGCGTCGGCCAGAGCGAGCAGATGCTCATGTCGCGGTAGAGCAGTTCCTTGTTGCCGAACGCATCGACGAGGTACAGGCCGAACATGTTGGACTGGTTGCCCAACGGCTCGCCGACCAGCGGGTCGAAGCTGTAGGCGCCCAGGAAGTACTTCTCGGACAGCGGCCAGGCAGTGCGGTAGGAATGCCCGGGCCAGCGCTGGTTTTCCGGCGGGTCTGGTCGACTGGCCTGCACGCCACTGGGGTTGAACCACTGCTTGACGGCAAACTCGCTCTCGGGGAACGGCACGTCGGGCGTCAGCCGGGTCAGGGGGTCCAGACCGTCGTAGCCGCGATCCACGTCCACCAGGACGATCGAGCCGGTGGTCATCGCGTGGTGGGCGGCCGCGGTGGCCATCACCTTCCGCGAGCCGGGGATCGGCTGCGGTTCCCACGTGCCGACGGGGTTCCGCGTCATGTTGCCGTAGAACGCCGCCGGGGCCGTGCCGTCCGGGCGGGTCGTCCAGAGGTGCTCGCCGAAGACGGCATGGCGGTCCACGTAGTCCCATCGGGTGTAGATGATCCGCCCGTCGTGCAGCACGGCCGGGTCCCACTCCTGGGTCTCGTGGTGGGATATCTGCCGGATGCCGGAGCCGTCCGCGTTGGCGACGGCGAGCGTGTAGACGGGGCAGCCGGGGCTGCCGCAGCGGTGGAAGCCGCCCCGCCGCGTCGACAGGAAGACGATCTGCCCGTTCGGCAACCAGCGCGGCGAGAAGTCGTCGTAAGGCCCGTCGGTCAGTTGGCGGACGTTCGTGCCGTCGACCGCCATGCTGTACAGATGGTAGAAGCGGGAGCGAGGGCTCTTCGGCTCGGACGAGCAGAATGTGAAAAGCACCCGCTTGCCGTCGCATGACACGTCGAACTGCTGGTAGCTGCCGACGCCCAGCGCCCCCGGCGCGAGCTGCCGGCAGGCCATCGACTCGCCGGGGTCGTCCAAAACGAACAGCCCCCCGCCGGGCCTGGAGTACCGGCCGTAATACTGCGTTAGCTGGTGGCTGAAGGTCGCCGGCAGGCGTTTGACGAACGCCACCGGAGCGACCCTGGCCAGCGGATTATTCAGGGCGATCTGCCGTCGCAAGCGATGCACCTGCCGCCAGAGGTTCTCCCACCGGTCGTCATCGGCGGCGACGCCGTCGGCGCGCGAAAGCTCCTGGAACTGCCGCCGCAACTGCTCCCACCGGCCGGCCGCCGCAGCCAACCCGTCGGCTGCGGGCCCGTCGGAGCCGCCGGCGCGAAGGTCGTCGATCAATTCGCCGCCTTGCCGCAGGATCCGCTCGACGGCCTGGGCGTATGTCACGGCCAGCCGGGCCGTGCCGATGCCGTCCTGCATCCGCCAGTCGGCCTCGATCATCTCGCCCTGGATTCCCGGCCGCGGGGCCGGCAATGCGGGCGGAGGATCAGCGGCCTTTGGGGCGGCGGGCAATGCGATCTGCACGTTGATCTGGCGTCCGCCCGGCTCGCCCGCGTCACGGACGCGCAGGCGCCTGCACCGCACGACCGCGGAGACCTTCCGCCCGCTGTCGGCCTGGGCTGCACGCACGGCCAAACAGATGTGCATCGCCTCCTCGCCTGCCGAGTCTGCCAACCGCAACTCCAGGCTCCCCGTCCGGCCGGGGGACAGTGCCTTGGCAGTGCGGCATGCTCCGGCCGACAACTCTGCCGTCGCCGCCGGGCCGTCAAGCAGCGTCGCCTCGGCCGAGACCACAATCGGAACCTTCAGCCCCGTCACGGGAACGGTCAACGTGAACTGCTCACCCGGCCGAATGTCGGCCACCCACACAGCGGCCGACGGTGACAGGGTAATCGCGGCCTGCGGCCCGTCGTCGTCGACGGTCAGCAGCGCCAGCGAGCCGACCGTCCCGCTTGTTGCCGCGGGCTTGCCGTTCAGCGCCACCGCGGCCGGGGCGAACTTGGGGGCATTGGCGTCCCGCTTGGCAACAGGCGCCTCCGGCGCGGTTTCAGCAAGGGCGGGCGTAACGAGGGGAAGTGCTGCCAAGCCAATCAACGCCAGCAGCGCGACGGACCACGCCGGGCATGTCGGGCCAGTGGTTCCCATATCGCCATTGTCCTCTCAGCCCCGCACGTTTCAACTGCAAAGGGCCGGGCAAGCTCACAACCGGTAATGGCGCAAGTCATACGTGGCTGGAGACGGACTCTTACAGCGAATCGAGGGCCTTTTTCGCCCGGTCGCGGGTCTTCGGGTTCTTGGCCTGTTGGAGCACCTTCTGCAAAGCGGAACGTGTTTGCTCCTTGTCGCCGCCCTTGATATTCCCGGCGATCAGGACCGCGGCAAGGCCGGCATCCTCGGCCAGCGCCGGATCGTCCAGCGCAGGGACGACCAGTGCCAGCGACTGCGGCGTGGCCACCTTGCCCAACACGCCCAGCACCAGCCGCTTCTCTTCGGGCCGCTTGGCCAGTTTCATCGCGTCGGCCAACATCGGCAGGTCGGCCGGCTTGTCCTTCTGGGGGCTTGCCAGGCGGACCAGCCCGCGAATCGCCAGCACCTGTTGGCGGAGGTCCTTTCCCTCCTTGGCGAGGGCCAGCAAATAGGGTGCGGCATCGGCATCGGGCCAAGCCGAGAGCAGGCGCATGGCTCCGTTGCGTACTTCTTCGTCGTCGTCTTGCAGGCGCGCGACGATCGTCGGAAGCGCCTTGGCTCCGCCGGCTCGCGCCAGCCCGTTCAGCAGGACGACTCGCGACGCGGCGTCGGCATTGGCCAAACCGCCGATAATCGCTTCGGCGCACTTCTGTCGGCCGCGAGTGCAAACAGCCAACAGCGTCAACTCGGCCTTGTATCGTTCGGCGTCAGTCTTGGCCGTCTTGACCATTTTGACGATCGCCGCCGTCTCGTTTTCGCCAGCCAGGATCCGAAGGGCCGCCAGCGCCGCCAGGCGAACGACGAGCTCCGGATCCTCGGCACTCTTGAGCGCGCTTGGCAGGGCTTCTTTGGCATTGCGATCGGCCAGCGCGCCAATCAACACTCCGCGGACGCTCGGCTTGCTCCGGGCCATGGCGGCGACCAGTGCGGCATTCACGTCGTCGCCTCTCAAGACGGTCAGGCTTTGTATGGCCGCCTTCTTTTCAAGCGGTGCTCCGGCCGCGGCCTTTTGGGCCAGGATCGGCACCTCGGCCGTGCTGCCCAGTGGCCCCAGGGCCTTCAGCGCCGCGGCGCGTACGGGCTCCTGTGGGCTCTTGAGCATATCGAGCACGGCCGGCCTCGCGGCGGCATCGCCACGATCGCCCAAGGCGTTGAGCAGGTCGGCCTGTGCATCGGGTGAGAGCTTCGGCAGCAGCGCGGCAAACGCCTTGGTGGCCGCCTCGCCGGGCATCTGCTCGCGGATGAGTTGCAGGCCCATCGCCCGCATATCACGATCGGCATCACCGATGATCTTGACAATCAGCTTGAACTGCTCGTCGCCGGGCGGCTCGTCGGCAGCCCGGACCACGTGGACACCGAGGCAGGCCGCGCCGGCCAGCGATAGACACAGCGCAACCTTGATGTTAAGGTTTCTGGTCAACGAGTTAATCCTGTATCTACTACTTGTTGCCCGTGGTGCCCAGCAGACCGCGCATCGCGGCCAACTTGACGTGCTTGACCGCCGACTTGCTGAACGCCTTGTAGACGACCATCGCATCGGCCTTCTTGCCGGCGGCCGCAAGCTGCTCGGCGGCGCGCAAGGCGCCGTCGATGACGGCGGGCTTTGCGGCGGCGGGGGCTTTCTCGGCGGCGGCGACCAGCGCCGTGGCCGCCTTGGCCGTGGCAATCTCGCCCAGGGCCGTGGCGGCCGCGATGACAACCGTAGCGTCGGCATCGCCCAGCAGGCCAATCAGGGCCGGCGCGCTGGCGGCATCGGCTCGCGCGCCCAGCGAACTGATCATGCCCACCTTCAACGCGCCGCTAACCTTGGGCAGCACGCCTCGCAGGGCTGCGCCCGCCGCGGGGGCTTGAATCCGCTCCAGAGCGTAACGGGCCATGTGCGACAGATCCTTGTCCGCCAGCAAGGCCGCCAGTGTCGGCACCGACGCGGCCGTGCCCATCTTCCGCAATGCGCGGCACACGACGTCTTTGGCGTCGCGCGGGGCGTTGCTCTTGAGCACCGCAGCCAACCGGGTTTCCAGGGCCTTGCGAGCCGCGGGGTTGCGGAGGGAGGCGATCGCTGCATCGTCGATCGGGCTGACCGCCTCGCGATCCATGCCCCAGTCGTAGGTTTTCAGGGCCTCGAAGGCACTGTCGAGCGTGGGGGCGTCCACCTTGGGTGCCTCGGCCGCGAGCGCCGCGGCGCCGGCCAGGACCGGCCCGGCCGCCATTGCCAAACGTGTAATATCTTTAGGTTGCATTGTTATCTCTCGTGTATGGATAATTCTGAATGTACGGTTTCTTGCCTTGCGCGACGAGCCGTCGGGCTCGTCGCAAACGGTGTTACAGCACCCACGGTTCGCGGCGGGCGCGGTCGACGAATCGGTTGGCCTCTTCATCACCGATGAACGCCAGCTTGGCGGCGTCCCACTTCAGCGAACGCTTCAACTCGTAGGCGATGATGGCCAGGTGACAGACCGACATCGTGTTGACGGCATATTGAACGTCGCGGAACGGCTTCTCCCGCGTCTTGCAGGCGTCGATGAAGTCGCCATGGATGCCGCCCTGGCCCTTGTAGCTGGGCACGGGCTTCGGGGCCCGCGTCTGGCCGGGCGTGCCTTCGGCCTGCATGTTCCCCATGCCGGGGTGATTGTGGTACAGAATAATGCCGTTGGGATAGCGGAAGGCCAGATACACCTTGCCGTTCTCGTTGACGTAAGCGACTTCCTTGGGCTGCATGTCGCGGACGTCGATGGCGAAGGTGGCGCCGCCGAAGTGGTGCGCGCCCCAGTCGGTCATGCCGCCGCCGGAATAGTCCTTGTACGAGCGCCAACTGTTGCCGCTGGTCGAGAAGTTGCCGTCGCAACGTTTGGGATTGTAGGGCGCCCACGGCGCCGGGCCGAGCCACATTTCCCAATCCATGCTGTCGGGAATCGCTTCGGCAGGCAGGTTGCAGGGCTGCGAGAGCGGGCCGACGCTTACGTTGATCGACTTGACCGGGCCCAGTTCGCCGCCCCAGCACTTGTCGACGACGCCCCTGTAGTCCTCGAGCACGCGCTGGCTGCCGCCGGAGACCACGCGCCCGTATCGCCGCCCGGCCGACACGATCTTCGGCCCTTCGGCCAGCGTCAGGGTCTCGGGCTTCTCGCAGAAGACGTCTTTGCCGTTGCGGCAGGCATCGACGATGATGATCGAGTGCCAGTGGTCCGGCGTGGCGATGTGGACCGCGTCGATGTCGGTGCGGCAGGTCATCTCGCGGAAGTCTTTGTAGGCCTTGCAGTCGGCATTCTTGTTGTGCCCATCGACGCGGCTTTTGGCACGGTCGAGGAAATCCTTGCGCACGTCGCAGACGGCCACGTATTGCACGTCCTTTTGGCCCAGGAACGCGCCCTGGTCGCCGCTGCCCTGGTTGCCGATGCCGATGCCGCCCATCACGATCCGATCACTGGCCGGCGGGCGATCATCAGCGCCCAAGGCAGTAGAGGTGATCACATAGGGTGCGGCGACCGCCGCGCACGTTCCCATGAGGAACTGCCGGCGTGTCAGATGGTTGCTCTTGCTCATAATGATCCTTGTCCTTTCCTGAAAGACCGTGGGAAACGATGGTTCTTCCGTCCATCGGCCCGGAAAGTATTGCCCGGGCCAAAACGCTTACTATACCAACCTCGCGGGATTGTCCATAGCGATAATAGCGATAAATCCGTTCGGGGGGAGGGGTTCGTAGTGCGATTCTTCAAGTCCAACGGACCCCTTTTGGGAAACCCCTCACGGGGTCACTACAAACGG
>CAZSBS010000155.1:0-12086 GCA_964605095.1 uncultured Planctomycetaceae bacterium | reverse complement strand
ATGTGTGTGGCAGTGGCGGTGGCGGCTCTGTTCGTGGCAGCCGCGGCGCAAGCGGAAATCACCCCGTTGATTGAGTCCTATGCTACAGACGGCTCGACTACTACTTGGGGTTTGGCCACTAATAACCCGTCCGCAGACGACATTCTCGATGCGTCACAAAGCACTTGGACGGACGCTGGGGAGACGTACACGAGCGATACCGGGATGTCAATCTCTCCGTATTATTATGCCATGGGCTGGTCGCCGGCCGCCTTAAATAATGGTGTTGGTCAGGCTAGCGAAGTGGACACGGGAGCTAGTAGGTGGGGTGTGGTCGAGATCACGATCGATCTCGGGGGAGTGATGGATGTGGTGGCATTCAATACCTATACGTGGGCCGGCGATTGGGCCGCGCCTCGCCAAGACCAGCATTATACTCTCGATTCCTCGGCGAACGGTACTGATTGGACGTTGGTCGGGACAGTCGATACGTATTTTAACGGCGAGGATAACAATCTCGGCTTGTCGCACCAGGTTGGGGTGAGCTTCGCCGGCGGTACCGGTGGTCCATTGTCCGGTGTCCGCTATCTGCGGATGACGATTCCCTCCGGCGGCACGGCGGGCGGGACCGACGATTTCTACGGTGAGATCGATGTCTTTATCCCCGAGCCGGCGACGATGGCGCTGCTGGCCATCGGCGGCTTGGCTGTGCTGCGGCGGCGGCGGGCAAGGGCCTAAGCTTTTTAGCATTGGGCCTGATCCTGGTTTTGGGTCATGCTGGTCCGGTCAGGAAACAACCAACAGCCCCCGGCCGCGGGCCGGTGGAATGGTTTCAGGAGCTTCGTAATACGGGGCTCCGGACATGCTTCCGAAGATGGAAGCATGTCCGGAGCCATTTTTTCGACTGTATAATGGCTGTCCCCGGAGTCATGGCGATTTCGCCAATTTGCGGTTTTGCGGTACTGAACAGTTTGGTACTTACCGGTTTGTTTGGGCATTTTTTTCTTTTGCAGGAGGCATGCGATGAAGCGGCAGAATCGGCTCAACGAATTACTGTGTGTCATTTCCCTGGTCGCGATAGGCGCTCTGGCACTGGCAGGCACTGCCCAGGCGACCGACATCACGGTTGAAGCTTATGACACCACTACCAACCCCACGACTGAATGGGGTCATTTCACCACGGTTCCCAACCTGTCCGCTGTCGACTATGTCGATGCGTCACAAAGTACTTGGACGTACGTTGCTTTCAACTCGTACACGAGCGATATCGGCATGTCTTTCTCTCCGGTTACACTCGCCAATAACCTTCCGGTGAGTAACTTAAATAATGGTGTGGGGCAAACTAGCGACTGGGATGTTGGCGCTAGTAACTGGGGCTTCGGCCTTATGACGATCGATCTCGGGAGCGTGGTAAACGTGGCGGAATTCAATAGCTATTCGTGGGTAGGGACCGTCGATCCTAGCCGGCAAGACCAGGGCTATACTCTCTACTACTCTGCAGCGGGCAGCGCTCCCAGTACGGGCGGTAATCTTGTGGACAATGGGTGGACTTCGCTCGGCACTGTCGCGACAACCTATTGGAACGACACCAGCCTTGGACACCAAATCGGGGTGAGCTTCACCGATACCGGGGGAACATTGGCCTTTGCCCAATTTCTGCTGATGCAGGTCGACCTTACCAACGGTTTCTTCGGTGAGGTCGATGTGGTTGCCGCGCCGCTGACGCCGTTGTTTAGCGCCGACAGCACCGACTGGAATACCGCAAGCACCTGGAGCCCGGCTCGGGTTCCGGCAACCTACGATGCCGTGACCGTGGACGGTCACGCGGTGACCATCGACAGCGCCATGAGCATTGTCCCGGCGGTCTGCAGCACTCTCAGCATCCTCAGCACTAGCACCAGCGGTTCGGTTACGATGACCGGCCAGTCTCTGACGATCAGTAACGACGAGTTGACGGCCCTGAACACCACCGGCGGCACGCTGTCGCTGGATGGGGCCTCGACGCTCACCATCGCCAAGGCCAACACCTCGGCGAGCTTCGCGGGGCTCTCGATTACCGCCCCCGGCGCCATTATCAACGTCAGCGACGAACTGACGGTGGACGCCACGAGGAATCTCGCCGGTACCACGGTCAACAGTTTGAAGACCAGCCTCGCCGACGGCACCACGTTGACCGTCGCGGCACTGAATGTGCTCGGTGGCGGCAATCTCACCGGCACTGGCATGGTCGCCGGCGCGGTGAGCGTGGCTGGCACCGCCAAGGTCAACCCCGGCACGGACAACGTCGGCTCAACCGGCACGCTCACAATCGTCGGCGACCTGACGTTCGAAGACGGGGCCATCGGCTACTTCGATATCAATAGCATCGGCGATAAGGATTACGTGGACGTCACCGGCGACCTCACCGCCGCAAGCGGCACAATCATCATGGTGACGACGACCTCCGGCCTCGCTCCCGGCGACTACGACCTCATCGGCTACACTGGATCAAACGTGTCAGCACCCATCGAGAACTACTTGTTGCAAAGCCTCACCGGCGGGTCTGTCCCGAGTAACTACTCTCTCGGCTACGTAGGCAGCGTGCTGAGCTTGCTGGTCACCTCTACCACCGAAGGCAATTACTGGGCCCCGCAAGTCGGCGGCGGCGGGAATGGAACATGGAGTTCGGCGTCGGCCGTCTGGGCCACCAGCCCAGGCGTTCAAGGCAGCTTGACCCAGGCCCCCGCAGGCGCCCTGATCTTTACTGGCGCGCCCGGCACGGTCACCGTGAACGGCACGGTGACGGTCAACGAGGGCCTGACGTTCGAGGTCGACGGCTACGCCCTGGCCGCCGGGACTGGAACCCCCGTCATCAACCTCGCCGGCACCACTGCCGCATACAACACCATCACCGTCGGTGAGGCCATGACGGCCACGATCGGCGTTGACTTGGCCGGCACCACCGGAATGACCAAGTCGGGCGCGGGCACTCTGACCCTCTCCGGCACCAACACCTACAGCGGCGATACCACCGTGTCCGAAGGCACGCTGAACCTGAGCAGCCAGAACGCCCTTCAGGGCAGCACCCTGACCACGGGCGGCACGGGCATCGTGTTCGACTCGTCGGTCGCCGAGCACGCCTTTACCTTCGGCGGCCTGAGCGGAAGCGCCAACCTCGACTTGCAGGATAACGCCGCGAACGCTGTGGCCTTGACGGTTGGCGGTAATAATGCCGACACAACCTATTCCGGCGCTCTCAGCGGCACCGACGGCAGTCTGACGAAAATCGGCGCCGGCACGCTGATCCTCGGCAGCAACAGCAGCACTTACACCGGCGATACCACGATCAAGGGTGGGACTTTGATCGCCGGCGGAAACGTCGGCGGCGTTGAAGTGCGCGGAATCAGTGCTAACAGCACCATTAATCTGGGCGACACCACCGGCAATTCGGATGCCACGGTGCAACTATCACCCGGCGCTTCAGTGGGTTCTTACAACAATAACGTCATCGTCCAGAGTGGTAATACCGGCGCGATGAAGTTGTACTTTGGGAGAGTCCTCAACTTCCCGGGCACTATAACCTTGGGAACGGCCGACGCGGCAGGCCACAGCCTCACGATTGAATTGCAATATTGGGACTTGAGGCTCAATGGAGTCATCCAGGATCCGACTGGCATGACTCCCGGCACCGCCGGGATCGTCAGCGTCATCGGCGGCGACGCCCAAGGTGTGTTCTTTAACGCCGCCAACACCTACACCGGCAATACCCAGATCAAGTCAGGCCTATTGACGCTGAGCAATGCCCTGGCCATGCAGTACAGCACGCTGGATATGAACAGCGCCGACACGGGCTCCGTGGCCTTCGGCCAGGACTCCACGCTGGGCGGGTTGACCGGATCGCGTGACGTGAACATGAGCGGCTACACCCTAAGTATTGGCAACAACGGCCAGTCCACCGCCTACAACGGCATTTTGAGCAACGGCGCCTTGACCAAGATCGGCAGCGGGACGCTGACCCTCTCCGGCGCGAACACGTACGGCGGCGGCACGATTGTCAGCGAAGGCACGCTGCTCGTGAACAACACAACCGACAGCGGCACCGGCACCGGCGCGGTGACCGTCAACGGCGGCACACTGGGCGGCACCGGCTTTATCGGCGGCGAGGTCACCGTGAATGACGGCTGCATCATCGCCCCGGGCGCCAGCGCCGGCACGCTGACCGTCGGCACGGAGGAAACCCCCAGCAGCGTCGCGATGGAGGCGGGCTCCATCTACGTCTGGCAGCTCGGCAGCAGCGAGACGGACCTTGTTGCCATCAACGGCGATTTGCGGTTGATTCCCGGCTGGCAACTCTCGCTTGTGAACGATGGCGGCACGCCTGAGGCCGACATGGAGTACGACCTGTTCACCTACACCGGCACGTTTGGCACCGGCGGCAGTATCGCCGGTGACATCATCGCCACCCCCGACGGTTGGCCCATCGCCAAGATCGGCCAGGACACCACGCCCGGGGCCGGGCGGATCTACCTGACGTTCGGCGTGACGGGTGATGCCAACGGCGACGGCGTGGTTGACGCGGCCGACTTCATGATCCTGAAGCAGAACTTCGGCGGGAGTGGTGGGGTCGCCGCGGGCGACTTCAACGAAAGCGGGACGGTTGACTGGGACGACCTTAGTACCTTGATGGCCAACATGAGCACCAGCGGCAGCGCGCCCTCGACGACCCCGGAGCCCGCGACCCTCTTTGTCATGATGGCCGCGGGCCTTCCTGCTCTGTTGAAGCGAAGGCGACGCCGGAGCTGAAATCCCGAGCCAGCCTCGGGGCTGGCCATCGGCGCGTTGGCTATTCTCCGGCGGCGGCGCAGGTTCTAGGCCCGTAGCCAAAGAGATTCATCGCAGAGGCCGCGGAGAACGCGGAGAAGATGAAGATAAAGAGTTCTATCTAATTGTCTCTGCGGCCTCTGCGCTCTCTGCGATGGAATTGACAATTTGGATGATGCAAACCACGGGCGAGATGCCCGCGCAGGAACCGTATATAAAAAGTGTGTCAGAGCTAGCCTGCTCCGAGAGGTGCCTCCCTCTCAGCCACACGCCAATGGTCCTGTGCGGCTCTCGCCCTTCGTATTTCACGACTATGTTCGGCTGCCCATCCCGAAAATCGCATCCGGCAGCGGAATCGGCGAGTTCCTGGGGCTGCCCGGCTCCGGCGGGCAGACGGGCCGCGGAATCCCGCGGAGATGATCCTCGTTCAGCACGATAACGTGGTCCATGCACTCGATCTCCGACAGCAGCAGGGGCCCCGCTTACGCGCCCAGGCATGGCACAACATCGTAAGTGCCGCATAACCAACGAAGACGGAGTTTTCGGAAGGCACGCGGAAGGTAGAGCTTGCCTATGTCCGGAAACGCGATAGAATCATCGAAAAGGCCCGCGATGGTCGTGGGCATGAATCCACATGGGAACTATCAGGATAGGGACGAACTGCGACATGAGACCACGGCTGAGATTCCTGAGCGACGAACTTATCGAGCGGATCCTCGACGAAGCCTACAAGCTGCTGGATACCAAAGGCGTCACGCTGCCTCACGAAGCGTTGCTGGCGAGGCTTGCCGAGGCCGGCTGTCGGGTCGATGCCGGCAGCAAGTGCGTCCGGATGCCTCGCGAGGTGGTCGAGGCGGCGGTTCGGACTGTGCCGCGCCGGATCAAACTGTGGAACATTGCCGGCGAGAGTTGCTGCGATTTGTCCGGCGACAAAACACACTTCACGCCCGGCTCGGCAGCCATCAAGATACTGGACGCCAATACCTGCCGGATGCGCCCCATATCGACCGACGACATGCTCCGCTACAGCAGGCTCGTCGAGCAGCTTGACGCGATCGACTACTCCTCCACCGCCCTCGTGCCCGACAACGTGCCCAAGGCCATCGGCGACAGCATTCGCCTGTACGCGCTGCTGAAGACCACCAGCAAAGCGATTGTGACCGGCGCGTTCACCATCGGCGGCTTCGAGGTGATGGCGGAGATGGTCCTGGCCGTGCGAGGCACGCGCGAGGCCCTGCGCGAGAAACCATTCACAATCTTCTCGTGCTGCCCCACTTCCCCGCTGAAATGGAGCACCACCACGGCCGACAACACCGCCCGGTGTGCCGAGCTGGGCATTCCCGTGGAGATCATCACCATGCCGCTGGCCGGGCTGGTCTCGCCGATCTCCCTTGTCGGCTGCGTCATCCAGCATACGGTCGAAACCCTCAGCGGCATCGTAATCTCCCAGACCACGCGCCCCGGCGCGCCGATCCTCTACGGCGGCTCGCCGGGCATTTTCGACATGCGTACGATGGCGGCCAGCATTTCGGCCGTGGAGGCGCAGTTGATGGACTGCGCCTACATTGAAGTGGGCAAGTACCTGGGTCTGCCCACCCAGGCGTACATCGGCATGAGTGACAGCAAGACCCTCGACGCCCAGGCGGGCTTCGAGTCCGGCGGAGGCTTGTACCTGGCCGGCCTGGCCGGGGTAAACAGCGTCTCCGGCGCGGGGATGCATTACTTTGAAAGCTGCCTGTCACTGGAGAAGCTTGTCTTCGACGCCGAGCTTTGCAACATGACCCGCCGGCTGGTGGCGGGCCTGGAGCCGCGCGAGGACTTCCCTGCCGACGCCCTCTTCGATGAGCTGCTCCGCGAGAAGACCCTCCTGACGGCCGACCACACGCTCAAGTACTTCCACCAGGAACACTACATTCCCGGGCCGCTCATCGACCGGACGCAGATGCAGGAACGGGCCGGTGGAGCCCCGGACCTCATGCAGCGGGCCCGAGACGAGGTGGAGTGCCATCTTGCGCAATACGAGCCGCCCGAAGTCCTCTCGGCAGAGCAGCGCCGGGATCTGGAAGGCGTCATGAATGCGGCCGCAGGGGCCTTCAAGATCGGCTTCTAAAAGGCCGCCATCCTGCCACCGGCGCGCGAAAGTGGCGCAGAAAGGCATACGCGCTGGGTTACGCGTTTCGCCTGCGGTCTAGCGCTCCTGAACAGCCACCGCTAGCATCCCTCCCCATGACTTGGAAACCCTTGACGTTTTTCACAGTGGCCATCGCCGGCTGAATGAGCCGCCAACAGCAACAGGTGATCGAGTACCTGCGCGAGGGGAATCGCGCATCCTTCGGGAAAAGCTTGGCCACAAGCGGATCATCCTGTCGGGCGGCGGTGACCCTGCGGAAGATCAGCCAGTGCAACCGTAACGAGAAGGGCGCCGCCGTGCAGACCGCGACTCTGCGGTTAATTCTTCTTTTTCCCTTCGGCGGGCAGGGCCAGCTTCCGCCCGGCGGCGATGGCTTGGCGCATCCTCCGCTGTTCGGCTGCCAGGGCATCGTACTTGGCTTCGCGCTGGGCATCCGGACCGATGAGCCTAAAGCCCGGCATCTCGGCCCGTGGATGCTGGGCGAGTGAGGCCTTGCCGGCCCGGATGATCGCCAGGGCCTGAGCATACTTCGGGTTGGACTTGTCGAGCTTGGCCAGGCATGGGCTCATCTCCGGCCTGGTGAAGCTGATGGCTGTATTGCTCATCCCCACGCCCGTCAGACGGCCCAGTTCGCCCAGTTGGCGGTCGTCCAGCGGGCTTCGGCCGAACCTGTTGCCCGGGTATGCGCTGGCGTATGTGGGGTAGTACGGCGCGTTGATGTCTACCCACGTTACTATGCGGTCGAAGTCCTCTTTGCTGAGCTTGACTTCATTATGGCCCTTTTGCAGGACCTGGACCAGCTTGCTTGCGTGGCTGCCCCAGGCGTAGGGATCGTAAGTCTTGGCCGGGCCGGCACCAGGAACTTTTACGAGCCCCTTGGACCGCAGGTCGATATACGAGGCGTTGAAGATGATCCCAAGGTCACCGGCAAGCGTGAGCTTCTTGGTTCCCGGCTTGCCGTAATCGTGGCACTTCATGCAGTTACGGTCGAAGACCGGCTGGACCTCGGCGTAGTAGTTGTACAGGCGCTCGGGGCCATAGAATGGCCGGAGTTTGCTTGGCTCGCGGCGCGTCGCCGCCATCGGGTGGTTGCCGGCGGCCGACTGGCGGTCTTCGTGGCAACCTACGCAGCCGAGCGTCTCGCCCGGGCGGGCTATCGTGCCGCTTCGCATGGACTGGATCATCATCCCGTTGGCGTCGAGCAGTTGGAAGTACAGGAACCTGTCGGCCGGGACGCTGAAGTACGCCGAACCGTCGGGCTCGACGGGCACCGTGCCGAGGATCAGCTTGTTGTTGAAATCGTTCCAGGCCATGCCCGGGGCCTGTTGGCCGGTGCCGCCGTCCCAGGCGGGCGGGGTCCAGAAGCGTTTTTCCGGCGACTCGACTACGCGGATGCTCTTTACCGCGCCGCGCTGAACCTTATCCATGCCGGAGCCGACATAAACGTCGTAGATGTAGAATGTTCCCTGGGCCTGGGCGGCGTCGCGGCGGTCGGGCATCACGCCCGGCTTTACACGCAAGCCAAGCGGCATGGGGTCGAAACATCCCCGCCCGTCCTGCTCCTCAACATGCACGAATATCTCATTGCCGAACACGTCGATGAGGCACATGCCCATCTGCTCGCCTTTGCCGGTCTGGCGCGAGCATAGGAAGTACTTGCCGGCCCCCAGCGCGTCCTCGCCGTCGGCCAGGGGGAACGGGTCCTCGTACTTGGGGCGAACCCCCGAGAAGCTGTCGTATCCGCCGCGACCCACCATCCCCATCGCCGAGGCGGGCCAGGTTCGCAGCTCGCCGGCTGGCGAGTCCAGGCCGCGCGTGCGGTCAACGAGGGCGATGGCGCCCCAGGGCCGGTCGTGGCAGGATGAGTACGTCGAAATGAACAGGCTGCCGCCGCTGCCGGGCACGATGCGGTTATCCAGCATTGCCCCCGGCGAGGCGGTGTTGTTGCCGTAGAAGACGGCGTGGTTCGTGCCGTCGGGGTTGCAGACCCACACGCCCTGCGCGTCGCCGAAATTGCGGTCCACGTACTCCCAGCGGTCGTAAAGAATCCGCCCGTCCGGCGTCAGCGAGCCGTGGCCCTCGTGCAGCGTGCTCTTGCCGATCTGCTCGATTTTCGTACCGTCGGCGTTCATCCGGTACAGGTTGGCCATGATGTGCCGGTTGCACATGCAATACTTCGGCTCGCGAGTCGAACTGAAGGCGATCCGCCCGTCCGGCAGGTACAGTGGGTCGATGTCCGTAACGCCCGCGCCGCTGGTAAGCTGCCTGGGCTCACCAGCCGGGGCGCCGGCGGCGTCCACCGCAAGCTCGTAGATGTGCGAATCGTCGGCTTTGTCGTGCCGCATCGCAAACAGCACCCGCCGGCCGTCAAAACTCACTTCCGGGTCGCGGGCGATGCCCGCGGGCACTTCCAGCAGCGTGCGGACCTGCCCGGTGCGGGCGTCGAATGCCTTGACAGCCGAGCCGCCGGTGAAGCTGCCGGTGTTGATTTCGCCGGTCTGGAACATCGTGGCTGTGTTGTGATGGTCGCCCCTGTACTGCGGGCGGGATATGAACAGGATCGGATGATCGGCGACCAGCGGATTGGCCAGCAGTGCCTGGCGCTGAAGCTCGATGAACTCCTCTTGCAGGGCCTCGCCGGCCTGCATGCGCTTCTCGATGTCATCAAGCCTGGCAAGCAGCTCCAGGGCCTTTGGATATCGCTTGCCAAACGTGGCCGAGAGATCCGTGATGGCTGCCCGCAAGGTCTCCGGGTTGCCCACCGAAGGCAAGGCTTTCGGGCGGGCCTTGGGGGCGCCCGGGGCGTCAGCCGGACAGGCAAGCGCCAAAGCGATGATCGCCACGAATGAGAATACTGTCAATCGTTTCACGCATCTCTCCTGAAAAAGCCTTTGCCGCCGACGCGACGCCGGCTGTTTCTTGCTTATAGTATAACCCCCGCGAGCCTGTTTGAGGGCTGGCGAAAATGTGCGGCGGATTGAACTGGCCAACGCCTGGCCGGGCGGTTATCGTGCGTATCATTAGGTCGCTACTTTACGAACTTCACACGACTCGACAGGAGAAACCCCTTGAGCACGGCCTGCATAGAAATGGCAACTCGGCTGGGCAAGACCCTGGCGGCATCACCCCAGGCGATGGCCCTGGTCGCCGCCCAGAAGAAACTCTCGGAAGACCCCGCAACCAGGCAGGTCATGCATGACTACCAGGAGCAAGTCATCAAGATAACGCGTTTGGAGCAGTCCCACCAGCCCATCGGCCCGGACGACAAGCACAAGATCCAGCAGATCAACGACAAGCTGATCGCATCGGACCTCTACAAGCAGTACCTCGACGCTCAGGTCGGCTACGTGGACCTCATGCGGAAGACGAACCTGGCCATCCGCAACGAGTTGCCGCAGATGGAGATGTAGCGCGGCGGCTTCGCCGCCGCGAATGTTCAATGCTCAAATGCTCAATGCCAAACCGGCAAGCTGGCAAGCCGCCTGGAATGCCCCTGCGAAGCATGAAGAGAACAGTGAAATCCTGGCGGCAGGTGACGTTTGCGGCTTGTGCGATGATCGCGGCGCTGACGTTGGGCTGCTGCCCGACGTGCGAGCAGAGCCTGGCCATCTCACGCCAGTGCCTGGCGGCCAGGGTTACCGGCACGCAGGTTGCGCCGCCCTCGGTCGCCTTTGGCCCGGCGTCGCTGAACGTCGCGTACCTGTCGCAGGACTACCTGATCAAGGACATCGTCGCCGGCGGCGACAAGGTTGCAGGGTACAAGGTCGCGTTCACGTCGCCTGCGTCGCGGCAGGCCACCGGCGCGCCTGGGCCGGCATACGGAAGACTCCTGGCCAGCCATAGGCGAGAAAGCGGCACGACGATCCCGGGCGGGGACTTCCACAAGGTCGCCGTCGAGATGGAAGTCGCCATGGTCATCGGCCGGCGAATAGACCGCCCCGTCGTCGGCATCAAGGAACTCAAGCCGTACGTGCGGGCAATCTGCCCGGCCCTGGAGCTGCCGGATTCGCACTTTGCCCCCGACGCCGGCCGGGCAACGTTCCATGACCTGGTAGCTGACAACCTCGGCGCGCACCGGTTCGTGCTAGGTGCGTCCGTCGAGCCTGACAAGGTAAACGTCGGCGCCGTCGCCGCGACGCTTACACTCGACGGCCAGGCCGTTGCGGCCGGGCGGGCCAGGGACGTGCTGACCAGCCCGTGGGCGTCGCTGTTGTGGCTGGTCAACGGCCTGGTCAAGAGCGGCCTTGCCCTCGAGCCGGGCGACGTGGTGATCACCGGATCGATGACCGCACCGTACAGCCCGCCGCCAGGGCGGGAGGCGGGCACATACGTCGGCAACTTCGGATCGCTGGGAAGTGTGTCGTGTGTGATCGGGGCGCGGACGACTCGATAGTGTGAGCACCATAGGCGTCTGACGGGTGCTGTAGTTTGCGTGAAGTTCCGGTAAGGCAGGATGCGAGGCGCTATAATGCAGCGTACGGAGCTACCCAGGACAAAAAGGAACACATCATGCTTTCAAGTGCGATCAGACGTTTAGCCATGCCGGCGGCGTTTCTGCTGGCGGGCGTGTTGGTGGCGGGCCTGACGGCCTGTAGCGAAAAGCAAAAGGCGGGCGGCGAGGCGGCCAAGACCGTCGCCTGCGTCAACAGCACCTGCCCGATGATGGGCAACCCGATCGACCCGGCCAAGGTTCCCGTATCGTTGACCCGCGAGTTCTACGGCCAGAAGGTCGGCTTCTGTTGCGGCGACTGCCTGCCCGCATGGGACAAGCTCACTGACAATCAGAAAGCCGCCAAGCTCGCGCCCGTGATGACCAAGCCGGCGAAGAAATAGCCTGCCTTTCTCGTAGCGCGGGCATCCCCGTTAGGGGTTCCAAGGACTTGCCCGTGGTTTAATACGGGGCGGGGCCAAGATGGCCCTGCGACTCATGGGCAAGATGCCCATGCTACGAACGTTTCAGAACCGCACTTTCGATTCGATCGCCTTTCGCAACATCGCGAGGTATCGGCGGTGTGGCACTTCATACGCGCCGAACCGCAGGAGGTTTGGCGTGGTCCATTGAATGTCCAGCATTGCGAAGCCGCGCCGTCGCAGGTGCTCGACGCAACGGACCAGGGCAACTTTCCTGACTTCCGAATTGGGACACCCTGCTCAATAGATCAGGTCGTAGACCTGC
>CAZSBS010000154.1:3986-12137 GCA_964605095.1 uncultured Planctomycetaceae bacterium | reverse complement strand
AGCGCCTATAAGTGCTTATAGCACCAATGGTTATGGCTTAAGTTGATGCCATTCGTTCCTGACCCCTTTCCCTTCAAGGTTGGTCCGAGAGGCTGTGCCGTTGTAAGGCTCTCCAAATAGCACCAGCAGCCCGTTTAGAAGCTATCTCCGCTACGAGCGGCATGGATTCCTGTGTTAAATGGTTCGCGTCCCTGTTTCCCAACGCCCGGGGCTACCAGGATGCCAACAGACTCCCCCGAGCCGCTGGCAAGCTTTGCGTGAAGGTCTTTGGGCCTCCTACACCTCCGCGTAGACGCGCTGGGCCTGTTTACCGAAGCGACGGGCCAGATCGTCGACCTTGAACGGCCTCTGCCCGATGAGGTAGGAGTGAACCGTGTTGTTGAACGGCTTGTACCAGTCCTCGGGGATGCCCTTGAGGCCCACGCATGCGCCTACGATCGACCCGGCCGTCGCGGCTGTGCAGTCGTTGTCCAGGCCCATCGCGACGACTTCCGAGATGACGCGTGTGAAGTCGGTGCCGCCGATCCCGATACCGAAGATGGTCAGGCAGGCGTTGTTGATCGTGTGGACGCCGCTCATTCCCTTGAATCGCCTGTCGACGGCCGCCCTCGCCGCCTTGTAGCTGCTGATCTTCGGGGCGGTCTTCATCGCCCATTTCATGGCCTTCGCCAGGGCGCATTGACGCGGGATTTCGGTCAGTCCGATTTCGATGGCTTTCATGGGATCGCTCAGGGCAAACCCCGCGGCGATGGCCGCCGAGAAGAACATCTCGCCGTAGATGCCCTGGCGCCGATGGGACAGGTAGGCGTCGCGATATGCCATGTCGGCCGCGAATTCCGGCCAGGCCGGAGCCATATACCCCCACGGGTCCGAACGGATGTCGGCACCGATCCACTCGCAGAACGGGTTGTCCAACTCGCCACACTTGTTGGCGGGAACCTTATTCTTCAGGTTCTTCAGCGTTACGCGCTCAGCCGAGCAGGCATACGGCAGGTACTTCAGCCAGCTCCTGCCATTGTCGTCCACCGTGAACTTCGGCCCGAACTTCTCGACAGTCAGCAGGCCCAGAAGCGTGTAGGCGGTGTCGTCATCCACCGGCACGCCATCCATTTTCTCGCTGGTGTAGGCATCGCGCCGGCTCACCTCGTAACGCAAACGATGCGGGTCGGTAATCCGTCGCCAGTACTCCACCGGCGGGAACGGCTGGCCGATCTCCCGGGCCCACTCTTCCATGCGGTCGATCGACCAGAACTCCACCGGCGCTCCCAGCGTACAGCCGGCAAAACGCCCGAGCATCGCACCACGGAGGCGATCGGCATACGTCTTCGCATCGAACCGTTCCCACATCTTCCGCGGACCCTTGGGGCGCAGGGCCTTGATGGCCTTCAGGCCGTTGGGTTCCATCGCTGCCAGCTTCTTGTCGATCGGAAGCTTCCGCAGATCCTTGAATGCGGTCTGGAGGGCCTTCTCGGCTTTCCTGTAGACCTTCTCGATTCCCCTCGCGCCGTACTCGTGCTTGAGTTGGGAATACTCCCAAAGCCTGGAGGTGAGCTTGTTAAGATCAGGACGCCGAGGATAGGCCATGACAACACTCCTTAAGAACGTATGGAAAATAGGGATGCTGGAAAACAGGGATGCATCCAGGTATCTCCCTTTCCGTCCCGGCCGGCTGGTTCTTCTTCGGCCGACAGCGGGGCAGGGCACGGACGCGCGGCCCGCGTTGCCGCTCCAGACCGGACAGGGTGCCGTCATCGCCCGCGGCCCGGCCGGTCCGGGTGCAGTGCCGAAGCCGGGCAAGGGTCGTTTCGTCTTCACTGCCGGCCTGCCCCGGTGGGGCCAGCCACCGCGACCACGATTAAATGGCTAGCGTCTCTATTTTCCTTTCCTTGTCCTCCTACTTCTCGCTCGAATCGAACGGCTTGCCGTTCGGCCAGACGGTGACCGTGCCGGAGGCATTGAATTCCTTGACGATCGCGGCGGCCCACTTGCCGTATATGGAAGCCCCGTTTTCCTTCGCGAACTGGTCGAGCTTCTTGGCGGCTGAGGCGCTCTTGAACTTCTGGAGGACGCCTAGGAAGCTCATGTACGCCTTGCCCGTCCGCACTTCCTTCCGCCATGGGTCCTTCTGAAGGTCTTCCTCGTAGCGCTTGACGGCCTTATCGAAGCCTTCGATGCCCTTGTAGGTCTTCTGAAGTTTGGCAAACTCTTCGGAGAGGCCCAGTATGTCGCCGCTCTCCTCGATGGTCGCAAGCCCGGCCGTATCCTTCTGCCACTGTGCGTCGATGTACTCCATCATGGCTTTGGCGGTTTCAGCCTCGTCGGGGCGAGGCTTGGCCAGCGCCCGCGCAGCCGCCGCAAAATCCCTCTTCAAGATGGCAAGGTACGCGGTATTCATCTTCCCCTTGTAGTCCTTACGCCCCTGCACCAGAAGGGCTCTTTTCGGCACCGATAGAACGAGCGCCCAGACGGCGGTAGGAAGATTCCTCGTCGAACGCCCATAGTCGCCATTCATATCATCTCTGGTCGGCTGTGTATAAAAGGAACCGTCACAGCATCTGGCCAGATTGATATACGGCTTGTAGTAATCCATGATGATCCGAAACGGATCGTCTTGCCCAATTCCATCCCCCACGCTCGCGGCGGCAAGCAATCCAAAGCAGCCATGAAGGTATCCCGATCCATGTCCATTCACGATGGCCCCCCGCGCACGAGCCAAAGCGAAGGCATGGTTAGTTACCAACTCGGCCGAGTAGTCTTTCCATGGCCTGAACTGATGCACGAGGGTCATTGCACCCATGGGCAGGCATCCACCAGCCTGCTCGCTACGCGCATGAATCGGTTTCTTAAGCGAAGTCAGGGCGTTCCTCACCTTCTCCTCGGAAAACACGGACGTCTTTTGGCAGGCTTCATTACTCCACCCATAGGGATAGCCATCCTCTTTGAAGGCCATATCCATTTCAACCATCGTCTTGTCGAGAAGTTCTTTGTGAATTGGGATGCCGGCTCTTTCGAGCATGCTCCACCCAAGACAGCATAGCGCGGTACATCCGCACATGGGCCCGTAAAATCCTTTGTCCCTCACGGGATACCCCATATGGCCAAAGGTAAAATTGGGGCACTGGTTGTCCTTAAACAGCTCGTCAAGCCGAAGCATGTATTTCCTGTACCTATTATTATGTGTCAGGAGTTGGTACTCTGAGGTAAGAATTGAATTCATGGCCAATATCCAGTTCCAGGTTCCCTTATCGATACCGGCCAGAGAATGGTCAAGATGCCTTTCAACAATCCTGTAGTACTCGGGGCCTTGCGCCAGAAGCGCCAGACAAGCGTCAACATTTACGTCGCCGGTGCCCCACCAGCAGCCTTGGTTGTCTTGAGCCTTGACGAGATAAGCGCATGCTTCCTTCAGCAGTTGTTCGGATTTCTTGCAGTTAAACGGAAATGTTGCCGAGAAGGCCCCTTTGCTTTCAATCTTTACCGCCACCGTAAGCGGCTTCCCTTTGCGGACGATCATTATGTCCAACTTCCCCTGCTTGCCACTTTCGCTCTCTTCGATAGCCTGACCAAACTCCATCGGTGGACCGTCGTAGCCGATTCCAAACCAGTAACCGAGCTTATAGACGGTGGAGAACTTCTTCGCATTGACACCGATGATCGTATCGCCGGGAAGTATCTTGCCGTCTGCCGGAGATTTGGGGAACACGTATTTCACCAGGAAGCAGGTGGCGTTGCCTTCCCATTCGCATTTGCCTGATGCATCCACCAGCATAGCCCGGATGCCTGTGGGTCCGAGATTCCAGAACCAACCAGGCCCGGCCACTTTGTTCTGCTCTTTGTCGGCAGGATCGTCCGTCGTCGCGTTAAGCATACTGCCTGCAAACGTCTGAGGGTCGGCCCCAAGGACAGGACCCGCGACCAAGCCCCAACTAAGATACAGAACCATCAAAAGCGACACGCCACGTTTCTGACGTTTTGCGCCGGGAGGCAGGAAGCCGCAATGCGAAGAAGTTATTCTTGCGTCTACTTTCGCGTTTCGTGTCATGGAATGGTTCACTGTTTCTCCAGTTTTTGGGTTGTCTGCAACTTCACCATCGTCTCGGCGAAGGCTTTCCCGATTGGCGCCATGATCTTGGCGGCGCCGAGATAATGGATCCCCCATGTATGGGTGACGCCGCGATTCAGGCGTTTCAACTCCTCCGGCGTGAGTTTCTCCTTCTTGTTTGCCCGATCTTGTAGCGCGGCCAAATCGTTGTCCCAGTAGGGCGCCATATCCGGGAACATCCATATGGTTTTCCGGTCTCTGCCGTCTTCCTTGGCCGGCCTTGGGCCCCCGAGGGGCGTCCGGGTAACGGAAGGGGATGGGGAACTTCTTCTCGGGCTCAGCGGCCACTGCCGGGCACGGGACGCATACGGGCTTGGTAATATGAGCGAGCCCTGACTGGGCGGTGGCGGAAGCCCCAGGCGGCTGCGTGCGGACATTCCCGGTTTGGTCGCGGTCATGACCATGCTTATACTGTACGCTTCGCAGTCCGGCCCGTCAATGCCATGCGAGCCAGAGGCGGAAGGCGGAAGTATGAAGGCGGAAGGCAGAAGGCGGAGGTCGGAAGTCTGTCCCGATGCACATCGGGCGACAGCATCCGCGCGGCCATCCCGAGTTCGAGGCGGCGCGGCAACGTCGTCGCTCCGCGACGTGTGAAAGCGGCGAGGGCTCGCCGCACTCCAAATGACAGCAACAACATCGAACGCCGTGCTCAAAGTTAAGGCGGCGGCGTTTCGCGACATGTCAAAGCGTCTTCGCCTGAGGCTACGCAGGGCTGTACCGGCTACCCAGCTTCGCCTTCGGCTGCGCCGCGGCAAGCCCGGCTACCGGCTACCGGCTCCTGGCTACCAACTACCTACGGATCAGAAGTCGAACTGGTCGATATTGTCCTTGGTGAATATCAGGATTTGCCCTAGCAGGACGTTGTCGCCGACGATCTTTCGCTGGCCGAGCCGGCCGGCCTGGATGCTGGTTGCGCCGGGCTTGAGTGTGCCGTCTGCCAAGGCTTTGGCGACCTGGATCGTCAGGTAGCCGAGGTCCTTTGTGTTCCAGAGCACCACGGACTTGACCGTGCCGTCCTTGACGTATTCCCTCATGTTGTTGGGCGTCGAGAGGCCCGTGACGAGCACCTGGTCCTTCTTGCCGGCCTGGCGGACCGCCTCGGCGGCGCCGGGGAAGCTCACCGAGCTGATGCCGAATATGCCGCGCAGCTTCGGGTATGCCTTCATCAGGTCCTGTGCGACCTGGAAGGCGAGCTTCTGGTCCTCTCTGGACGGCTTGGTCGCGACCAGGTTCAGCCCGGGGTACTTCTTGAGCCGGTCCTTCATGTGGGCGATCCACGCGTTCTGGTTGGCGGCCGTGAGGGTCGCGGTGATGATCGCCACGTCGCCGTTGGCGTCGTCGCCGCCGAGGTCCCTGGCCATCGCGTCGACCATCGCGAAGCCGATGTCCTGGGCGGTGGCCTGGTTGACGAAGAAATCGCGGGCGTCGGCCTCGGCGTCGGCATCCCAGGTGATCACGCGGCAGCCCTGGCTGCGGGCTTTCCTCATGGCGCTGGCGATTACCTTCGGGTCGTTCGGGGAGACGGCTATGACGTCCACGCCCTTGAGAGCCCATTTCTCGATCATCTCGGCTTGCTTTTCCGGCGAGCCGTCGGTCGGGCCATCGTAGATCAGAGTGATCCCGGACAGGCTTTCGGCGGCCTCCAGGGCGCCTTCGGCGCAGGAGGTGAAGTACGGCAGGCCCTTCTTCTTGGGCAGCAGGCAGATGGTGGCCTTGGCCCCGGCCTTCCGCGTGGCGCTGTCAGGTGCCGCGGGGCTGGAGCATCCCGACAAAAGTCCCGCCAGAACCGCCGCCGCCAATCCTGTCAAGCATCGTCGCCGCATCATCGGATTCTCCTTGCTCTTTTTGCGCTTTGCTCAGGCCCGGCCGGGTCACATCATAAGATCGTCCGGGCCGCGCGGAGGTTGCCTTGTCTTGCTGAGGTAGTGGTTATAGGACGCCGTGAGCGACTCCAGCAGTCGCGGGACCTGCGGGGGAGTCATGTAGACGCGGGCCGAGACCGCCGCCGTCGGAAAGAAGCGGGTAATGAAGTCGAAGCAGAACTCCGACGGCGAATGGCCGATCCGGACGGCGTTGGCGTACGCGCCGCTGAGCTTATCGTCAGACATTTTCAGGCCGTCATAGACGTCCTTGATGTTCGGACGCCGCTCGTGGTCCGGCCTGGGCAACTCGGCCGGCTTGCCGAATGTTTGCTCGTACTTCTGGAGGTTGGCCTTAAGCGCCGAGAGGAACTGGCCGACCACGCGCGGAGACATGACCACCCTTGCCGCCACCCGCGAGGGCTGGGCGACGCCCTGGATGAAATCGAGAATGAACTCGTCCGGGCCGTCGAGGATGATGACGCCGGTGCTTAAGGTTCCCTCGGCAATGCGGTCGGTCAGCCTCGCGCCGACAGGGTCGAACTGCAAGGCCTCCCCCTTGGGCTCCTGGGGAGTCGGGGCATTTTCATCGTCGGCCGGGATGTCGCCTTGTTCGCTCATAGCCCGCTCACTATACTGCCGGAAGGGGGCTGCGTCCAGCGGGGAAAGCGCGGTGTGGCGATTCAGAATCGATGAATATTCTGAACATTGTACCGCAGGATAAATCCGAAATTCGAAGCACGAAATTCGAAACAAATCCGAATCGCCAAATCCCAATGTTCTAAACGCCGACGGGTAGCACAATACTCAAGATTAACCTGTACCTCCACCCGGAGATCTTGTTTTGGATTTCGTGCTTTGAGTTTGTTTCGGATTTCGGGTTTCGAGATTCGGATTTTGCCTGTGACAACAGCTATGGGCCCAGCACGGAGTTTGCTCTTGCCCGGCCGGGGCTTATAATCGGCAATTGAACGGTGAACCTATGGACGCAACGACACACAATGCAAAACGTGGGGTGTTCCTGGCGACGGTGCTGGGCAATGATCGGCTTTGCGCGGAGCACTATCTGCTTCGGCTGGGCTTTGAGCATTTTCCGCCGACGAGGCCTGGGCAGTTCGTGCAGGTGCAATGCCGCCCCCCCGAGCCGCACGAGCCAGCCGGCGAGGTGGACTGGCCCGAGGGCGGCCCGCCGAGGCTGACTCGGGAAGACCTTACCCGCCCGGAGGCACTGCTGCGGCGGCCGTTCAGCCTGGCTGGGCGACGCTCGACGCCTGACGGTGACGTCGTGCTGGAACTGATCTACCGCGTTGTCGGCGGCGGGACGGCCTGGCTGGCGGAGGTTGACGACGGGTCCGAGTTGAGCGTGCTTGGCCCGCTTGGCAACTCGTTTGGCGTGCGGGACGGCAAGCCCGCCGCGGCGCTGGTTGCCGGCGGGGTGGGCATTCCGCCGATGATCTACCTGGCCGAGGCGCTGTCGGCCGCCGGCAAGTCGGTCAAGGCATTCTGCGGCGTTCGCAGCGAGCACCTGCTGCCTCTGAAGCTCACCGGCCAGGCGGAGGTCTCGCCGCTGGGCGAGCCGGCCATGTGCGTGATGGAGTTCGCCGCCCACGGCGTCGAGACCGCCATTGCCACCGACGACGGCTCGATCGGCTGGAAGGGCTTCGTCCCGGAGACCTTCGCCCGCTGGCTCGACGCCCAGGACGACCCCGCCTGCCGTCTGGTGGTGTATTCGTGCGGCCCGGAGGCGATGATGCGGGCGGTCGGGCGGATGTGCGTCGAGCGGGGCGTCGAGTGCCAACTCGCTCTCGAGCGACACATGGGCTGCGGCATGGGCACATGCCAGTCGTGCGTTTTCAAAATGCGGGCCGACAACGACCGCGGCTGGGCGTACAAACTGGTCTGCGCCGACGGACCCGTTTTCGACGCCGCGGATATCGTATGGGATTAGTGGAAAAAGAAGAAGAAACAGAAGCTTTAGAGGGGGATTACATGGATTAAGGGATTACATGGATAGAAGCAGAATAGATTTCTGAATACAAAAAGCGGGAGGAATAATCCACGTAATGCAATAGTCGGCGGGGATGATCGGTTGCAGGGCGTACATGGATATAAGCACATATAAGTTTCTTAATCCATGTAATCTTATAATCCATGTAATCCCCATCTAATGCTTCTTCTGCTGCTTCTGCT
>CAZSBS010000154.1:0-3886 GCA_964605095.1 uncultured Planctomycetaceae bacterium | reverse complement strand
CTTCTGCTGCTTCTGCTTCTTCTCAACCTCTGCGAACTCTGCGCTCTCCGCGGTTAATCCTTCTTGGCCGCGGCGCTTTCGTAGAGCATTTCGCAGATGGTTTCCTGGAGGTTCTTGGCGGGGTCGGTGCCGTTGTGGAGGCGGTTGCCCAGCACGGAGAAGGCGTAGCGGACCCGCCCCTGCCCGTCGAGCACGTAGCCGCTGAGGGCGGACACGCCGGCGATGGTGCCTGTCTTGGCCAGGACGCGCCCGCGGCAGGGAGAACCCTTGAACCGCGCGTGCAGCGAGCCGTCGATGCCGGCGACGGGCAGGCTGCGCAGCAGGAGCATCGCGTAGTCGCGCCGGGCCGCGACTGCCAGCAGGCTCGCCATCGCGGCTGGGGTCACGAGGTTCTTGCGGCTCAGGCCGCTGCCGTCGGCGGGCGAGATGCTGCCTGCAGGCAGGTGGAACTTCTCGGTGAGCGTGCGGGTCAGCATTTGCGCCGAGCCCGGCCAGGTGCTGTCGCCGGCGCGAAGCAGCAGGCACTCGGCGACCATGTTGAGGCTGCGCTTATTGGCGCGGTGCAGGGCGACGAACAGCGGGGTTTGCGTGGCAGCCACGATCCTGGCGCGAGCCCAGTCGACCTTGTCGGGCAGCACGCGGCGGACGTTTCCTGCCACCTTGACCCCTGCCCGCTCGAGCCTGTCGGCCAGCACGCGGCCCAGCAGCAGGTCGGGGTTGTCCACGGCGACGCTGATGGGCTCGCCGCCGGCCCGGCCGACCACACCGGACAGGATAAACGTCTGCTCGTCTCCGACGCCGCGAAGCGACCAGCGGTTAGGCTTTCCGGCGTCGATCTTCAGGCGGTTGTCGATTTTGAAGAGCCGCCCCGCCGGGCTGACCACGGGCGTCAGCTTGCCGGCGGCGCCGGCGAATGACACATCCATGCAGTTGTCGTTGAAGTTCAGCGTGCCGACCGGGGCGGCGAACCACTCGTCGCGTTGCGCGGCGGGCCAATCGGGGTGCCGCGCCGGCCAGCCGGCGGGGCTGACCACCAGCACGCTGCGTACGGGCTTGCCGGCAACGGCGGCTCGCAGGGCGGCGGCCCAGCGGTCCAGTTCGGCGTAGATGTCGCGTCCGGCCGCTTCCGCTATCAGGGGGTCGCCGAACGTCGGATCGAACTCGCCGACAACCACCACGTCACCATCGAGAACATAAGCGCCCGTGGCGAAGCGGAAGTCTGCCCCCAGCCGTTCCAGCGCGAAGATGCTCGTCAGCAGCTTCTGGTTGCTGGCGGGCATGAATAGCTCGTCGGCGCGGACGGCCAGGACCTGCTTGTTGGTCAGAAGGTCCACTGCCGCGATGCCGGCCAGGCCGCTGCCCGCGCGCTCGAACCTGGCTGCGAGGTCGGCTGCGCGGGCTTGCAGTGACGGCGCATGGACTATCGTCGGGCCGGGCGCCGGTTTGGGCGCCGCGGGAGCAGCGGCTGGCGCGGGTCCAGCCGCCGTGGCAAGCAGGCAGCAGGTTGTCAGAATCAACTTCAGACTATTCACGGCAAGCATCTTCTTTACAAAGACTGATTGGTTTTTCAGGCCCGACAGGGCCGGCAGTATCTAGCCGGGGGCTTACGCCCCCCCCGGCTCCCGACGCGCCGGGACTTTCACCCCTTCGGGGCTTTCGAAATCGGTCAGTTTGATTCATTACTGCTCAGTCGCCAAAGCTCGTGCCGACCGCCCTTGCCGCGGCGATAAGCGGGCTGTCCAGCGGGACGGTTCGCACCTTGTTGGCCACGCTCTGGATCTCCACGGAGTCGATCCGGCCATCCTTCATAACTACCAATCGGTTCATTCGCCCACCGGCCAACAGCTCGAACGCATGATGGCCGAACTGCGTGGCCAGGACGCGGTCGTACGGCGTGGGCGTGCCGCCCCGCTGGATGTGGCCCAGGACGATGTGTCGGCTGTCCAGGCCGGTCAGCTCGTGGATCTTGTCCGCGACGTACTTGGCCACACCACCGAGGCGAATGGGGTCCGGCGAGGTCTCATCAACACGGTCGACGAACTGCTGGCCGCCAATCGGCACGGCCCCCTCGCCGGCGGCGATTATGGTAAACCCCTTGCCGCGCCGCTGCCGCTGGTGGCACTGCCCGGCCACCTTGTCAAGGTCGAACGGAATCTCCGGTATGAGGATCACATCCGCTCCGGACGCCACGCCCGCGTGCAGCGCAAGCCAGCCGGCGTAACGGCCCATCAGCTCAACCACCATTGCCCGGTGATGGCTCGACGCGGTCGTGTGAACCTTGTCAATCGCCTCGGCCGCGGTGTTGACGGCGGTGTCGTGCCCGAACGTAACTTCAGTTGCCCACAGGTCGTTGTCGATGGTCTTGGGCACGCCGACTATGGGCATGCCCTTCCGGATAAGCTCGGCCGCGCCGCTCATCGTGCCGTCGCCGCCGATTACGACCACAGCGTCAAGTTCCTGGCGCAAAAAGGTCTCCATCACACGGTCGCGCACGTCCTTCTTCACCCACTTGCCGTCCTCCAGGACCAGGTGTGATGAAGGGTTGGCCTTGTTGCACGAGCCGAGGATCGTCCCGCCGCGAGTCAAGATGCCGCTTACGTCTTCGTAGTTCAAGGGACGTATTCGGTTCTCTATCAGCCCGAGAAAGCCGTCCTCAATTCCGACGACCTCCAGCCCGCCCAGCAAGGCCGACTTGGCCACCGCGCGGATAACCGCGTTGAGGCCCGGGCAGTCGCCCCCGCCCGTCAGAATCCCTATTCGCTTCAGCTTGCTCATACGTGTCGCTCCTGGACTTACCACGTTCCTGACCCGGCCGGTAGAATACCCCATGGATGCTGGCGAATCGACAGGCAATTCGATACAATGCCGCGGTCAAGGGAGTCCGCATATGATCGACAGGCCGGTCAAGGAACGCAGGGTCAGCCCCCGCTATCAACTCGCGGCGGGAGTGCAGTTTTTCCACGGCCCGTCGCGGCGCGACCTGCCAGGCAGGTGCGTGGACATTTCCAGCAGCGGCTTGCTTATGTACGTTCCCGCGGCCTCGCCGGTCAGGCCGGGCCAGGCCATCCGCCTTACCCTCGGCGCCATCAGCCTGCCGGAGTTGGCGAGCCTTTCGGGGGCGCCCGTAGAGGGCACGATCGTCCGCGTCGACCGCGGCGCCCTGCTGGCCGAAGGCCACCTCGCGGTCGGCGTCCGCTTCGCCCAGGCGTGATCGTGTATAATGTCGGCAATGCCCGCGAAACGAACCGCAATCCTGGAGGAGATCCGTCAGAAGGTCGCGCAGTTGCCGACGACGCCGGGCGTGTACCTCTTCAAGGACTCAGCCGGGCGAGTGTTGTACGTCGGCAAGGCAAAGAACCTTCGCGGCCGCGTTGCGAGCTACTTCCAGCAAGGGGTTGAACTGCTGGCGACGCGCGGGCCGGAGATCGAGCGGATGATCCGCGACCTCGTCGCCGACCTTGATGTGCTCGAATGTGAAAGCGAGGTGGACGCCCTGCTCCGCGAGAGCCGGCTGATAAAGGACGTCCAGCCGCCGTTCAACGCCCGCCAGAAGGACGGCAAGAGCTTCCCCTACCTCCAGATCACCGCCGACGAGGACTTCCCCCGCGTGTCCATCACGCGCGAGCCCAAGGCGACCGGCGCCAAGCTCTACGGGCCGTTTATCTCCGCAGCCGACCTGCGAGCCGCCATGCCGCTCATGCAGCGAGTCTTCAAGTTCCGCACGTGCAAGCTCGACATCTTCGACGACCCGAACCGGCGCCAGCACTACCGCCCTTGCCTCCTTTACAACATCAAGCAATGCACCGCGCCGTGCGCCGCGAAAATCTCCCAGGCCGACTACGCCGAGCAGATCCGCCACTTCCGCCAGTTCCTCTCGTCCAAGGGC
>CAZSBS010000153.1:0-12140 GCA_964605095.1 uncultured Planctomycetaceae bacterium | reverse complement strand
GGATAAATAGGGACGCTAACCATTTGTTTCTCCAATGAATGGTTTAGCGTCCCTGTTTAATTCCCCGCCTTGACACCCCCCGGCCGGGAGGAGTATCTTCGCGGGATGAAGACCATGATCAACCAACTCAAATCGGCCTTTGCGGCCTCGTATGGCGCCAGGCCCGTCGGGGTGGTTCGTGCGCCGGGGCGGGTGAACCTCATCGGCGAGCACACCGACTACAACGACGGCTTCGTGCTGCCCATCGCCATCGAGCGCCAGACCCTGGCGGCGTGGTCGCCTAGGCCGGACACGACCGTGCTGCTGCGGTCCGTTCAGGCGCCGGGCGAAGACGCCGAGCTGGACCTGTCCGGCGACATCCGCCCGGGCGAGCCCAAGTGGGCCAACTACTGCCTGGGCGTCGCGGCCGGGCTGCGTGTACACGGGCTGACGCTCACCGGCTGCAACGTCATGTTCGACAGCGACGTGCCGATAGGAGGCGGGCTATCGTCGTCGGCGTCGCTGGAGGTGGCGACGGCAATGGCGATGATGGCAGGGGTCGCCGTGGCCGGGGCGGCGGGTGCCACGCAAAGCAACTCGAAAGTGACCCCGCGCGAGTTGGCGCTGATCTGCCAGAAGGCCGAGCACGACTTCGCCGGCGCGCCCTGCGGAATAATGGACCAGTCCATCGCCATCCTCGGCCAGTCCGGCCGGGCACTGCTGCTGGACTGCCGGAGCGGCGAGACCCGGCAGATTCCCTTCGACGACCCGGACCTGGTGCTCCTCGTGGCCGACACCGAGGTCAAGCACGCCATCAACGACGGAGGCTACGCCGCCCGCCGCGACCAGTGCCATTCCGCCGCCGCGAAACTCCAGGTGCCCGCCCTTCGCGACATGGACCAGGCCCGCCTCGACCAGGCCGGCCGGGACGGGGTCCTTGCGGGCAAGGAGCTTATGCGAGCCCGCCACGTCGTCGGCGAGATCTCGCGGACCCTGCGGGCCGTCGATGCCCTTTCGGCCGGCGACTACGCGGCGTTCGGGCGGCTCATGTACGGCTCGCACGAGTCCCTTCGCGACGACTACGAGGTTAGCTGCGAGGAACTCGACGCCATTGTCGAACTGGCCCGCCCGCTGGCAGGCGTCTACGGCGCCCGCATGACCGGCGGAGGGTTCGGCGGCTGCGCTATTGTGCTGGCCGGGGCAGGCCAGGCCAAGGCGATCACCGACACCATCGCTACGGGCTTCGCGGGGCGCTTTGGCCGGCAGTGCCCCATCTTCGCCACCCGCGCCGCACAAGGCGCAAGCGTGGTGGAGTAGCGCTTGGTAGCCAGTGGTCAGTAGCCGGTAGCCAGGGGAAGAAAACGGCGGAGCTCGGAACCTGGAATCGGGAACCCGGGACAGCAGGTCCAGCCCTGGAATGTGTTTCTTATCCTGTACCGGGTTAGCACTCAAGGGCATGATTCGCGCCCTTTGAACGCATTCAACATTCTTCTATTCAGCCCCGTTCACGGGGCTTCGCCCCCGCGATAGCGGGGGTTTAGACCAGGCCTTTCAGGCCTGGGTTGGGCGACAATGCGCCACTCTTTCTTTTCTTCTTCAAACCAGCACGCTTCAGCGCGCTTACCCCTAGCTGGCTACCTTTAGGCTAAAGCCTTCTTCAAGCGTGCTGAACAAGAACATCAGGAACATTCCAATTGCCCCAGGCCTCAAAGGCCTGGTCTATACCCGCCTTCGGCGGGCAAAGCCCCGTTTACGGGGCTGAAGAGAACCCGCCCGCGCGAACTTCATTTTGGATGCGTATCACTTGATCTTCTTTGGCTCGCAGAGCCTGGACTTTTTCTTGGAGATGGCGCCGCAGTTCTTGCAGCGGAAGTTTCCGGGTTTGTCCTTGGCTTCCTTTTTGCCCTTCAGGCACATAATCGGACCTCACAGGCAATCATAGGCCATCGTCTGAGGCGTATCGCCCGACGGAGAGCGACCGCGGGCCGTCCAGGCCCATCGCGGCCAGGCGGCGCTCGCGGCGGAATGAGATTATGACGGCGGGCATGCCCGCCAGCCAGATCGCGATGCCCGCAAGGTGCAATGCGTCATGCACGGGCCAGTACCGGAAGTTTGCGGCCGCGGCAACGGTTGCGATTCCGGCGACGGTCAGCAGGACGCCGGCGCCGGGCAGGCGCCGGCCCGTGCCGCGTGCCTCGACGTATCGCCCGAACGCCAGGTGTACCGCGATGACCATTCCCATCAGCACGAGCATCTGCAAATCCCATCCCAGGTGCGGTGCGGGCAGGTTCCACGCCTTCTGCCGCCAGATCGTGCAGATCAGCAGCGCCGAAGGCAGGCTCAGGCCCGCCAGCAGTTCCCGTCCCCGCCGGCCGAGGAACAGCCCGCCCGCCAGCAGCGCCGCGGCCGGGATGCGCAGGTCGTCTATCAGCCGCGTCGGCACGGGCGCCAGGCCGTTATCGAGCAGGAACGCCGCCCCGCCCAAAGCCGCCAGCAGCCCCGAGGCCGCCAGCGCAGCCGCCAGGCTCAGCCGGCGCGGAAACTCCTTGCCCCCCCACACCGTCTTGTCCACCGCCGCCAGAAACACCACAGTCGCCAGAAACACCGCCGAGACCATCAGCACTCGAACGGCCAGCACGCCGGAGTTGTGCCAGAAGTACGCGTCGAAGGCCTGCTCGGGCACTGTAATTTGCCGGCCTGGGATGAGCCAGCCAAGCAGCCAGATCACGGCCATGCCCGTCACGGACGTTACCAGCAGGCTCGGCAGGCCGACAAGTCCGACAAGCACCCCGTTGAGCAGCCCGATCGCCAGCCCCGCGGCGCCGGCAACGGCAAAGGCGGGCCAGACGCCGACGCCGGAGTTTATCAGTGCCGCCGCCACCACGCCGCCCAGCCCGGCTACCGCCCAGACGCTCAGGTCTAGCGCCCCGCATCGCAGAGCCAGCAGGAACCCCAGCGAAGCCAGCAGCAGGCTCGAAGCCATGTGGGCGGCCACCATGGACAGCAGGGTGTCCTTGGCCATGTCCCAGGAAGGAATGAGCACCGACGCCAGTATCAGCAGCAGCGCCACCGACAGCACATCTCTCGAGTACGGGTCGGCCGGCATGGGCGGACGCAGATTGTCTTCTATTCGTAGCGGGATCATTCGTCGCCGGTCACCAAGGGCCTTTGTGGAACACGACACAACAAGCCCCGCCATCGTACGCTCTTGGGGGCCTTGGCTGCAACCACGCTTCGGCGACAATCGGAGATCGTTATCCGACGATGACTCGTCGTTGCATTTCACCTAGGCGCGGGGCATAATCTTACCGTCCATGCGGATGCTGTTCGTTTTCCAGTACGAACCAGACGGAAGGGCGGGCGCCGATGAAACAATTTCAGTCGTTGGACGACCTTATCGGGCCGAGGGCGGTCGAGTTCGCCGCCCAGATGAAGCGGACCGCGGCGTCGGCGGATAAGGAAGAGGAAATCCGCATCGCGGCCGAGCGGCAGCTTGCCTTCATCGAAAAGGAGGCCGGCGTCAAGCTGGAGGGCAGGCACGAGTTCACCGTCGCCAGCGGGCGGGTCGATTCCGTCTACCAGCGCGTCATCATCGAGTACAAGAACCCACACGGCCCTGACTGCATCGGCCCCAAGCCCGACTCGCCCGGCACGAAAAAGGTCGTCGAGCAGATCAAGAAGCGGTTCTACGACCTGCGCAACGAGCACGGCCAGCCGCTCAACTCGCTCTTCGGCGTCGGGCTGGACGGCAACTTCTTCGTCTTCATCCGCTTCCGGGATGACAAGTGGCAGGTCCAGGACCCCGTCGAGGTCAACAAGGTTTCCGCCGAGCGGTTCCTCTGGGCGCTGTTCAACCTGGGCCAAAAGGGCAAGCCCTTCTCCCCCGATTACCTGGCCGGGGACTTCGGCTCCGTAGCCAAGCTCGCCCAGGACGGCATCCACGCGCTGTACGAGGCCATCGCCACGGCCACGCACCCCAAGGCGATAGTCTTCTTCAGCCAGTGGAAAATCCTCTTCGGCGAGGTCTGCGGCTATGATGTGGACAACCCCTCCGACAAGATCAAAAAGCTGGCCGACTTCTACGGCGTGCAGCTTAAGGGCCTCAAACCGGCCGAACTGCTCTTTGCGGTTCACACCTACTACGCCCTGTTTATGAAGCTGCTGGCCTCGGAAATCGTCGGGTTCTTCCATAAGCTCCCAAGGCCGCTCCAGAGGATGATGCAGGCCACCACCAGCGCCAAGCTCAAGCGGGAGATGGAGGAACTGGAGGCCGGCAGCATCTTCCGGCACCTGAACATCACCAACTTCCTCGAAGGCGACCTGTTCGCCTGGTACATCCCGGTTTGGTCCGAGCGCGTCGAAGAGGTCGTCCGCAAGATGGTTGTCAAGCTGGACCAGTACAACCCGGGCACTTTGTCGGAAGACCCCCCAACCAGCCGCGACCTCTTGAAGAAGCTCTACCAGCAGCTCTTCCCAAAGAGCGTCCGGCACGACCTGGGCGAATACTACACGCCCGATTGGCTGGCCGAGCACGTGCTGAACGAACTGGGCTACATCGGCGACCCCGACAAGCGCATCCTCGACCCGGCCTGCGGCTCAGGCACGTTTCTCGTTATGGCCATTAACCGCATCCGGCAGTGGTACGATGAGAACCGCGAGAACTGCGCCTTCGGCGAAGATGACTTGTGCCGCAAGATTCTCGCCAACGTCATCGGCTTCGACCTCAACCCCCTGGCCGTCATGGCTGCACGAACCAACTACCTCATCGCCATCCGCGACCTCATCGGCTATGGGGGCAAGGTGGAAATACCCATCTACCTGTGCGACTCAGTAGCTACGCCCGCCAATTACGGCGGGCAGTTGTTTGCTGGCACCAAGGGAGATGCGCAAGAACTCCGCACGGCCGCAGCGAGTTTCCTCGTCCCGGTGGAGGTCGCAACCGACCAAGGCTTGCTCACGCGGTACGCTGACGTGCTGGAGGATTGCGTCCGCAACGGCCACCCCGCGAGTGAATTCCTGCAACGGTGCCAGGATGAAGGCCTTCCTGTTACCGCCCAGAAGATACACCTTGATCTGTACCGCAAACTGGTGGCGCTGGATAAGGCGAACAAGAATGGCGTCTGGGCCAGGATTATCAAGAACTCCTTCGCTCCACTCTTTGTCGGCCGCACGGCGGATTATGTGGCCGGCAATCCGCCGTGGGTGAACTACGAGAACCTTCCGGCCGACTACCGCACGGCTATCGCGCCGGTATGGGAAAAGTATGGGCTATTCCCCACCGGCGGCTGGCGCGCCAGGTTTGCCAAAGGCAACACCGAACTGGCCATGCTCTTTGTTTACGCCTGCATGGACGAGTACTGTCTGCCTCACGGAAAGCTGTCCTTCGTGATAACTCAGAGCGTGTTTCAATCCAAGGATGCAGGGCGAGGTTTTCGGCGATTTCGGATTTCCTCGGAGAAGCCTATCAGGGTTCTCAAGGCTCACGACTTCACCGCCATCCAGCCGTTCGAAGGGGCTGTTAACCGAACCGCCGTTGTGACGGTAGACATGCAAGGGGAAACTCAATACCCGTTGCCTTACACAGTCTGGGTTGCGAAAGGCGATGACCTTTTCGACTCATCAACCCCGCTGGACCAAGTCAAGAGGCGCACATCGCGCGAAGAGAAGATGGCAGCGCCGGTGGGTGACGCACAGAGCCCGTGGAGCATCATGTGTTCCGCCGCATCTTTGTCTGTCCTCCAAAAAGTTACCAAGGGTTTGAGGAACTATCGTGCATGGAAGGGAGCGGACACTCGTGGAGGCAATGGGATCCTGTGGCTGCAAATGCTGCAGAACACCAAGTCAACATACCTTTGCCGCAACACACCTGAGTTCTCCAAGAAAAAGCCTCCACAAAAAGAGTGGGGCTTCGAGAAGGAAATGGTTTTCCCCCTGCTTCGGGGGAAGGAAACGAGGAGATGGGCCACTGCCCCAAGCCTTTTCATCATCTTCCCCCATGAAGGCGACCATGCGATACCTGAGCCAGAGATGAGGCGCAAGTACCCAAGAACCTACGCTTACTTCCACGAGATGCGAGATCACTTGGAGCGACGAAAGATGTACGACTTGTCGCGTCGCCAGTTGGCTTTTTACTCCCTGTTCGAGACAGGGCCGTTTTTGACAGCCCCATACAAGCTTGTATGGAAGTACATCGCCTCCGAACTGACCTGTGCGGTTCTCGGACGGATAGATGACGACTCCCTCCGTCAAACGATCGTGATCCCAGATCACAAGCTTGTTGTTGTCCCATTCGACCAGCCCAATCCGGCCCACTATCTTTGCGCCGTTCTGAATTCCTCTGTATCACGGTTTGTCGCTGGGACATATGTCGTTGGGACTCAGATCAGCACACACATACTGGATTACATAAAGGTCCCCGCGTATTCCCCAGGAAGCAGCCTGCATAAGAATCTAGCTCGCCTTTCTATGGAGTGCCACAAAGCTACGGCGGCGGGGAAGAGCGAAGTCGTAGCCGAGTACGAAGACAAAATCGATACCCTTGTGAGAGAATTGTGGGGCCTGACCTGGAAAGAATTGGAGACTGCCAGGGAAGCAACACGGGCCGCCCGAGACTCAGGGGAAGGTGAAGACCAAAAGGATTGAGAGGTTGCCGTGCTTCACGTTGACTACATCGACAACTTTGAGACGAAGGCTTTGGATGTTCTGCGGGACCTGTCGGACGAGGCCGAGCGGGCGGACATCGCGGTGGCCTTCCTGTCTTGGCCCGGCTGGCTGGAACTCAGGGGCTGCCTGCTGGACATGCTCGCCCGGGGCGGGCGGCTGCGTGTCATCGTCCGGGGCGACGCCCAGCAGACCAGCCCGGACGCGGTCGAGGCGCTCTTCCGGCAGGAGAACACCCAGGTCGCCTTCGGCTTGACGGACACCACGTTTCACCCCAAGGATTACCTGTTCTATTGTGCCGGCGGGAAGCGCCTGAGCGTGCTGACCTCCTCCGCCAATGCAACCTACACGGGCCTAAGCCACAACGACGAGGGCGGGGCGGTCATCCGCCACGACGATGCGCCCAACGACGAAGCCGCCCAGAAGGCCATCGGCATCTTTGAGCGTCGCTGGGCCAACGCCCGCTTGGTGGATGAGAAGGCCCTGGCGGAGTTCATGGCCCAGGCACCCGATCCGGGCTTTGCCGAGGGCGATCTGGTCCGCAGCACAGAGCCGATCTTCATGGATCGCGGGGTTGGACGAGTGCAGAAGGTCAAAAGGGGGATCGCCAAGGTGCAGTTTGATCCCTCCGTCTTCATGGCGCCGCCGTACCGAAGCGAGAACCTGCTTTTTACGCTGAGCGAAACAGAGAAGGTGGACTCTCCCCTGGGCCGGGCGGCGGCCGGGCGGTGGGAAGAACCGTGGCGGTTTGAACTGAAGATGCTGGCCGCGCGGTTCCTGACTGGCAACAAGGGCGGGCAGCTTTCCAACGCCCGGACGGAAATCCTGCCGCACCAGATATTCGCCGCCTACCGAGTTATTTCCAGCCCTCGCCGGCGGTTCCTGCTGGCCGACGAGGTGGGACTTGGCAAGACCATCGAGGCGGGCATGATCTGGCAGGCGCTTGCCCAGCGCGGTCAGGCCCGGCGGACGCTGATTATCACCCCGGCCGGCCTGACGACGCAGTGGCAGGAGGAATTCCAGGACAAGTTCGGTGAGACCTTTGAGATATTCGGGCGTGACTTCTGGGCGGTGAACCCGCGCGTGTGGGACCTGAAGGCGAAGGCCATCGCCTCCATCGACACGCTTAAACGCAAGGTGCATAAGGATGTGTTGTTGGGAAACCGCAAGTGGGACCTGATTATCTTCGATGAGGCCCACCGGCTTAGCGCCACCGAGTACGGCTTGAGCAAAGTCGAGAAGACCCAAAACTACCGCCTGGCGGAGGAGGTCAAGAATAACCAGTATTGCGAGGCGATGCTGCTGCTGACAGCCACGCCGCACCAGGGCGAGGAAAACCACAGCCGCTTCAAGAACCTGCTGGCGCTGCTTGACGACGATATTGATTTCAGCGGTTTGGAGCAGCAGGGGCTGTTCTCGGGCGCGGGCGGCGGCAGGAAGTTCACCGAACTGGTCATCCGAACGCCCAAGAAGGACGTTACCGACGCCAACGGGCACAAGGTCTTCAAGGGCCGGCAGACGCACCGTCTGCCGTTCAAGATGTACGCCGACGAGGAGAAGTTCTACAAGGCCGTGGGCGAGTACATCCGCGACGGCTATCAGATGCTGGAGCGCGTGGCCGACCCGATGCGCCGGCGGGCGGCGGGCTTCCTGCTGACGACGTTCCAGAAGCTAAACGCCAGTTCGACGGAGGCTATCCGGGTGTCGCTTTCAACCCGCCTGGCGAGACTGAAGGGCGAGTTGTCCGACAAGCCAGATCGCGAAGATGAGGATGAGCTCCGCGACGAACGTTTCCAAGGCGAACTGGATGAAGAGGATGCACTGAAGGACGACCAGGCCATCCTCAAGGGGGAGGTTCGGACGCTTGACACACTGCTGGCCATGAAGGTTAAGCGGGATAAGAAACTGGACGAATTGCTCAAGCTCGTTGCCCACATTGCCCAGGTAAGCCCGCGCGGGGATGTGGAAAAAGTCCTTATCTTCACCGAGTACCGACGGACGCAGCGGCACTTGGTTGAAGAGCTAGAGCGGAAGTATGGCAAAGGCAGCGTGGTCGTCATTCACGGCGGGATGAAGCTGGAGCGGCTGGGAGAGGCCGAATTGGACGTTGATACGATTTGGGGGCCATTCCGCAAGGATGGCGCCCTGGTCGCCCCGACGACGAAACGCACTAGCCAGCGGCTCTTCCGCGACCATGAGAAGGTCCGGTTCCTGGTTTCGACCGAGGCCGGCGGCGAGGGCATCAACCTCCAATTCTGCCATATCTGCGTCAACTACGACCTGCCTTGGAACCCGATGCGGGTGGAGCAGCGCATCGGCCGCGTGTACCGCTTCGGCCAGGACAAGGTCGTGCAGGTGTACCACTTCTTCAACAAGGGCACGATCGAAGAGAAGGTCCAGTCGTATTTTGAAGACCGGCTGGAGCGGGCCGCCGCGGCGCTGGCGCAGGTGACGGGCGAAGATCCCGAAGAGATCAAGGGCAGTCTGAATGGCCAGTTGGAAATCGAGATCGAGCCGGCGAAGATTTATCAGCGGGCGCTGGTGGATGGCAACCTGAACAAGGAAACGCAACGGGAGATTCAGGATGCAGTCGCCCGCGCCCGGCAGGCATATGAAATCGCCACGAAGAGCCTGTTCCGGGACGTCTCCAGCTATTCGTTCGACAGCTACCGCCGGGAACTGGCAGCGGACTTGACGCTGGGCGACCTCCAGCGGTTTACCGAGCGGTTCCTGGCTGCGAACCGGCGACAGCTTCAACGGAAAGCGTCATTCGTCGAATTCATCGTGCCGGACGTGCTGAAGCCCGCCGGCCTGCCGGAACGGTATCGCACAGCCACATTCGACCGGGAAGTGGCGATCAAGCGGACCGACGCCGACTTTATGGCGATAGGACATCCGTTCGTGGATGCGATGTTCGAATATGCGGGGTCGTATGACTTCGGCGGACTGGCGGCGGTGCGGCACATCGTGTCGAAAGAGTTCGCTGGACGGTCGGGCTACCTGTTCGTCTTCATCGTGCGGGAGCGGATCAGCCGGGAGGACGGCGACGAGTGCCTGTTCCGCTTCTCACCCGTGTTCGTGGACGCTGCGGGCAAGGTCGATGAAGCCCTGCTGGCCCCGGCCGTGACCGAATCGGCCGTCGAGGACGCCAAGGCTTCCGCCCCGCCGCCCGATCCGGCCAAGCCATTTGAAATCGCGCGGAAGTGGCTGGAAGAAAAGGCCGGCATCTGGGACTGGGACGATGATGTTGAGTTCATCGGGACAAGCTGGGTCGAGTTCCGGCCGGCGTGAATATCCGATTTCTTGGCTGTTTCGGCATGTGCGGGGATGTGCGGGGCGGTGCAAAATGCACCATTCAGCCAAACGGGGCTTGAACCTTGGGCGGTGGATGGACGATAGTAACAGAGGCCCCTCCGGCTTGGCCTGGGCCTGGGCGCACCGCGCGGGTGGTCTGCAATACTTGAACGGCGGCCGGTGAACCACTACAATGAAATGTGCGGACAGGAGGGATCCAGGGCGTCCTGTCGGCAAAAGCTTTTTGGCGGAAGCTCTAAAGCTTTGCATGCAGCGATGATAATCAGGACCGCATAAGCGGCGCCCAGCGGTGGGCCAAGAAGCTCCCCAGGGAGCGAGGATAATCAGGATATGTTTGAAAGATTCACCGAACGCGCGCGAAAAGTGATGGCGCTGGCCAATCAGGAGGCCCAGCGTTTCAATCACGAATATATCGGCACCGAGCACATTTTGCTGGGCCTGGTGAAGGAAGGTTCGGGCGTCGGGGCGAACGTGCTGAAGAACCTCGGCGTGGACCTGCACAAGGTCCGCATGGAAGTCGAGAAGCTCGTAAAGCCCGGCCCGGACATGGTCACCATGGGCAAGTTGCCGCAAACTCCGCGTGCAAAGAAGGTTATCGAATACTCCATCGAGGAGGCCCGCAACCTCAGCCACAATTACGTGGGCACGGAGCACATTCTTCTGGGCCTGCTTCGCGAGCATGAAGGCGTGGCGGCACAGGTGCTGATGAACCTGGGCCTCAAGCTGGACGAGGTTCGCGAGGAGGTGCTGAACCTGCTGGGAGCCGGCGTCGAGCCGACGGAAGAGGCGCCCCCGCCCGGTGGATTGCCCGGCGAGGGTCCGCAGCGTCGCGGCAAGAGCAAGACCCCGGCGCTGGACAACTTCGGGCGCGACCTGACGGAACTTGCCCGCGAGGGCCAACTCGACCCGGTTATAGGCCGGCAAGATGAGATCGAGCGCGTCATCCAGGTTCTCTGTCGGCGGACGAAGAACAACCCGGTTCTGCTGGGCGAGGCCGGTGTGGGCAAGACCGCCATAGTCGAGGGCCTGGCCCAGAAGATAATCTCCAACGAGATCCCGGAGATCCTCCACGAACGGCGGATCGTCGGGCTGGACCTTGCGATGATGGTGGCTGGGACCAAGTACCGCGGTCAGTTCGAGGAACGGATCAAGGCCGTGATGAACGAGGTGCGGCGTGCGCGCAACGTGATACTGTTCATCGACGAGCTTCACACGCTGGTCGGGGCAGGCGGGGCCGAGGGCGCCATCGACGCGGCCAACGTGCTCAAACCGTCACTGAGCCGCGGCGAGATCCAGTGCATCGGCGCCACGACGATGGACGAGTACCGCAAGTACATCGAGAAGGACGGCGCGCTGGAGCGGCGGTTCCAGACGATCATCGTCAACCCGCCGAACCGCGAGCAGACGATGGCGATTCTCCGAGGCCTTAGGGACCGCTACGAGGCCCACCACCGCGTGCGGTTCACCGACGAGGCCCTTGACAGGGCCGTCGAACTCTCCAGCCGATACGTCACGGGACGAGTCCAGCCGGACAAGGCCATCGACGTGATCGACGAGGCTGGCGCCCGCATACGGCTCAAGAGCATGACCAAGCCGCCGGACCTGACGAGCCTGGAGGCCGACATCGAGCGGCTCCAGGTCGAAAAGGACGAGGCCGTCAAGAACGCCGACTACGAGCGGGCGGCTGAGCTGCGTGACGAGGCCGAGAAGATGCGCCTCAAGAAGGATGATCTCAAGAGCGACTGGAAGGCCAAGACCAGCGAGTTCGGCGGGGTTGTCGACGAGGAGGTCATCGGCGAGGTGGTCTCCAAGATGACCGGCGTTCCACTGACCCGCCTGGCCAAGGAAGAGGCCCAGCGCCTGCTGGAACTGGAGAACGAGCTTCACAAGCGGGTGGTCAGCCAGCACGAGGCGATCCAGGCCGTGGCCAAGAGCATCCGCCGGGCGCGGTCGGGCCTGAAGGACCCGCGAAGGCCGATGGGCAGCTTTATCTTCGCCGGGCCCTCGGGCGTCGGCAAGACGCTGCTGAGCAAGGCCCTCGCGGAGTTCATGTTCGGCGACGAGGACGCGCTGGTGCAGCTCGACATGTCCGAGTACATGGAGAAGCACAACGTCTCGCGGCTCATCGGCGCGCCGCCAGGATACGTCGGCTACGAGGAAGGCGGGCAGCTTACCGAGAAGATCCG
>CAZSBS010000152.1:0-12146 GCA_964605095.1 uncultured Planctomycetaceae bacterium | reverse complement strand
CTGCCGGCAGGGGCTGCTATCTCTGGACTTCGGGCAAGGGCGAAGAATGACCGCAAATCAAGAGGCAACGGCGGCGGCGCCTCCGCGGCATCTGTCCATCGTCGACGCCGTATGCGTCGTCGTCGGTATCGTCGTCGCCACGGGCGTCTTCAAGGCGCCGCAGTTAGTGGCGCTCAACACGGCTGGGCCGTGGACGATGCTGGCGGCATGGGCGCTCGGCGGGCTTCTGTGCCTGTGCGGCTCGCTCACATACGCCGAACTCGCGGCCGCGTGCCCGGGCGTTGGCGGCGAGTACCTTTACCTCTCGCGGTCGCTGGGCAGGACGGTCGGGTTCATGTTCGTCTGGGCGAGGATGACGGTTATCCAGACCGGCTCGATCGCCATGTTGGCGTATGTTTTCGGCGACTATGTCGCGCGGATGATGGGTTTGGGGCCAAGAGGGCCGCTAATCTGCGCACTTTCGGCCACGGTGGTGCTGACGGCGTTCAACGCCGTGGGCCTGCGAGCCGGCAAGTGGACGCAGAACGTCCTGACGGCCGCCAAGGTGGCCGGGCTATTGGCGATAACGATCCTTGGGCTTGTTTGCGGCAAGGTCGCGGTTTCGTGCGGCGTCCCGGGTGGCGGGAGCGGCAGCGGGGCGTTCGGTCTGGCGATGGTGTTCGTTCTGATCACCTTTGGGGGTTGGAACGAGGCGGCGTACGTTGCGGGCGAGCTTCGAGGCCGGGGGCGGAGCATGTTGTGGGTGCTGGTTGCCGGCAGCGTGCTGCTGACCCTGCTGTACATGGGCGCCAACATAGCGTACCTCCGAATACTGGGCTTCGAGGGTATCCGTTCATCGAACGCCGTGGCTGCCGACGCGATGGCGGCGGTGTTGGGCGAGCGGGGGGCACTGGCGGTCAGCGTGCTGGTGGCCGTGGCGGCGCTGGGGGCCATCGACGGGTGCATCTTCACCGGCGCCAGGGCTGTCTACGCATGGGGCAACGACTATCCCGTATTTGGTGCGCTTGGGCGGTGGAACCGCCGACTCTGCGCGCCGGTGGTTGCCCTGGGCGCACAGGGGGCCATCGCAACGGTGCTTATCCTCTTGCCCGGTCTGAGTGATAGCCTCAGTGATAAGCTGGGCGACGGGTTCCAGTCAGCGGTCGAATATACGGCCCCGGTATTCTGGGCCTTTCTGCTGCTGACCGGCCTGGCTGTGTTCGTGCTGCGATTCAAGAATCCGACTGCCGACAGGCCCCTTGGACGCTGGGTGCCCCTGGCGACCGCAAGCGTATTGTGCGCGATGTGCGCCTACATGCTCTACAGCAGCCTGGCCTACACCAAGGCCGGCGCGCTGGTGGGCGTTGCCGTCCTGCTTGCCGGCCTGCCCGTCTACGCCATAGCGCGGTCGCACCAGGAACAATAGGGGGCACCCAGGGATTGCTATCCCTGGGCTTCTGGAGGTAGGGGGGTGATGAACGCGTCAGCCCTATGGCGTCTGGGTCAGCGAGAAGTCGTCCAGCATGGCCGTGCCGGAGTGGCAGGTGAAGCTCAGCCGCAGGTAGGTGTCGTACTTGGGGGTTGTCAGTTCGAGCGTCACCTTCTGCCAGGCTGGGTTGTCGGCCTTGGCGACGGTGGACTTGTGGCGGCTGACCGGCGCGACTCCGCCTTCCGGGAAGGCATATAGTTCCGCGGCGATCCAGGCCTCGGCGTGGGGCACCAGCGGCTCGAAGTTAGGCGGCGTCTCGCTTTTTTGCGTCATCTTCGCGGCCAGGTCGTCGTAGGCCTGTCGATAGGCCGTGCGCTCCTCGGGGGTCAGGTCCCCGGCCTTCATCATGGCCTCGATGGTGTACTTGCTGTCCGGGCGGAGGCGGATTCGCTGGATGTCCGGCGTGACGGAAAACCAAGGCACGTTTGGCTGGGTCTTGCCTTCGATGAGCAGGCATTTCTTGCCGGATGCCCCGCGGCCGGTCAGCAGTTTCGGCGGTGTTTGCGAGAGCGACCACGCCAGGCCCCTGACCGGCTGGGCGAATGCGATTGGCTGGTCCTCGAAGTCCTCGGTGCGTCCGATTCTGAGCACGAGTCCCGCGCTGGCGGGCACGGCGGGCTTCGCCTGCTCGCGGAGATACTTGGCAAGCTCCGGCGGCATCGCGAACAGGCGTTCGGTGACTTTCCAGACCTGGCGGGCGCCGCCGGGGTCGTTGTTGATTTCCGGCGGGATGGGGATTCTCAGGTGCAGCGTGTTGGTCCGCGGGTCGAGCGTCATGTTGGCGTCCGGGCCGATGCCCGAGAACGTGCGGCAGGGGCTCCAGGAGTTCTCGCGGTTCAGCCAGGCCACGAACCCGCCGTCGCGCAGCGTGATCGGTTCGCCGGCCGCAAGGTGGGCCATTGCGGCTGTGTTGTTGGCGTAGGCCTGCACGTCGGCAGTCCCGGCCGGGGTCAGGACGGTCGTGTCGTACACCCACTGGTTCGGCCAGGGCTGGAACGCGCCGCTGCACGCGATGTCCGTTGTGAACTCCTTGGTTTTCGGGTCGGGCCGGCGGAAGGTCACCACGGTGGTGCCCTCGATCATGTAGCCGAGTTGCGGGTGAACGCTGATGGTGTACTTCTTGATGACTTCCACCGGGTAGCGGGGGCTGGCGCGGGTGAGGGTCATCGTCGAGCCGCCGCCCCCGGGGCTGTCGGACCGCGCGATGTTGCTGGCGCCGCTGTCATCGTAGCGGACGAAGCGGGGAATCAGGCACTGCGTGGGCAGCGCCGGGCCGTGAAAGGTGTCCAGAAGGTACCGCGTCGGCGGCGTGAAACTTGTCGGGGCCGTGCCGACCGTGAAGCCCAGCAGTTGGATGTGGTCGTCCGGGATCAGCGCGACGTATCGAGGCCCGTCCATTGCCAGGCGCCAGGTCCGCTTTGTCGGCCCGCCCGGTTCGTTGAAGGTGTAGGTCTGCTGCGTGTGGTGGAAATCCGGCTTGTAGCCGTGCCAGCGTGCCCGGATGGACAGCTTCCGCGCGAGTTCGTCGATCTCGTCGGCCCCGGCGGCACCCGGCATGGCCGACGCGACCACCGCAAGGGCAACAAGGCATGTCAGGAGTTTCATGCTGCGTTTGTCCTTCACAACCTATTCGGATTTCGAGCTTGGTTTTTCGGATTTACCCTCGGCGGGCTCTGGGAAAGTCACGGTAACGTGCTCGCCGGCGAGCCGGGTCGACGGGTTGGGCAACTCCACGCGGACCTCCAGGGTTTCGCTGGCGGGGTCGGCCACGCGGGAAACGTGGATGACCTTGCCCTCTGCCGGGGCTGCCAGGCCGGGAAGCTGGATGAGGGCCTTGCACCCGGCCGAGATACGCCGTCCGATGTCCAGCGGGACCGGCGTGTCGATCCAGAGCGGATCGACGTTGACCAGCCGAAGCACCGGGGCGAGGGCGTTGACGGACTCGCCGGCCTTGGCAATGACACGCTCGATCTCGCCGTCGGCGGGGCTGGTCAAGCGCATTCGGTCGAGGTCGAGCCTGGCCTGTTCGTACTTGCCGACGTCCTGTTCGTGTTCGAGCTGTGCCGCGGCGACATCGATTTCCGCCATGGCGGCATCGAGTTGGGCGTCCTCAAGTTCGCGCTGTGGTGCGGCCTTGCCGGCGTAGGCGCTTTGCACCTTTGCCAGAACGGCCTTGGCCCGCTGGCTCCTGAGTTGGGCGGCGCGGATGGCGGTGTTGTTGTCCGCCTTCGCCTTCAGCAGGGCCAACTGTTTTTGCTCGACGCAGTCATCGAGTTGGGCCAGCAACTCCCCCACGCGGACCTTTTGGCCTTGTCGGACGAGAACCTTGGCGAGCCTTCCCGCGCGCGTAAACGAGAGGGTCAAGTCCTCGCTTGGGGCGGTGATGGTCTTGATGGCCTCGGCGGCCCCGGGTCGGGCCAACAGGGCGCCCAAGGCCAGCGCCAGGATTACGGCGAATCGGCGGTTCGTCATGGCGAGTGCCTTTCCCCGGCCGGACCCCGGCGTGTGTGAGGCTCGGCCGAAAACGCCGAGAGTCTCCGACTGGGCGGAGACTCTCGGAACTTAGATACAGTTTTAGCCGCCCGGCTTGGGGCATCGGGGCCGGCGGCGGTTACTAGTCGTTACTTGCCCAGCGATCGATTGTCTTCGGGGCATCGGCCTTGGCCGGCGGCAGGGCGGCAGAGGTCATGGCCCGCTTTATGACGGAGTTGGCGGCGGCTCGCCCGGCGGGGGTGGTCGCGGCCGGGGTGGCCGGGGCAAAGGTAGTGGGCTTGGCTGGGGCAACCATCATCTGCTGGTAAGCCGAACCGTCGGCGGGCTTGCCGGCCTGGGCCGCGGCGGGCTTGGCTGTGCTTGCCGGCGCGGGCTTGTATACCGCCTTGGCCGGGGCTGTGGTCTTGGCTGGGGCGGTCTCGGCGGCCGGGGCCGCGGGCGTTACCGGTGCGAAGTGATTGTCGGGCTTCTTGCTGATGTTGACCACGGGCAGGCCGGCATCGTCCTTCGTCCGGTTGATCTGGAGGTCCTCGTACTTCAGCAGTGTTCCCTGTGCCCGCTGGAGGGCGATGCCTGCCACGTTGTAAAGGACGGCGCTTCGGGTGAATTGCCCCTCGGCATCGGCGCAGCGGTCCTGGGCGTCGACCAGCAGTTGCAGGTAGCCGGAGGCGGGCTTATCGGCGCCGCCGGACGAATCCCACCGCTTGCCCAGGACGCGGACGTCTTCCCCGGCGGCCTGGAGGGCCTCGTACCTGGTGGCCATCTCACGATAGGCCGTCATGACCTCGCGTGCGGAGATCTTGACCTCCAGCAGCACGGTGTCCACCGTGGTCTGGATATCCGCCAACTGCTGGCGGATCTCCAGGCGGCGTCTCAGATAGACGGCCTTTGCGGTGTTGTTTTCAATGGGGTAGTCGAACTTCAGGCCGACCAGGAAGCCCGGATGGGCGTTGCCCTTGAACTGCTCGTCGAAGCCCTCGGCGAATCCGCCGGCCTTGTCCATGCCCATCAGGGACGAGGCCAGGATGAGGTCCAACTGCGGCAGCAACTCGTTCTTGGAGACGTTTTTCCTGATGGCGGCGGCCTTGAGCTGGAGAAATGCCTGGAGGATCTCCGGGCGGTTTTCCAGCGCGGTGGCGGCGGCCTGCTTCATGTCGATCTTGATAGGCCTCAGTGACGGGGCGTTGGCCGGCAGGAGTTCGGCCTGGGGGGTCGGCAGCAGCGTCGGGTCGTCCAGCAGGGCCTTGATGTGGTCCTCGGCGTTCTTGACGGCGACTTCCGCCCTGACCAGGTCCGCCCGCCGCTTGGACAGTGCGGCCTTGGCTCGCATCCGGTCGCTATCAATCGAATCGATGTCCTTTCGTTCGTCCAGCTTGCCCACCACGCCGGCGGTGTCCTTGACGAGCTTCTGCATCTGGAGGCAGGTTGCGCGGGCGAAGTAGAGGTTCCAGTACGCCTGGTTGATCATCAGCAGGTGCCCCTCGGCCTGGCGGATGAACTCGTTGCGCGCGATCTCGGTGTCGATCTTGGCGATGCGGATATGGGCTCGGTTGTACTCGCAGCCCGCTCCGCGAAGCAGCGGCTGGTTGATCGTCAGGGCAAGCGTGGCCGTCGCCTGGCGATGGGGGTCGAAGTACGCCGAGTTGTTCGTCGTGCGGCGGAGTTCCTCCGAGAGCGTGACCTCGGCGCCTGTGACGAGTTTCTTGCGTACGCCCGCCTCGGCTCGCACGTCCCACTGCTTGAATCGGTCGTCGGCTGTGCCGGTCTTCAGCAGCGTGGTGACCGGTTCGTTGATGTGCTCGTAGGCGGTCTCGGCGAACAGGTGCGTGTCAAACACGCCCCTGGCCTCCTGAATGCCCGTCTCGCGGATCAAGGGAATGTCGCTGAAGACCCTGATCTGAGATGAATGCTCCAGAGCCCTGACGTAGAGGTTTTCCAATGTGTAGGCCGCGGGCCTGGAACCCTCGAAGAGCTTGGCGCAAACAGGCGCATTCCACCACGGCTCGAAGTCGACAGGCATCTTCGGAGCCGCGCCGCTGGCAGGCAGGTGCTTCTCGGCCTGCGAGAGTTCGGCGATCTGTTGGTGGAAGCTGTTGGCAAGGCGCTGCTGTGTGGCGTGCCCGAAGGCCTGCTCATCCTTCTCGAAGCGAGTCTGACATGAGGCCAGCATCAGGCCGCCCGCCGCGAGCAGGCAGGACAGAATGTATGTCTTGGTGTCCCAGAATCGTCCCATTTTTCAAGCTCTCCTTAGCAACCTTCTAGTCGTGACCCGCATGGCCCGCTTCAAGGCCGGGCCGATCGGACCCAAGTGCCCATTTTCTATGCGTCAATGAAGCCCCTGCGGCGAAGCCGACATGGGCAGCATTTCATAAGCGGAAATCGTTGAGCCCAGCGTGATCGGATGGGCGCTGGCGGAGTAAAGCGCCGCCATCGACACCTCCGCGGCGCGATTGCCGAGCACGTTCTCCACCGTCAGATGCTCGGAGGCGTACGCGCCGCCCAGTATCGCCGGGGAGAAATACCTTCGCAGATTGTAGCCCGCCCCCGTCAGCGGGGTGTAGCCCGCGTAGGACTGGCGGATGGAAACCGTGTGAGGCTCGCCCGTCATGCCCAGGTCGTAGAAGCTCGCCGCCCAGTTGCCGCCGGCGTCGACGATCGTGGAAGTCGAACCCAGCACCTCGCCGCCGGCGCCCAGAACGTCCACCGCCAGCGTGGAACCCGGCTGGGCCGTGCCGCTGTAGAATGGCTGGAACCGCGGGGCGGGGGCCTTCGTGAAGTCGAACCTGGACCCGGCGTAGTCCTCATCCGTGTATTGCGGGGTGTATCCAGCTTCGGTGTACAGATAATAAACCGCACCGATGACGGTGTACCGGATGGCCGGCTGAGTCCGCGCGCGGGCGAGGATGCCGTCGGTGGTTATCGTCGCGGAGGTCGCGCTGGTGGCGACGAAAAGGATGTCCGTGTCGCCCGTCCCCTGGATGAAGTTATTCAACTGGGGCGCCCCGGCCGCCACGGTCAACGTCAGAAGCCCGGTGGTTTCGCCAATCACGTCGATCTGGTAGAAGTCAGGAGGAGTGCCCTGGGCCGCCCAGTCCAGGACTCCTACGGGCCCCATCGGCAGATTGGTCTGCGAGTTGGTCAACGCCGGGGGGGTGAAGCTGAACACCGGGGCGGGAACGAACGGGATGCTCAGGTCCGCGCGCGGGACGGTTGGGAACGGCAGGCTCACAAACACGTGGCTCTCGACGGTCAGGGCCAGGGTCAGTTCGGTCAGCGTTCCCGCGAAGGCGCTGGTGTTCTCAGCCTGAAGCGCGCCACTGTGCACTACCGTGGTGCTTTCGAGTCTGACGCCCACGAGCGTCCGCGTGCCGCCGTGATCGTCGAACTTCGGCAGGGTGAAGCCTATGTCGTCGTCGACCATCACAAAACTTTCGGCGTGCGCGTAACTTTCCTCGTGAATAACGGCGCCCAGCAAGACCGCGGGGGCTCCATTGAGCAGGATGCGATCCTCAAGCCCCTCGAACAGAAGTCTCGATGCGTTCACGTTCAAACCTTTCCTCGTGAGCAATCCGCCAAGCCGTGCTGACAGTTCCGCCCGGCGCTGGCACGTTGCCGTGGGTGCCGCAGACCCCACGTGCCTACCGCTTTGGAACGTGTCAGCCAGTCCCAGTCCAACGGGATTTGCAGTATGATCATCAACTTTGCCGGCCAATGCAAAGCTTTTTTCCGAAGATTTTTGAAGAAAACGCGGGTTCGAGCAGAGAATCGTTAAAGTTATTGCGGCCGGCCGATCTGGGCCGGCGCATCCGCGGGTGCGGGGCGCACAAAAACGGCGTGCCGATCCAGTCGGACCGGCACGCCGGAGAGTGCTTGCCATGCTCGCGGGGGATACTCAGGACAGCCGCGATTTTCTCCTGCGGAACCGCCGGAGCAGAACCGGCGCGAAGGCGGCAACCAGCAGGCCCATCGAGGCCGGCTCGGGGACTGCTGCATCGGCGTACAGGTATACCAGCCTGGCCTCGATGTCGAACTTCACCAGTGAAGGCCATACGTACGCGAGGACGCTGGGGGTCCAAGTCGCGCTGGCGTAGGGATCGCTGGTGAATACAAAATCGATCGTCCCGCTGCCCGTGAAGAGTGCAAGTTTGTCAGGGTCGGTGAGGTCCGTGTAGAGCGGCGCGTAAGCAAAGAAGTTGGCGGGGTCGTCGGAGTCGATGATGGCGGCGAGTTTATCCGCCCCGACGCAGTACTTGTCGAGTTCCGTCTCGCTCAAGTTCCCATTGGGGAACTTGCCGTCATAGGGGTCGGTGCCGTTGGTATTGACATCGCTGGCAAGGGCCCCGGTCACCTCCTTGAATGGAGTGGCCGAGAAGTTGATGCCGAGGGCCGAGTTAATCACGTGGAGTTCAGCGCCGATCTGCACCGTGGCGGTCTGAATGGCCGACTTGGTCTCATTGTCGAGCACATACCGGCCGCTCTTCAGGTGGACAGTCAAGTAGAGCAAAACGCCCCGGAGCTGGCCAACCGGATCCCCGCCAGGGACCGGGATGCGGGTTGGGTCGAACTTGTCCAGGGAGATGATGCCGCCGGCACCTGCCTCAAGATTGCCGAAGACTAGCGGGTTGCTAGTGTGCGAATCGGCGAGGTAGGCGTCCAGGGCCGGGTCCGGAGCAGGGTCGGACGCGTGGGCGCCAACCACCAGAGACTTGGCAGCCTGGATCTGACCGGTCAGAAGGGTCTCCGCCGTAGCAGTGTCCGCGGGATGGTAAAGCACGTCAGCGGCGGGGTCGATCAGGGCTTGACAAGGTGACGTCAAACAAAACACAGCAACCGCCAGACCCAACACAGATAACTTGAGCATTGAGCACTCTCCTCTCTTGTACATTCACCTCGGATATGCGGCGGGCTGAGCGGCCCGTCCTCGCATCCAAGGCCCTATTGAGCACGTGCATTGTACCTCTATTTCGAGATTCGTCAAGCCATAAATTTGCCGCGAACGAAAGGTAATCGTATATTTTGCGTAAAGGGGCCGCCCGGCCGAGTCCGTGATTATGGCCGCGCGGGAATGCGCCCCCAAAGCCACCTGCGGTAAAGTATTTTTAGGCTGGCACTTACAACATAGTTATCCGCCGGATCCCTCTGGCCGCACTCGGTAACGCGGCTGCGGAAACCCGTCAATAAAATATCCGCGAAAATCGCTTTGGAGCAGCGGAAAGGGGCGACTTGAGAAATTTTCGGATTTTTTTCCCGGCATTTTTCCGGGTGGAAAGCATTTGTCTGTTTGTCTGACGGCAAGATCGGCCCGCTGGCATTCTTCCCGCTGTTTTTTCGGGGCACAATCCCCCGTATTGTCCGGTTGTCCAGCCGGACTGGACGGCTTACGCGGCAAGGCTCAGAACAGCCCCAGCCGCCGCTGGGCCATTTGGCGAATCGACCGCCACCACTGCAAGAGCAGCGGCCTGGGCGGAAGGTCGAGGCGAACCATAACGGACTGCCCAGGCATTAGTTGCGATGCGCCAGGCCCCGAAGGCGTCACTACCAGCTCAAAGGCGGCGCCATCGCGGCTGCCTTCGGTTTCCGCGGCGGGGTTCACCGACGATGCCCGGACAGGCGCGTCATTCTCGCCCCTTGCCCCGGCCGGACGAATCTTCCAGGCGCCGACCAGTTCGGTCGCGGGCTGACCGACGATGCGGATCTCAGCCGTCGGCAGGGCCTCCGCCATGAGCATCCCGGCAAGGCGATGGGGGCAATCGGCGACGATCATTACCGGCTCCAGCGCCACCACCTTGCCGACCTTCCGGCCCTTCCCCACATATGCGCCGCGGAGGAAGTCAGCCTCGGTCGATGTCCACCGTCCGCCCAACGGCGAGCGAACCGTCAGCCCGGCCAACTCCTGGCCTGCCAGGAGATGCTGCTTATCGAGGCTGGCCAGGCTGGCATCGAGGATCTGCACCAGGGCAAGGTCGCGGGGGTCGGCGGCGCTTTGGAGCTGCGCCATTCGCCGTCGCACAGTCATGATTTCCTTGGCGATTTCCAGATCGTTGGCGTCCTGTGCCAGTTGGCGGTTGACGGCCGAGATCAGCACGGTCGCCCCGCCGGCGTCGGGGCCTTGCACGGGGCTGTCGTCCGGCAGGGCGGCGGTGACGAATCCATCCGCCCCGGCGTGGATGTACGCGACGTTTACCGGCTCGACCGTGCCCTCGACCCGCCAGCGGTCCGGCGCGTCGGGCAGTGCCAGCGCCACCGCCACGGGCAGCAAGGCCCCGGCTGTGATTGCAAGAGCCCGCGCCCGCGTGCGGGCGAGCTCGGCGTCGGCGACGAGGTATTTGAGGAAGCGTCCCAGCGGCAGCACCAGCCAGGTGAAGCCCATGACGGCCGCGACCGCTATGCCGACCTCGAAGTACCGCTCGGTGAGAAACATGAGTATCCGCACGGAGACGTACAGCTTGAATACCGTCGATGCCAGGCCGTAGCCCAGCAGCCAGGCCCTCTCGCCCGCGCTCTGGGCGACCTCGAGCGCCCCGCGGACGCCATAGGCGTACCGCTTGACGAGGTACTGCACATACTGCCGCGACCGCTCGGCCAGGTTGGGAATCTCCAGCAGGTCCGAAAGGATGTAGTAGCCGTCGAACCGCAGCAGAGGGTTGGCGTTGAACACGACCGTCGAGACGCTGGAGATGAACATCACGTAGAAGCACGCCGCGTGCAGACCTTGCTGCCAGGGGTCCGCCGCGCCGGCGGTCCACACCCATGCCACGGCCGCCACGGCCGCAAGGGCAAGCTCGGCCATCATCCCGGCCGCGCCGACTATGCAGCGGTGAAGCTTGCTCCGCAAGGCCCACGCGCTGGATGCGTCAACGTACGGCATTGGCGTGAAGATGAGCAGCATTACGCCCATCACGTGGACCTCTCCGCCGCCGCGTGACAGTCGCCCGAAACGCTTACACGCCAAGCCGTGCCCAAGCTCATGCACGACCTTCGTAAGCACCATCGCGCCGTACAGGGCCGGCAGGAAAAGCAATATCCGCTCGGATTGCAGGAGTTGCTCGGTTCGCCCGGCCAACTCATCCCATGCCCCGGCCGCGAAGTACACGCCCACGCTCAGCAGCGCAAGCCACAGCAGAAGCCCCACCGGCGTGAACACCCAGCCCACGGCGGCGGCCAGGGCGCCCAACAGGCGGTCGGGGTCGAACACCGGCACGCGGAGGAAAAGGATGTTGGTCAGCCAGGTGCGAATCTCCCGCCCGCGGCGTTTCTGGTGGCGGCGAAAGAGCCCTTCGGCGTCGGGCGGCAGTTCGGCCTGGATAAGGTTGGCTGAGTAAAGCTGGCCGAGGACCGTGACGGCCTCGCTCTGCGTCAGCGCCTCATCGCCCAGCGCCGCCGTGCAGGCCCGCCAGGCGTCGGCGACGCTGCGCTGCCCGTCGAGCATGGCGACAAACCTGTACGCGGCCGGGTGAAGCCGGAAGTAACTGTTGTTGGCAGGGTCCTGAACGATGTGCCATATCTGCCCGCGGAAGTGCTGGCGGCGGGTCTGGACGGTCGATCGCAGCCGCGGACGAAGCTGCGCCACGCGGTACCACGATTCGCTGAATGTCGGGTTCTGGCTGGCCATTGTCTGCCGCAACGAAGAAGAAACATCTCACGCAGAGGTCGCAGAGAACGCGGAGAAAGATAAGCGGGACCTCTCGTTTCTTCTTCTTACTCCCTGTGCCTCTGTCCCGGCGCGCCGGGGTGGTAATCCGTTTGTTTCTTCTTCTTCTTCCTCTTCTTCTTCCTCTTCTTCTTTCTTTTACCTCAGCGCCCTCTGCGCCCTCGGCGTGAACCGCCGTTTCTTCTTCTTACATCCACAGCCAAAGTCGCAGGTGGTTTATCAGCCTGCGGGACCAAATCCACGCCAGGTTTCGCTGGCCGAGAGAGACGTGGGCAGCCCCTTCCATGCCCGGCCTGATCCACTCGCGGCCATGGATTCCGTCTTGCGATTCCGCCGACAGCACGGCCCGTGCGCGGAAGACCACCTTGCCGTCTATTTTTTCCGCCAGCGGCAGGACCCTTTCCAAGACGGCCTTGATTGGCCTGTCCGGGTACGCCCCGGCCGAGAGGACCGCGCGGACCTCGCCGGCCCGCATCGCGGCCTGGAGGTCGGCGACCTGGTCCTCGGGGATGAGCAACTCCGCCCGCAGGTTAT
>CAZSBS010000151.1:0-12220 GCA_964605095.1 uncultured Planctomycetaceae bacterium | reverse complement strand
CGCCGCGTACAGCGCCGCCGCCAGCCCCGCCGGCCCGCCGCCGATAATCACCACGTCCCAAAGATCAATGCTCGTATCGTCGCTCATCGGCTCGCAACTTTCTGCTTCGAAAACTACTTTTCCGCGTCCGGGAATCGTCTCAGCACGGCACTGCGCGTGCTGCGCTCCATGACGATACCGGCATCGGTGGTCATCCGCAACAGCGACCCGTCGCTGGTGAGCTCCATCGCCGCTGGCGCGGCATCGGCCGCCAACTGGTCGGTCGCCTCCACGGCCGGCGAGCTTTGTGCCCCGGCCGGGGCCGCCGCCGGGCCGATAACGGTGAAGGTCCGCAGGTCGAAGTCGTTTGCCGACGTGGTGTACGTGGCGAATCCGTAAGCCGCCGGCTTGGAAAGGTCCACCAGCTTCGGAAGCAGGATCGCCAGCGCCCTGGGCAGGTAGCTTAGTGCCGCGGCCGGCTCAAGAGCCTTCTTCCGCGTCGCGCTCTTGCCGTCCGACGTGACCGTGCAGGAGATCAGCCCGCCCTCGCACTGGCCGACCTCGCTCATCCGCCGGACGACCTTGCCGCCGCGCAGGACCTGGGCGGTCTCTGTCCAGCGCTCCGTCGAGCGGCTGGTGGAGGAGAACATCACGCGATTGATCACTGCCGACTGCCCGTCCGGCAGGCCCAGCCGGGCCAGCGTGCTGACCTCCACCCCCTGCGCCGGGCCGGCGCCGGCCTGTTTGCAGGTGACCCGCATGAAGCCGACGTCGCTCTCGCCGCGCCGGTAGAGGAACCACTGCGCCTCGCCCGCGACGGCCTTGGCAAGCTTGGCTTGAGTGATGGTGGCAAGCAGGTCCGCTCCGCGCTGAAGGTTCTCCTTCCGCAGCTCGGCCTGCTCGCGCGGGTCCGTGAGCTGCAACGTCCCAGCCGCCAGGCCCAGCAGCTCGTCCATCTCGCCGCGCATGCCCAGCGCGCCGCTGATCGACAGCACAAGGAACTCGCCCGGGCCCCTCTGCGCCCACAGCTCGTGCTGCCATCGCTGGCTGGTTGTGCCATGTATGATGGCCGTCTCAACGCCCGGCTTGCCCGCCACGGCCGCCTCGGCGGCCTTCTCGACTCGCACGGCCGACTGCTTCCGCAGGGAAACGCCGAGCTGGTTTGCCAGCACCGCCGGCGTAACCTCGCCCGCGACCGTTGCCTTGCGCACGATCAACTGCCAGGCGATTGCGCCGGTCTTGGCATCGCGCATCACCCAGCGAGCGAGCTTGGTCGTCGAGACCCCGAGGTCCCGCTGGGCCCCCGCCGGCGGGCACAGAGAGAACCCGTTAACAGGGTCGATGTGGCGCGGGCCAAGCTTCGACTCCGCCGCCGTAGCCGCCGCTGCCCAAAAAACCGCGGCCAGGAAAACATATGCCGTCTTGTGCATCCGTCCAGAGGCCATGACTTCTCCTCAATCCTGAATCCTGTTAGACCAGACCCATATTGAATCGGCACTCCCGGCCCGGATTCCGCAGGACAAAAACCGGTTCACTCTTCTGGATGCAGGTTCCGCTTTTCCTATTCACGGGTTCCCGGTTCCGGGTTCCGCCTTTCCTGCTCGCTGAAGCGAGCAGGCCTCCCGGCCACGATATGCTCTTGCCCAAAACAGCATTGCCGCTTAAGATATCCTCGTACTACAACTCATCCTTGTTAGAAAAGGAACATCGCATGGAACAGACCAAGATATTGCTGACCGAAGACGAGATGCCGCGGCAGTGGTACAACCTGGCGGCGGATTTGCCCACGCCGCTTCAACCGCCGCTGGGGCCGGGGGGCAAGCCTGTCACCCCGGAGATGCTGGCGCCGGTTTTCCCGATGAACATCATCGAGCAGGAGGTCTCCACGGAGCGGTGGATCGACATCCCGCAGGAGATCCTGGGCATATTGTCGCTGTGGCGGCCCAGCCCGCTGTACCGTGCCCGCCGGCTGGAGAAGTACCTCGGCACTCCGGCGCGGATTTACTACAAGAACGAGGGCGTCAGCCCGCCCGGCAGCCACAAGCCCAACACGGCCGTGCCGCAGGCTTGGTACAACAAACAGTTCGGCATAGAGCGCTTGACGACCGAGACGGGGGCAGGACAGTGGGGCAGCGCGCTGGCGTTCGCCTGTGCCCTGATCGGCCTGGAGTGCAGGGTGTTCATGGTGCGGATCAGCTTCGACCAGAAGCCTTTCCGCAAGATGATGATGCAGACCTGGGGCGGCACTTGTGTGGCCAGCCCGTCGAATGAGACCAACGCCGGTCGGGCCATTCTCGCGGAAATGCCCGAGACTCCCGGCTCGCTTGGCATAGCCATCAGCGAGGCCGTCGAGGCGGCCGTGACGGACCCGTCCGGCAAGACGCGCTACAGCCTCGGCAGCGTGCTGAACCATGTGATGCTCCACCAGACGATTATCGGCCTGGAGGCCAAGAAGCAGTTGGTCAAGGCGGGCGAGCATTTGCCGGACGTGGTCATCGCCTGCTGCGGCGGCGGGTCTAACTTCGCGGGCCTGAGCTTCCCGTTCGTTCTGGACAAGATTCACGGCGCTAACATCGAGATCATCCCGGTCGAGCCGGAGAGCTGCCCGACCCTCACTCGCGGGCCGTTCATCTATGACCACGGCGACACCGCGAAGATGACGCCGCTTCTGCCGATGTACTCGCTTGGGCATTCGTTCGTCCCGCCGCCCATCCACGCGGGGGGCCTGCGATACCACGGAATGGCGCCGCTTGTCAGCCAGGCCGCGGTCGAGGGCCTGATTGCGCCGCGTGCGGTCCATCAACTCAAGTGCTACGAGTCGGCCCTGCTCTGGGCCAAGACCGAGGGCTTTATCTCCGCGCCGGAAACCAGCCACGCCATCGCCGTGACGATCGACGAGGCCCTCAAGGCCAAGGAAGAAGGCAAGGAGAAGGTCATCCTGATGGGCTGGTCCGGGCACGGCCTGATGGACCTGACGGGCTACGACGCTTACATGTCCGGCAAGCTGAGCGACTACTCGCTGCCGCAGGATGTGATCGATTCCAACATCCGCGGCCTGGGCGACCTGCCCCTGCCGTCGCCGGCAAAAACCGGCAAGTGGTAGGAAGTAGAACAGTAGAGCAGGAGAACAGTAGAGCAGGACAGCCGGAAGCAGGTCTTGGAAACCCCTCCCCCTTGAGGGGGAGGGGTTTGAAGAAGCGGCCATCCGTGGTGACGCAAGAGCTTGGCGAACAAGGTCGCTATGTGCTCGCCACGGCGGCGTGACGCCCGTTTTTTGTCCGACCACGGAACCAGCCGCATGGCCGACGACATAACCGCAAACGATCATCGCAGCCGGAGGTGCCCGATTCTTGGGCACGACATCCGCTTTTCGTACTGCCGCCAGCCGGGACGGCTCCTGCCTTGCGGGCGGGTCGGCGACTGCTGGTGGGAGATGTTCGACGTCGAATCGTTCATCCGCGCCAACTACACCGACGAGCAGGTCCGGCAAATCCTCTCCGCCCCCAAGCCCAAGGTCCTCTCGCTGATCGAGTTGATCCAGCAGGCCCGGCAGGCCGGGCAGAAGAAGGATCGGTAGAAAGCGGCATATTCCCAACCGTTCGCTCGTGCATGTTCGGCGGTACCCGGCGCCTCCAACTGACGACCGCCGGCCGTCGGTTCTTTGGAACTTCTGTTTTTGGAACTCGGTCCTTGTTTGGTATTTGGAGCTTTCGATTTGTTTCGGACCCGCCTGCCGGCGGGCAGGTTTCCGAATTCGAATTTCGGATTTATTTTTCAGAATATCCCTATTGCACAAGACAGGGCATGGCCGATAAATGTGAAGTCCGCTGAACCGTGCCCGTCGCAAAGCATTTCTCGGGCGGCGGCAGTCGTTGAGTTGCTTGTCTCATAATCCTAATAGAAGGAGCGCAACGATTATGAAAAAGGTCATGGAAGTGTCGGCGTTGATGCTGGCGTTGTGGCTGCTGGCGGCTCTGCCGGCCGGGGCGTGGGCGGAGGACAAGCCGGCCGACAAGGCCGCCGACGAGGCAGCCAAGAAGGCCGAGGCCCAGGTGGCGGATCGCTCGGCGTGCAACTGCATGTTCTGCCAGGCCAAGGAGGCGATTCACCAGGAGACGCCCTGGCTGGCGCTGTCGGCCGACTTGCGGCTGCGCGAGGTCTTCACGCCCAACCTTCTGCTGGACCAGGAAGACCGGCACTTCCAGCGCTACCGCACCCGCGTCGGCGCGACGGTCACGCCGGTCAAGGACATCGACCTGGACTTCCGCCTGGTCTACGAGCCGCAGCACTTCTGCCAGCCGGACCGCCAACTTCAGGGCCGCAACGAGTATTACATCGACGAGTGGATCACCAACGAGGCTATCGTCGACCGCATGAGCGTCACCTGGCGCGAGCCCTGCGGCCTGCCGCTGCGGGCGGTGATAGGCCGGCAGGACATCATCCTGGGCAACGGCTGGCTTGTGCTTGACGGCACGCCGCTGGACAACTCTCGGACGATCTTCTTCGACGCGGTCCGCCTGACGTGGGACTTCGCCCCCTGCAACACCACCGTCGACACGATCTACATCAACCAGCACGCCGACAGCGACCGCTGGATCGAGCCGTTCTGCGACAAGGACTACCACAACATCGAGCAGAACGAGCAGGGCGTGATCGTCTGGCTGACCAACAAGTCGCTGGCCAAGACCGAGCTCAACGGCTACTTCATCTACAAGCACGACGAGGCCGACCTTGGCACCCGTGCCGGCGACAGCCTGGCCCCGTGGCAGGCCGGCACCGACGCCGACATCTACACCTTCGGCACAAGGGCCGTCCACGACCTCACCGAGAACATAAACTTGATGGGCGAGATCGCCGGGCAGTTCGGCAACAAGAACGGCCAGGACCTCTGCGCAATGGGCGCCAACACCCTGGCGACTTACAAGTTCAATGACCCCAAAAAGCACGAAGTCCACATCGGCTACGAGTTCCTCTCGGGCGACGAGTCCGGCACGGACGGGCGCACCGAGCAGTTCGACCCGCTCTGGGGCCGCTGGGCACGCTTCAGCGAACTGCTGGCCTACACCCACGCCCTGGAAAACCGCCCCGGCGAGGCCACCAATCTCCACCGGCTCAACGCCGGCGTGTCCTGCATGCCATGCGAAAAGATCACCCTCGGGGCCGACTACAACCTGATGTTCGCCAATCACAACAGCTACGGCGGCCGGGGTATATTCTCCACATCCGCCGACAGCAACTTCCGCGGACAGTTGATCGCCGGGCGGATGATCTACCAGTTCAACAAGCACGTCAGCGGGCATCTGCTGGCTGAACTGTTCTTCCCGGGCACCCTCTACAACAACGACCACAACGAGGTGGCCGGGTTCTTCAGGTACGAACTGAACTTCACCTGGTAATCCGGGCCGGGCACTTGCCGCACACGACCCTCGGGGCCGTTTCCGCCTTGCCGGCGGGGCGGCCCCTTTTTATGCGCGGCCCCGGCCGGGACGCTTCCGCCGCCTCCGCCGGCCAAACCGGTTGTTCAATGATCAGCCCAAAGCTATAACCTGTATTCACATGAACCAGCGACAAAGAGCATTGCGTGTCGGCTTGGCGGTCATCCTGGCTGGGGCGGCTTGCCTGGCCTGGGGGTGCAACCGCGACGCGCCCGACGCCCAGCCAACGACGAAGCCCGCCGCCGCGCCAACAACCGGCCCGGCGACGAGCCCCGCCTTGACGACGGGCGCCGCCTCGTCCATGCCGGCCCATCCCGGCGCCGGCGCGATCATGGTGAACTCCATCGGCATGAAGTTGATCTATGTCCCGCCGGGCGAGTTCCGCATGGGCAGCGACCCATCCGAGCCGGGCCGGCACGACGATGAAACCGCCCACGACGTCAAGATCACACGCGGATTCTGGATCGCCGCCACGGAGGTAACACAGGCCCAGTGGGTAAAGGTGATGAGCATCAACCGCAGCGAGCCAAAGGGCGACAACCTGCCCGCCAACAAGCTTTCCTGGCCGCAGGCTGTGGACTTCTGCCGAAAGCTCAGCCAGGCGGAGGGGCGAGCTTACCGCTTGCCCACCGAGGCCCAGTGGGAATACGCCTGCCGTAGTGGCTCGACCGGGGCCTTCTCCGGCGGAACCGCCGATGAAGTCGCGTGGCACATGGACGACAGCGACGGGACCCCGCACGCGGTGGCCGGCAAAAAGCCCAATGCGTGGGGCCTCTACGACATGCACGGCAACGTGGCTGAGTGGTGCCGGGACTTCTACCAGCGCGACCTTGGCTCCGCCCCGGCTGTCGACCCTGCCGCCCCGGCCGAGGGCGGCGCCCGAATAGTCCGCGGCGGATCGTGGGACAATTTCGCGCGTGCCTGCCGCGGCGCCGCAAGGGCAAGCTTCAACCCGGCCTACCCTTTGGATCGGGTAGGCCTGCGAGTCATTATCGAACCAGAGTCACCCAACCCATCCCAAAACCCCTGACAATCGGGAGACGCGAGACATGAGCAAGACATCGAAAAGCGCCAGACTGGGCCGGCGGGGCTTCCTGGCGGGCGCCGCGGCCGCCGCCACCTTCACGATCCTCAAGCCCTCGCTCGTTCGCGGCACGGAGGCCAACTCGAAGATCGCGCTGGGCCTGATCGGCTGCGGCGGGCGCGGCAGTTGGATAGCCGACCTGTTCGTCAAGCACGGCGGATACCAACTCGTCAGTTGCGGCGACTACTTCGCAGACCGCGCCCAGGGCGTCGGCAAGAAGCATAAGCTCGACGCCGCCCACTGCCACACCGGACTGTCGAACTACAAGAAGGTCCTGGCCGACAAGGTCGACGCCGTCGCCATCATCAGCCCGCCATACTTCCGCCCCGCCCAGGCCGCCGCCGCCGTCGAGGCCGGCAAGCACGTCTACGCCGCCAAACCCATCGCCATCGACGTGCCAGGCTGTGCGAACATCGGAGAGTCCGGCAAGAAGGCCGCCGCAAAGAAGCTCGTCTTCCTCGTCGACTTCCAGACGCGAGCCACTCCCTTCTACCAGGAGGCGGTCAAACGCGTCCAGAACGGCGACATAGGCCGGCTCGTCAACGGCACGTCCGACTGCTGCTACGGCTTCATCTTCGGCAAGGACCTGCCCGCCGACGCCGAAGGCAGGCTGCGAAAGTGGGGCATGGACAAGGTGCTCTCCGGCGACATAATCGTCGAGCAGAACATCCACACCCTGGACGTGGACACGTGGATCATCGACGCGGCGCCGCTGGCCGCGGTCGGCACCGGCGGGCGCAAACTCCGCAAGGGCGACGACGTGATCTTCGACTACTTCAACCTGGTCTTCGAGTACCCCGACGGCGTGGCTGTGTCGTTCCACTCCCGCCAGTTCGGCGACGGACCCGACGGCATCAACAACGTCATGTTCGCCACCCAGGGCGCCATCGAGACCCACTACGGCGGACAGGTAAGGCTCTACGGCAGGGCCCCCTATCCCGGCGGAAAAACGCCCAACATCTATGAGGACGGCGCCGTGGCCAACATCGCGACGTTCGCCGATTCCATCAAGGCAGGCAAGGTCGACAACGCGACCGTCCCGCTGTCGGTCCGCAGCAACCTGACAGCCATCCTCGGCCGGACCGCCGCGTACACCGGCAAGAAGGTGACCTGGGACGAAATGATCAAGGCAAACGAGAAGCTCGTTCGCAATCTCGACGGCGCGAAGGACTGAAGCTCGCTCCGTGCGCTATTTCACGAGGCCCGAATGGGCCGACGGCGTGTGGCCGGGAGTACCCCGCGGTCACATCCGGTTGTGCGCTATGGACCCATTCGGGCCTCATGAAGAAGCATGAGTCTCTTCTTTTCTCCGCGTCTCCGCGGTAATCCGTATTGGTTACGGCCAAAGCCGCGACGGCTGGACGAGGAAAAACGTGGGTAATGACAAGGGCGTTGCCCTTCCGGGCTATCATATTGGAGCCCTGCAGGTTGAAGCGCCCTGCCTTAGGGCCATTGTACGGAGAACCCGAATGACCGCCAGGTGCCTGATCGCCGCCATCGTCATGCTTTCCGCCGCATCGTGCCTTTGCGCCAATGACAAGGCCCCCGCCGCGCCGAAGGTCACGGACATCCTCGCCCGCCTTCGCCCGGGCCATCCACGACTGGTGCTGACCAACCAGCGTCTGGCCGAACTGAAAAAACTCGCCCAGACCAACACGCTCCTGGCAAAGGCCGTAAAGGACGTGATCGCTCGCGCCGACGCGCTGGCGGCAAAGCCGGAGTTGGTCTACCACAAGATCGGCCCGCGGCTGCTGAGCGTCAGCAGGGACTGCGTCAACCGAATGTACTCCTACGGCCTGGCCTGGCGGTGGACGGGCGATGAGAAATACGTCGCCAAGGCCCGCGGCACCATGCTGGCGGTGTGCGGCTTCAAGGACTGGAACCCATCGCACTTTCTCGACACGGCCGAGATGAGCCACGGCGTCGGCATCGGCTATGACTGGTTCTACGACACACTCGACGAGCCTGCCCGCAAGACCATCCGCCAGGGACTTATCCGCCTGGGTATGGCGCCGGGTCTGAAGTGCTACCGCGGCAAGGGCGTATGGTGGGCAAACAGCGAGCACAACTGGAACCAGGTTTGCAACATGGGCCTGTCGATCGGCGCGCTGGCCATTGCCGACACGGATGGCAACTGCGCGGGCGGAATCCTCTCCGGCGCCATCGCCAGCCTGCCCAGGGCCCTGAAGACCTACGCCCCCGACGGCGCCTGGGGCGAAGGTCCCGGCTACTGGGGCTACGCCACCAGCTACACCGCGTACGGCCTGGCCGCGATGGACACCGCCCTCGGCACGGACTTCGGCCTCTCGGATATCCCCGGGCTCGACCAGGCCGGGTATTTCCCCATCTACACCACCGGGCCGACGGGCCTGATGTTCGGCTTTGCCGACGCCCACACCCCGATGCGACGTGGGAACCTGCCCGAACTGTTCTGGCTTGCCAGGCGGTACGACAACCAGTCCTTCGCCGAGGCCGAGCGGAAAACCATCGCCCAGCGAAAAGCCGGCCCGCACGACGTGATATGGTACGTCCCCTCAGCCGCCGCACCGCAAAAGGCGGACCTGGCCAGACTCTTCCGCGGACCCGTCCCGGTGGCCGTGTTCCGCACCGCCTGGTCGAACCCAAACGCCATCTTCCTGGCCTTCAAGGCCGGGTATAACCATGTCAACCACGCCCACCTGGACCTCGGGCAGTTCGAGCTGGACGCCCTCGGTGTCCGATGGGTCCGCGACCTCGGCAGCGACAACTACAACCTGCCGAGCTACTTCAGCTCCACCCGGAACGCCGCGCGATGGCAGTACTACCGCCTGGGCTCCGCCAGCCACAGCATCGTGACGCTCGACGGCGACAACCAGAACGTCGCCGCCGTGACGAAGATCACCGACTTCCAGGCTGATGGGATGAACGGCTTCGCCGTCGCGGACCTCACCTCCGCTTACATGCCCAAGGCCAAAAGCACGCGGCGCGGCGTCCGCATGGTGGCTGGCGCGGCCGTGCTCGTCCAGGACGAACTGGACATTGCCAAGCCCTGCCAGGCAGCCTGGGGCATCACCACCGACGCCAAGGTCATCGCATCCGGCGCGACCGCGACGCTTACCCTCGACGGGCGCGTGCTCACCGCGCGAATCCTCCAGCCGCAAGGGGCAGAGTTTGCCGTCGAGTCCGCCGAGCAGAAACCCCCGCAGAACCCCAACACGGGCGTCAGCCGACTGGTGATCCGCGTGCCCGCCCAGCCGGGCCTGCTGCGCTTCGCCGTGCTGCTTAGCCCCCAGGCCCCAGGCGTCCCGGCCACGGCGGCTCCAAAGATCACCCCGCTTGCCGACTGGAAGTCCCCGGTTCCCGCTGAATAGCCGACCGGAAATTGCCGATAACGACACCCTATGATCTATGAGCTATGAGCTACGACCTTCTTCTCGCCCCAGGTGCCGCCATGACCCTTGTCGAAGCTTTGAACGTGATGCGCCAGGCAGGCTTCATCCAGGTCAAGGACACTAACTCGCGGTTCTTCAAGGACATCGAGGAACTGCTGCCCGAAGCCGCGCTGGACCTCAACGACTACACGCCCAACGTCCACAACGGCGAGATAGTCCAGAACCACCGGAACCCCAGCGCCCATTTCCAATGCACGTGAGGGCGGATTTGTCCGAGGCCTGACGTTAACATGCCCCCACGCGGGCAATTCCCCCGCTACTGGCGGCCTTACGGTGGTATCATGAATCCAGGTTTTGTCGCGTAAGGTGAAGGCTCCGAAAATGGCGCAGGAAATCCCGGCAATCGGCAATCGGCAATCGGCAATCTGCGGCCTGCCTGCCGCAGCTTCAGCGAAGGCAGGTCCGCAATCGGTGGACGGCACGTCCCCCGTCGTCGCGGTGATACCAGGCCCCTGGGACCGCTTCCCGCGGGTGCGGGTGCTGGACGTCGAGTACGCGCACATCCGCCTGCCGGGCGGCGACGACCTTTACCTCACCGAGTTCGGCCTGCCCCTGGCCGAGCAACTCATGCCGGAGAACTACTGGACCGACAAGGACTGGTTCCGCGACCACAACGAGCGCCTCAGCGGCACCAGCACGCTGTACCGCATATCGACCAGGCCCGTCGGTGGGCGCCGCGGGCTGGACGTCGTGCTCAAGTGGAACCGCATGGGCCAGGACATTCCCGGCTCGACCGAGGCCGACGACCTTACCACGGCCGAGTTCAACAGCCCATTCGAGGAGTTCGCCCTGACCATCGAGATGCGCGAGACCCGCTACGAGTCGCCCGGCGTGCTGTACACGCACAAGCCGCTGGCGATTTACGTGCCGGCCCAGAAGGCGGACCTCGACAGGCTCGGACGCAAAGAGCACCGCATGGCCGCCAAGCAGGACGCCCACAAGGGCTTTCAGCTCGACCCGCGCCGAAACTACGCCGTGATCTACAAGTGGATCAAGGGCATCGACGCCATCGAGGCCTGCCGCACCGGCGCGCTGGACAAGCAGGCCCTGGCCGGCCTGGTCGAGCGCACGCGGCAGGACATGCTGAGTAAGGGTTTCGTCGTCCGCGACTCCAAGCCGCAGCACGTGATAGTCCGGCCTGACGGCGCCGGCGGGCTCATCCGAGGCCACGGCGGCGGGGTCCTCTACGCCTTGGTGGACTTCGAGCTGCTGGAGCGTACTGCCCAGCGCGAGCAGGAGGTCCGCGCCCTTAAACGCAAGGCATACCTCGTCCGCCAGGCCCGGCGATTCGAGGCCCGCGAGGCGTTCCCGCCTCACCTGGCGCCGGTGCGGATATTCGGCGTCGATTACGTCTACGGGCACATCGAGAGCACCGGCGGGGCCCTGTGGGTGATCGGGAAGGATCCCGAACTGTTCGACTACTTCCTGCCGGAAAAGTGGCGAAAGACCCCGCGAACCCGCATGTCGCTGACCAACCAGGTCTACGACACCGTCACCAAGGACAACGTCCACCTCGTATGGCGGGTCTCGCGGATCGGCGAGCAGCCGGACATGGACCCCTTCAAGGACCACGAGAAACGCATCCTCGAATACGGATATAACAGCCCGTTCGAGGAAGTAGCCCTGGCCATGGAACTGACCGCCCGCGGAATCGAGACCATCTACCCCCGCGCGATATACATGACCGGCGAGGCCGCCAAGCTCCCGGCCGCCCTTTCCGACGAGCGGCGGTTCGAGAATCACGCCCACCTGGTAATGCCCGACGGGCGATGCGCACTCGAGCCGGACCACGACTACATCATCATCTGGGGATACTGGAACGGGCCGGACGAGCTGCTGGCCGAGAAGGACGAGGACTACTGCACCGGCGTCAACGCGCTGAGCGCCTACCGCGACGGGCTTATCGAGCAGGAAGTCTACCTGCGGCTGATGCAGGCGACACGCGACCGCCTGACCGCCGTCGGCGTCGAGGACCTCAACCTCCGCGGCAACCACCTGATCCTCTCGATCGACAAGCAGGGCCGGCTGCTGACCGACCCGGCCTCGCACCTGCCCGCGGTGCGAATCTGCAACTTCGAGATGCTCCGCCGCGCGCAGTGACCGCGAAAAGAAGAAGAATATCTCACGCAGAGGGCGCAGAGGGCGCAGAGAAGAAAGAAGAAACATCTTTAGAAGGGGATTACATGGATTAAAGGATTACACGGATAGAAGCAGATAGAAGTTCCTTAACCTGCCTGCCGGCAGGTTGAAAGCTTACATGGATTCGGAGACTTATATCTGTTTCTATCCAT
>CAZSBS010000150.1:8676-12222 GCA_964605095.1 uncultured Planctomycetaceae bacterium | reverse complement strand
CCTTGCGCATTCGGCGCAACTGCTTGTTGGACTTACGGCTCTTGAGGTGGCCTGCGCCAGGATGGTGGCGCATCAGTTTGCCGCGGGCGGTAACTTTAACTCGCTTGGCCACCGACTTATTTGTCTTCATCTTCGGCATAAACATACCCTTAAAGCGATATCGCATGTAGGTTAAAGACCGGCTATTTTAGCGATTCCACCCGGCATGTAAAGAGCCGAATGAGATTTGTCGGGCAAAAACTTCATCGCCGATAGCGAGGGCCGGCCGGAGCGGTTCCGGCGGCCTGGCAAACCCCCATGGCGGAATGGGAGGGATCAGATGGAGTGCGGCGGCAGCCATTCCGCCACCGCACTCCATATTGTTCCCGCTTTGCGGTTTGGGGTCCGTCAGTTCGGTCCGGCGGCGGCTTCCGGCGACGCGGCCTGGGCTGGTGCCTGGGCTGGCTCCGGGGCGGAGGCTGCAGGTTCCGCTGGCGCTGCCTTGGCGGCGGACTTGGCCTTGTTCGTTGCCACAGCCGACGCGGGCTTCTTGCCGGTCGAGGCCAGGGTCATCGTCAGTCGCCGGCCCTCGAAGCGGAAGGGCTGGTCCACCTTGCTGACTTCCTGAAGGGTCTCGGTGATGTGCTCGAAGACCTTCCGGCCCTCTTCGGTGTGGGCCAGTTCGCGCCCGCGGAAACGCAGCGAGAACTGCACACGGTCGCCTCTGGACAGGAAATCGCGGGCGCGGTTGAGCTTGATCTCCAAGTCGTGGTCGCCGATCTTGGGAGTCCGGATGCGGATCTCCTTGAGTTCGGTCTCATGCCGGTGGCTCTTGGCCTTCTGCTCTTTCTTGCGCTGCATGTACATCCATTTGCCGAAATCCATGATCCGGCAGACGGGCGGCTGCGACTGCGGGGCGACCTCGACGAGGTCCATCCCGGTGTCGTGGGCGCGCTGGAGGGCGTCCCGAATGTCCACGACGCCAAGTTGCTCGTCGGTCTCGCTGATCAGGCGAACCGTCGAAACTCGGATCTGCGCGTTGCGACGAAGATTCTTGCTGATGGTATCTGCTCCTTACAATGACCAGTGGTTGACACTCAATGCATCCCGGCGCGCCGGGACTCAATGCTATAAACGCTAAATGCCAAACGCCAAATGTTCAATGCTTCATGTCCGGTTCCGGGTTCCGCCGTTTTGCTTTTCCTGGTTCCTGGTTCCTGGTTCCTAATACCCGGTTCCGCCGTTTTGCTTTCCTGGCTACTGGCTACCAGTTGCCGGCTCCTGGCCGCTACTGACCAGGGCCGTGGCGCCCTTGGTACGGATCTCCTGGCACAGGCCCTCGATCAGGGCGGCCGGGGTCATAGCGCCGTGGTCGCCGGCGGTGCGGTGGCGAAGGGCGACGGAGCCGGCCTCGGCCTCTCTCTGCCCGACGACGGCCATGTAAGGCACCTTTGCCATAGTCGCCCGGCGGATTTTTGCGCCGATCTTGTCCGACGAATCGTCGAGTTCGACGCGCATTCCGGCATCCCGCAGTTGGCGGCAGACGTTCGCGGCGTAGTCGTTGAGCTTCTCGCTGACCGGGAGCACGGCTATCTGCACGGGCGAGAGCCACAGCGGGAACGCGCCGGCGAAGTGCTCGATCAGTATGCCGATGAACCGTTCCGGCGAGCCCAGCGGGGCGCGGTGGACCATCACGGGCCGGTGGGGGGCGTTGTCCGAGCCGGTGTACTCGAGCTCGAAGCGTTCTGGCAGGTTGTAGTCGACCTGGATCGTCCCGAGTTGCCACTGCCGCCCGATGCAGTCCTTGACGATGAAGTCGATCTTGGGCCCATAGAATGCGGCCTCGCCCTTTTCTTCCGTGGCGGTCATGCCCAACTTGCGGACGACGTTGCGGATATTCTCCTCGGCGCGGTTCCACCCCTCGGGTGAGCCGGTGTACTTGGTCGAGTCCGGATCGCGAAGGCCGAGGCGGACGCGGTAGTCGGTCAGGCCGAGAGTCTGGAGGCAGCATTGGGTCAGATCGACGCACGACTCGATCTCCGCCTCGAGCTGGTCGGGCGTGCAGAAGATGTGCGCATCGTCCTGGGTGAAGCCCCGCACGCGGGTCAGGCCGCTCAGTTCGCCTGACTGCTCGAACCGGTAGACCGTGCCGAACTCGCTCAGGCGGACCGGCAGGTCGCGGTAGCTGTGCTGGTCGGCCTTGTATATCTGGATGTGGTGCGGGCAGTTCATGGGCTTGAGCAGGTAGCCCTCGTTCTCGCCCATGGACATCGTGGGGAACAGGCCGTGCTCGTAGTACGGGTAGTGCCCGCTGGTGCGGTAGAGTTCCAGCCTGCCGATGTGCGGCGTGATGACCGGCTGGTAGCCGCGCTTGAGCAACTCGCCGCGAAGCCAGCCCTCGAGCTCCATGCGGATAATGGTGCCCTTGGGCATCCACAGCGGCAGGCCCGGCCCGACGGCGTCGGTTATCAGGAACAGCCCGAGTTGTCGGCCCAGGACGCGGTGGTCGCGCTTGCGGGCCTCGGCCACGCGGGCGAGGTGCTCGTCGAGTTGCTTCTTGTCGAAGAACGCCGTGCCGTACACGCGGGTGAGCATTTTGTTCTTCTCGTCGCCTCTCCAGTACGCCCCAGCCGTCGAAAGCAGCTTGAACGCCTTGATCCGCCCGGTGTCGGGCAGGTGCGGGCCGCGGCACATGTCCACGAAATCGCCCTGGCGGTACAGGCTGATGGTCTCGACGTGTTGGTCACGGACGAGGTCGTCGATCATCTCGACCTTGTAGTCCTGGCCCAGAGAGGCCATCTTGGCCCGCGCCTTCTCGACGGGCAACTCCTCGCGAACGATATTGATCTTCGCGTTGATGAGGTCCTTCATCTTCTTTTCGATCTTCGGCAAATCGGCGTCGCCGATGGGCTCCGGCATGTCGAAGTCGTAGTAGAATCCGTACTGGAAGTCGTCCATCAGGGCCGGGCCGATGGTGTACTGGACCTTTGGCCCGTAAAGGAGGCAGACTGCCTGGGCGAGTACGTGAGCGGCCGTGTGGCGAAGGACTTCCAGGGCTCCGGGGTCGCGGTCGGTGAGTATCCGCAGGTCGTGCTCGCCTTCGGGCAGCACGGCGGCGATGTCGGCGAGCTTTCCATCGACCTGGGCAGCCAGCGCAGCCGACGCCAGTCGCGGGGAGATTTCCTGGGCCACGTCCAGCGCGGTTATGGGCTTGTCGTACTGTCTGGTGCTGCCATCGGGCAGTGTGATCGTCGCGCTCATAGCGGGGCTCCTGTCAGCGGCGCGGCGGGATTCCTGGGCTGCTTTGCGTGGGGGAGTCGGGCGGGCGCGGTGCAGGCAGCCGACAGGCAGACCCACGACGACCGGGCCGCCCGGAATGTGCCGCGGCGGCCGGTTAGCATGTCGTCGTTATTGTCCTGGCTGTCTGCATTCTCTTGACACCAACCCGGGCCGGCTTAGCGGCCTGGCCCCGGGTTCACGCTAGAGCCTAACACGCCTATGGCCGGTTTTCAAAGCCTAAATTCCTAAGAAGAAGGCGTCAGGAGAAGGCTTCTGACCTCAGGCTTC
>CAZSBS010000150.1:0-8576 GCA_964605095.1 uncultured Planctomycetaceae bacterium | reverse complement strand
ACTTCTTACTTCTGACTTCTTACTCCTGACTTCTGTTCTTCTTCAAACCCATCGCACCAGCCCCATGTCCCTCGGGTTGGCCATGTCGGGGTGATGCGGCATAACTCGGACGGTGTACCCAGTCATGCCGCTTCGTGTGCAGGGCATGGCGACGGTGTACTTCACCTTGTGGTTTTCCAGCGAGGCGGTAAGCTGCATCTCAATGGCCTGGCCCGTGTGGAGTTGGCCGTCCTCGTCGAGCGGCCCGTGGTAGAGTTCCACGAGGATGTCCTTGGGCTCGAGGGCGCCGGTGTCTATGATGGCCTCGACTCGTATATCCCGGCCGACCTGCGCGCCCCGCCCGGCCATGTCGTCGGTTACGCTCTCGACCCGCACAGAAGGGAAGTTCTGGCGGAACCGCGTTTTCCACGCGGCCAGGTTGCGGGTTTCCGCCATGTTGTTGGCGACAAGCTTTTCCCATCTGGCGGCGGCTTTGACATAGAACCTTTCGGCGTACTGGCGGACCATTCGGTTGGTGTTGTAGACGGGGGCGAGCTTGCTCATCGTCCGCTTCATCTTCTTGATCCACCCGTGGGGGAGCTTGTCGGAGCCGCGGTCGTAGAACAGCGGGACGACTTCCTTTTCCAGAAGGTCGTAGAGTGCCTGGCTTTCGACCTTGTTCTGATATTCGAGGTCGTCGTAGCTTTCGCCGGAGCCGATGGCCCAGCCGACGTCGGGCTCATAGCCCTCGGCCCACCAGCCGTCTGGGATGGACAGGTTCAGCGCGCCGTTGGCGGCCGCCTTCATCCCGCTGGTGCCCGAGGCCTCCATCGGCCGCAGGGGCGTGTTTAGCCAGACGTCCACTCCCTGGACGAGGTAGCGTGCGACGTTTATGTCGTAGTCTTCCAGGAAGACCAGCGACCTGCTGAACGGTTCCTTACGGGCGGCGTGGACGATCTGTCGGATGAGGTCCTTGCCTGGGTTGTCGCGGGGGTGAGCCTTTCCGGCGAAGACGATCTGCACGGGCTTATTGGGGTTGCTCAGCAGCTTTGCCAGTCGTTCCGGGTCGGCCAGGATAAGGTTTGCTCGCTTGTAGGTGGCGAACCTACGGGCGAAACCGATCGTCAGGGCCTCGGGGTCGAGTATCTCGTCGGCGACCGCCAGTTCGCTGGCCCCGGCGCCGCGTTTGAGCAGTTGCTGGCGGAAGTGGTGCCTGGCGAACACCACCAGCCGCTCGCGGCGCTGCTCGTGCGTGCGCCAGAGCTCGGTGTCCGGGATGGTGTCCACGGCCTTCCATACGGTCATGTCGGCGGGCTTTTCCTGCCAGCCCGGGCCGAGATAGCGGTCGTACACGGCCGCCATGTCGTGGCTGAGGAATGTCCGCGTGTGGATGCCGTTGGTGATGTGCGAGATGGGCACCTCGTCGACCGGCAGCCCCGGCCAGACGTGCGCCCACAGCTTGCGGCTGACGGCGCCGTGCAGTTCGCTGACGCCGTTGCGATAGCCGCTCATCCGCAGTGCAAGCACGGTGAGGTTGAGCGGCTCCTCCTTGTTGTTAGGCTCCTGCCTGCCGAGGGCGAAGAAGTCCTCACGGCTGATGCCAAGTTGCGGCCAGTAGTTGGAGAAGTATTTATCGATCAGCCAGGGCTCGAATGCGTCGTTGCCGGCCGGGACCGGGGTGTGCGTGGTGAAGATGTTCGACGCCCGGACAGCTTCGCGGGCCTCGTTGAAGCTTATTCCCTGCTCGGCCATCAGAAGCCGGCACCGGTCGAGGCTGAGAAAAGCCGAGTGGCCTTCGTTCATGTGATAGGCCTTGGGGTTTATTCCCAGGGCCTTGAGCATCCTGACGCCGCCGATACCCAGGAGTATTTCCTGGCGGATTCTCATTTCCTGGTCGCCGCCGTAGAGCTGCGCGGTGATGTGGCGGTCCTCGGGCGAGTTTTCCGGGACGTTGGTATCCATCAGGTAGAGGGGGATTCGCCCGATGTGGACGACCCAGACCTGCGCCCTGACGGCGCGGTTGAGCATTTCGACCTCGATGAACAGCGGCGAGCCGTCCTTGTCGCGGCAAAGGGTGACGGGCATGTTGTGGAAGTCGTTGCGTGGGAACAGCTCGAGCTGCCATCCATCGGCGTTGAGGCGCTGGCGGAAGTAGCCCTGCTGGTAGAGCAGCCCCACAGCCACCAGGGGCAGATCAAGTTCGCTGGCGCTCTTGAGGTGGTCGCCGGCCAGGACGCCCAGGCCGCCGGAGTAGATCGGCAGGCACTCGCTTATGCCGAACTCGGCGCAGAAGTACGCCACCTGTGGCGTGCGGTCGCCCCCGTAGGTTTTTCGCCACCAGCCGACGGCGGAAAGGTAGTCTTTCAGGCTTCGGTGGGCACGCTGGAGGTGGGCGAGGAAGCCATCGTCCGCGGCCAGCTCGGCCAGACGCTGCTGAGAGATCCGCCCCAGCAGGGCCACGGGGTTGTGATAGTAATCCTCCCAGCCCTGGCTGTCCATTCGGCGGAACAGCTCGAGCACGTCGCCCTGCCAGCACCACCAGAGGTTATGGGCCAACTCTATCAGCGGGGCAAGCTGCTCGGGCAGCGATGGCTCGATTGTGAACATCCTAAGTGGTCGCATAGTCAGCTACTGCCTCTCCGTATGGTTACGGTTCGACCCTGGCAGACGCCCAGGCATAAGCGCCCGCCCTGTTGCTGGTACGCGCGACGCGCGTTGGCCTTGTCTTACATCGGCAATGGGTCATTCATAGATTATAGGAACAATGGCATTTTGTTTTTGCCTACGGCTTCGCCTTGGGCCGAGCCGGACACTTGCCGCCACCTGCCGGCGGGCGCGATCGGCCGACCGGCGGCGCGCATACAATTAGTAAGGCCCGTTCACGAGGCCATCCAGGCAGGCCGATAATAAAAGGAGAGTCTTGGTTGGAGGAAATGCAAAATGCGTGGAAACAGACGATCTAAAGGCGCCAGGATAGCTTCCCGCGTGGTCAAAGCGCGGGCGAAGCCGCGGCGCAGCGGCACCCCCAGAAGGGGAAACTGGCGATTCGAATCGCATTGCGATATACTGAATGGCCGGTTACGGCTTTTTGACGACGACGCTGTCGCCGAGAATTCTTCGGAATCCGATGAACCCGGCGGCACCTGAAGTGTCAAATACATTGAGGGCATTATATGAAAGACACCGGCCGAACAATCCGCGTGGCCTTGGCGGCAGGGCTGTTGATATTTGTCTCTTCCGCCAGTGGTCAGGTGCTTCCAACACAAGACGGGCGTGAACTCGACGCAAGTCCATCGTTGGGCTCGCGCTACAATTACGAAACGCCCCAGGGCCAGCAGATCAACAGCCAGCTCTACGTGACCGGCCAGGTTTCCGGGCTCGCTTATTTCCATGGCTCGACGGGCTACGTTGCGGGCGACCAGTTGCAGACCAACGTGCCGTCGTCCGTTCAGTCGGACTTCGGCCGTCGGTCGGTGGGTCTGTCGCAGGCCCTTGGCGGGCAGACGTATCTGCCGTCGCCATATTACAGTCGCGGGCAGACGGTTTTGGGACTCAACTCTATCCTGGCCGGTCGCGCGGCGCCTGGCACGAACGTTCCGATTGCGACGGTTCCGTCGGCTACGTCTCTTGGCCAGCAGCTTTACGTGGACGCGATGGCCGATTACCGGACCAGCGAGGCCAATCGCGGCGCGCGGACCCTGGTGCCGGAGGCGTCGCGGACCCTGCCAGGCGCCCAACCGATGCTTGTCGCGGGCGGGGCGAGGTCGGACGTTGGGGCCATTTTCGCCACGCCGGTGCGGCTGGAGCCCACGGTGGCGACCAACTACCTGCCGGTAGGCGGCCTGTTCGGCGTTTCCGGCGGGCAGCAGCAGGCTGAACTGGCCCGCGAACTTTACTTCCAAGCCCATTCCCGGCAAATCGACGCCCAGAACGAGCCGCTACAGCGGCAAGGCGCCGTAACGGACAAGTTGGACGCCGATGTGCCGGGCGCCTCGCCGCTTGGCTTGGGCCAGCCGAACCCGCCCGTCGCGCCCGGCCTGCCCAGCCAGCAGGACGCCAACCAGGTTGGCGCCCAGGCATCACTTGGCGGGTCGATCCAGAAACTGCCCGGCACGCCGGTCAGAAACCAGGACGTGTTCATGGACATGCTCGTCAGTCTCCGCCGTGACCGGGATAGCCGCAAGGAACAGGCCCTCATTGAGGCCGGCCTGGCGCCCCAGCGGGCCGCGGCTCCGACCGCACCGGTTGCGGGCGCCCTGGTCGAGGACCAGGGGGGCAGGTCGATGGTTCTTCACGGCCTGGCTGGCGAAAGTAAGGATCGCTTCAACGTCCAGATGACCCAGGCCGGCGAGCGCCTGCGAGCCAACCAGTACTACGACGCGGCCTACACGTATGAGACGGCAAGCTACCAGGACAAGCGAAATCCCCTGGCGCGGATAGGCAGGGGCCTGAGCCTGCTGGGCGCCGGCGAGTCGCTCAGCGCGTCATACGAGATCGAGCGGGCATTCCAGATGTTCCCGATGCTGTCCAAGGCCCGCATAGACCTGCCGGCCGTCATGAACGCCGACGTTGTCCGCAAGCAACTCGACCTGCTGGACGAGCGAGTAAAGACCGCCAGCCCCGAGGCCCGTCAGAGGCTGGAGTTCCTGGCCACGTTCCTCTATTACAACGACCGGCAGTTCGACAAGGCCAAGACGTACGCACAGAAACTCGTCAAGTCCATTCAGAACGAGAGCCTGCTCCGCGCGTACGCCGAGGACGTGCTCAAGGCTATTCCCGCCGAGCAGCCCCAGACGACGGACGAGCCGAGCGAGGCGGGGGAAAATCCGGCGAAGTGATTGAAGAAAACGAGAGAGGCATGGCCGCCTGTTATTCGCCTCCGAACCAGGCGACTGTCACGAACACCGCCGCCGGAGGAACTGCATCGGGCGCCTGAGCAGGAAGTCTCGCCAGAACTGGATCTTCGCGTCGGTGCTGGTCGACAGGGCGATCCCCCAGAACCACTCCCCCACGCCCTTTGGGAATCCGCTCTCGCCGACGGGCTTGGCGGGGATTTCGATGACGAGGTCAGGGTGCTTAAGGCCCCACTCGATGAAACGCGACGTCTCATCGAGCATGCACTTTCGGTGCTCCTGCCATGTTTCACCCAGCCTGCTCATCGAACGTTGCTCCCTTTCATGTCTTCGGTGCCGATAGCTTCAGCCACGTGATACCCGCCGCCGAGACATCCAACTTGTTCAACCACAGGACCACCCGCAAGTCATTGCCGAAATCTTGCCACCAGATGCCGCCGGTGTCCATCTTGGCTTGGAGCCAAAGCGGCGTGGGGCTCCCGCGGGTCGGCGGGGAGGGGCCGTTTTCACCCCAGGCCGGATTCGCCGAACGCCTTTGCCGCGCCTGGCGTACAGTAACTGCCGCCACTTGCCGATAAAATAAGGACGTGCGCCCGGCATGACGTGCGGGTTGTTGGCTCATTGGACGGAGATTCCATGGCGATTGAGTACTCGGTTGATACGACGCGGCTGCTGGCCAAACGCTTCGGCGAGATGGAGGTCCTGCGCCCGCTTCGCGTGGACCGTTTCGAGCCGGGCGCCGAACTCGCGTACGAGATGACCGGCGTCATCCCGCCCGGGCGGGCGAAAGTGACCGTGGTCGTCGAGCGGTTTGTCGGCGGCGGCTTCGCGGGGCAGGTCTACCGTGTGCAGGTCAAGGCCGTCGAGCCGCTGGAGGGCTCGTCGGGCATTGGCGGGCTGACTATCGGCGGCAGCTACGCGATGAAGATCCTCGTCCCGCCGAGCCGGGCTTCCCAGGTCTTCCGCGACGCCATCTACTGGGTGGGCTTTCAGAGCCCGTTCCAATTGCAGGTTAATCCCACGGCCGCAAGGGCGGGGGCGCTTTGGCAGAAGTTCATCCGCCGCGCCGCGGCCGAGAGGCTCGGAGGCGAGGGCTCCGTGGTGGACATCCTCGCCACGTTCGTCGACCCGACGATTGGCAGTTGCGGCGAGATCAGCGAGTGGCTTGAAGGCCGGACCTGGCGGTTCGAGGTGGACGACCACCTGACGCGGCGCGGCTGCCTGCCGGTGGCCGACCAGGCCGGCTCGCTGGAATACTGCGCCAAAAAAAGGTTCATGGCCGAGCTTGTGCGAATGCTTCACGACATGGGCGCGCCGGAACTCGCCCGCCAGTACGAGTGGTCCACGTGCAAGAGCCAGCCCAACTGCCTGAAGCGCCGCCAGTTCGACGACGACCCCGCCGCGGGCCTGACGGCTGTGGACTTCCGCGCAGGTTTGGCGTTGCTGGCATTTCTGCCGATGAGCCCGGGCGACTTCGTTCTGATCGCCCGGGGGCTCGCCCGCGGCAGGCTCGTGCAGTTCGACCGTGGCGACGTGGACAAGCTCGCCGCCTACGTCGATGCCCGGAGCGAAACCTTCGCCGACATGATGCCCGCCCTGGCCGAACTCCGCGCCGCCGAGTCCGCGTACCGCGACTCGCAGGTGGACATCACCGGCCATCACGTTCGCCTGCTTTACGACGGCGGGCTTTGGAAGTCGATAGGCCGGGCAACGATTGGCGGTTGGCGCGTGGCGGGCAGGATCGACGCCTCTGCCGAGCGGAGAATCAGCAAGAGTTTCGGAATGTTCGCGGCTTTCTGGGTGCTGGGCGTTCTGGCCGCCGCGAGCAGGCTCACCGGTGCGGCCTTGCTGGCGGGGGGGCTCCTCGTGAAGCTTTGCGGCGACGGTGGCTCGCGATGGCACCTGGGCTGGCGAAACGGACTGATTGGCGCGGCCCTGCTGCTTGCCGCGCCGGCGGCGTGCCTGGTCATGCGGCGAATGCTCGGGCGCAAGCAATACCGCATTCACTACCTGGCGATGCTCCAGCCCGCGTACTTTGCCAGGGCGGTCAAGGCACGCATATTCGAAATGCTCATAGGCTGGCTGCGGCGCGGGCGGATAAGCTCGGCCAGGGCCGAAAGATGGGCGGACAGGCCGCTGTGGGTGCTGCCGCATTTGCCCTTTGCGATTCTCCCGGCCGGGCTGCATCGCATGCTTACCGACTGGGCCTTTGCCAAGCAGAAGCTCGGCTTCATCTTCGTCCGCCCGGTGCGGCTGTACTTCAACGCCGCTGCCCGCGAGCAGTGGCTGCGGGACATGGTGGCCGAGGGACGCCGCAACCACATGGTCAGCGACGAGGACGCCGAGCGGATCCTCTCCCGGATCCAGGAGCCGTTCATCCAGAAGTACCTCAAGAGCCTGGCTGTCCACGTATGCACGCTGCCGGTCACGCAGGTGGTGTCAGTCTCCATCGCCGTCTGGTACTGGCTGCACCACCCTGAGCTGTCGACCAGGGAACTGTGGGTGCGTGCCGGGTTGATCCTCGGCGCCTTCCAGGTAACGCCGATATCGCCCGGTTCGCTCACGCGCGGGCTTTACGTGCTGTACCTGGTTATCCGCGAGCGAAACTTCAAGGACTACAACATCGCCGTTTTCCTGGGCTTCTTCAAGTACGTCGGCTACCTCGCTTTCCCGATCCAGATGGCGTACCGCTATCCGACCTTGGCTCGCTTCATGGCCGGGCACTGGGCGACGGGAGCCGTGCATATTGTGCCGGTCTTCGGCGAGAAGGGGGCCTTGCTGGAGCACTTCGTCTTTGACCTGTTCTACAACTACCCGTTGACGGTCCGGCGGCGAATGGGCGTCCTGGCCGAGCACCGCAAAAAGCTGCCGCGCCGCACGTGGCACTGCCCGGTTGCGGTCGTTGTCGCCGCCGCGCTGCTTGCGGGCATAGACCTGCTGCAATGGCGCCTCCATGGCTTGGCGCCGATCCTGCGGGATACGTGGAAGCTGTCGATATGGGTGCCTCTGCTGGCCGGGGCCGCCGCGGCGGCGTGGGCGGGCGGATGGGCCACGTCGCGGCGAATCATCCTCGGCGTGGTGACCGGCCTGGCTGTCGCGATTGTCTACTCGGGCGCAAACGCCGCCCTCGCAGCCGCCTTGGGCGCGCCGCGCGACATGGCCCACTCGTTGTGGATGACGCTGTGGGCCTGCCTGATCTTCACCATCCTGGCTACCGTGGGCGCAATCGTTCGAGAACTGCGGGCGCCCGAGCCGCCCGGAAGCTCCGATCCCGTCACGCCCTTGTCTTGAGCAGGTCGCGGATCTCCGCGAGAAGCTCCTGATCCTTCGTCGGCGCCGGCGGGGCGGCGGGCTTGGCTTCCTCTTTCCTCTTCATCGAGTTCATCAGCTTGACCACCGTGAAAATCGCGGCCGCGATGATGATGAAGTTCACGACCGTGTTGATGAAGTTGCCGTAAGCGATGGCTACCGCGGGCACCGCCTTGCCGGCCGCGTCCACGGCGGCGTGCTTGATGACGATCTTCAGGGCGGAAAAGTCCACCCCGCCCAGAATAACGCCGATGGGCGGCATGACCACGTCGGTGACTATCGAACTGACGATCTTGCCGAAGGCTCCGCCGATGATAATGCCCACGGCCATGTCCACCACGTTGCCTCGCATCGCGAACTGCTTGAACTCCTGCAATAGCTTCATTGACGTTTTCCTTTCTAAGAGAATGTGAAACGGTAGCCAGTAGATTGTAG
>CAZSBS010000149.1:0-12275 GCA_964605095.1 uncultured Planctomycetaceae bacterium | reverse complement strand
CGCCGGCACAGCCTCGGTGTGGACCTCGTGAAGCGGCTCTCGGGGCCGAACCGGCTCGTGCAGCTCCTCGCCGAAGCGAACCAACCTTGCCGAGTTGAAGATCACAAACGTCGCCGCGGCCGCGTGAAGCGCCGCGCCAATCACCGGTGTAATAACGTTCAGCACCGCCATCACCTCGAAGGTGACGATGAACGCCGCGCCGAACATGAGGTTCTGATGGATGACGTTGATGGTCTTGCGGCTCAGCCGAATCAGCAGGCTCAGGCGGCGGAGATTGTTGTTCATCAGGACGATGGTGGCCGAGTTCATGGCCACGTCGCTTCCGGCTGCGCTCATGGCGATAGACAAGTCGCCGGCCGCAAGGGCCGGGGCGTCATTTACGCCGTCGCCGACAACGGCCACCTTCATGCCCTTTTCACGGAGGGCGGCAACCAGTTCGAGCTTGTCGGCCGGGAGGACCTCGGCCTGGACCTCGGTGCAGCCCATCTCGCGGGCTACCCGACGTGCAACGGACCAGCGGTCGCCGGTGACCATCACCAGTTCGCGTATGCCAAGCTCGCTCAACTCGCCCATCGCCTGCTTGGCCTCGTCGCGGGTGCGGTCTTCCAGGCCGATCCAGCCGAGGGCCTTGCCGGATCGGGCAACATATAGCGTGCTGAGCCCCTCTGGCTCGGCGAACTCCTCGCCCGTCATGGCGGAGAAGTCCACCCCCTGCTCGGCCAGCCAGGCGCGCCTGCCGACCAGCATTTTCTGCCCGTCAACGGTTGCCTGCACGCCCCGGCCGGAGATTTCCTCAAACTCGGTCGCGGGCCTGGGCTCGACGCGGGCGCGGCTGGCAACAGCCAAAACCGCCCTGGCTACCGGGTGCTTGGAAAGCTGCTCGGCGCTGGCCGCGGCGGACAGCAGGTCCGCACCATCGGTGCCCGAAGCCGGCATCAGGCGGGTAACGCTCAACTGCCCGGTTGTCAGTGTGCCGGTCTTGTCAAAGACAAACGCGTTGATGTCCCGCGCCATCTCGATGGTCGACACGTCCTTGATGTATATGCCCAGCCTGGCCGCACAGGAGAGCGCGGCCACTACCGCCGTCGGCACGGCCAGCACCAATGCGCACGGGCACCCGACGACCAACATTGTAACCGCCTTGGACATGTCCTGCGTGAACAGCAGCACCGAGCCCGTGAGCATAAGGATCACCGGCGTGTACCACGAGGCGTAGCGGTCGATGAGCCTCATTATCGGTATGCGGGTCTGCTCGGCCTGGAGGATGAGCTTGCGGACCTTGCCCAGCGTGGTGTCCTCGCCGCTGCGCGTGACCTTCACGTCGATGGCGCCGCCAAGGTTGCTCGTGCCGCCGAAAACCTCGTCGCCGGGGGCCTTGTCAACCGGCAAGGACTCGCCGGTAATGTTGGCCTGGTTGATGGACGTCTGCCCGACAACGATCTCGCCGTCGGCTGGAATGTTGTCACCGGGCCGTACGCGTACGACGTCGCCGCTGGTCAGCTCGCGGGGGTCGACCATCTCCTCCCCGCCCTCGGCCGTAAGGCGATGGGCCCTGGTGGGCGTCAGGTGGACGAGGGCCTCAATGGATGCCCTGGCGCCAAGGGCCGTGCGGGTCTCGATCAGGTTCGCCAGAAGCAGGAAGAACGCCACGAGCCCCGCCGCCTTGAAGTCGTTGCTCGCCAGGGCCGCCACCACCGCCAGGGCAACGATCTCGTCCATGTGCATGTGCCCGTGGGTAAGGTGCTTGGCGGCGTGGGCCAATATCGGAATCGCCAGCAGCACCGCCCCGACCAGCGCCAAGGCGTCGCTGTAGAACGGGTCAAAGAATACCCATTCGGCGATGTACGAGTTGACGACCAGCACGCCGCCGACGAGTATGCCCAGGATCAGAACGCTGATGCGCCCTTCCTGTGCCTCTATCGAGTGGTTCAGTATGTCATGAGCCATACGCAACTCCGCCAGGAAAATCCATCTGCCGCCTGAACGTCCCGATACACATCGGGACTCCGCAATCCTGAAGGCCAAGTATCAATAACCCACAACCGGCCCGGCTGCAAGAGAAGCCCAGCGCGGGCTTTGCCCGCAAATGTTAAATGTTCAATGCCAAATGTTCAAAACGCCAGGACAGCGGCAAACATCATCGACAAAAGAATGATCCTTCGCGTTTGTAGCCCAAAGTCGTTTCGGCGGGGATTCTACGCTCCACAAGCGAGTCTAGTTCTAGGCAACGACAGTTTTTATGATGGCAGCCCGGAGAAGCAAACAGCGGAACCGGGAACATGGAACGGGTAACACGGGATTTAGGTTCCCTTGAGGCCTGCTCGCTTCAGCGAGCAGGGAGCATTTCCTTGCCCCGCCGTTTTCAAGTTGCCGTTGCATAGGCTGCCGGGTGCAGATAGTCTAATGCTCTGTGACCCTACTACCTACTACCTTCTACTACCTTCTTTTCGGGAAAAGGCAGGGACTAACATGGCACTCAAGCCGGTCAAGGCGGGCATCATCGGCTGCGGCAACATCAGCAGCAGGTACTTCACGCACTGCAAGCGGATGGGAATCCTGGACGTGGTGGCCTGCTCGGACATCATCCTGGAGCGGGCCCAGGCGGCCGCCAAGGAGTACAACATCCCCAACTGCGGCTACAACGACGTGGTTCTGAAGAACCCCGAGATCGAACTTGTGATCTGCCTGACGCCGCCCAAGGTTCATACCGAGATCATGCTCAGCGCCCTGGCCGCGGGCAAGAACGCCTACACGGAAAAGCCCTTCGCCATCCGCAAGGCCGATGGGTTGGCGACTCTTAAGCTGGCCAAGGAAAAGGGGTTGCTGGTCGGCGGCGCGCCGGACACCTTCATGGGCGCGGGCATCCAGACCTGCCGCAAGCTGCTGGACGACGGGGCGATAGGCCGGCCCGTGGCGGCCACGGGGTTCATGTGCTCCGGCGGCGTGGAGGTCTGGCACCCGGACCCGGAGTTCTTCTACGAGATCGGCGGCGGGCCGATGCTCGACATGGGGCCATATTACATCACCACGCTGGTCAACCTGCTGGGTCCGGTAAAGCGAGTGACCGGCTCGGCCCAGATCAGCTTCGCCGAGCGGACCATCACCAGCGAGAAGAAACGCGGCAAGAAGATCGTCGTCGAGACCCCCACTCACATGGCAGCCGTGATGGATTTCGTCAACGGCGCGGTGGCCACACTGGTCATGAGCTTCGACGTGCAGGCCCACAACCTGCCGCGGATCGAGATTTACGGCGAGACCGGCACGCTGAGCGTTCCGGACCCCAACTGCTTCGGCGGCCCGGTGCTCATCGGGCGCCGCCGCAAGGAAGACCCATGGACGGACATGCCGCTGACCCACGCCAACGCTGAGAACAGCCGGGGCATCGGCTCGGCCGACCTGGCCACCGCCCTGCGAACCGGCCGGAAGTTCCGACCATGCGGGGAGTTGGCCTACCACGTGCTGGAGGTGATGCTCGCCGTCGAACAGTCCAGCAAGTCTGGGCGGCACGTCGAAATCGTCTCGAGCTGCCAGCGCCCCACGCCCATCCCGGCGGGGCTGAAGGATACCGAACTGGACGAGTAGGCACGCCCTGAAGAATTGCGGAATGCGGATTGCGGATTGCCGCCATTGGGCGCCTCGAACCTCTCCGTCCCGTTAGAGTTCCTGTTGTGCCAAGAAGGTAGTAGGCAGTGAGTGGCAACTCTTAGGGAAAAGCGGGAGCAAACCCGCAATGCCTGCCCCGTTGGGGCCAGAACCACAGGAAAAGTGTGGCCCTCTTCTCCCACGGGTTTCGCTCGGAAACCGAGCCTGCGGAAGGGCAATCCGCAATCCGCAATCCGCAATTGAGTCCCCCCTCGCCCCGGCCGATGAATTGATTGGGCAGGGTATTGATCGCAAGGCCCACACGACCTAACATTAAGAGGCGAGGCGTCTATGAAGCGTGAATGCGACAAGTGCGGCAAGCCGGCAACGGTGCATCTGACGGAGATCGCCGACGGCAACAAGATCGAGAAGCACCTCTGCGAGGACTGCGCGGCCTCCGAGGGCATCACGGTCAAGGCGAGTCTGCCGATAAGCCAACTCCTGGAGGACTTCATCCTTCAGTCGGCTGGACGGGAGGATACTTCGGACCTGCGCTGCGACGTGTGCGGGCTGTCGTTCGCCGAGTTCCGCAAACGCGGCTCGCTGGGCTGCCCGAACGACTACGACGCGTTCGCCGAGGCGCTCGACCCCTTGCTCCGCCAGGCCCAGGAAGGCGCCAGCCAGCACATAGGCAAAGTCCCCCACCGCGCCGGTGCGGGCCAAGAAAAGCAGAACGCCATTCTCCGGCTGCGGGTCCAGCTCAAGCAGGCCGTCGCGGCTGAGAATTACGAACAGGCGGCCGAGCTGCGCGACCGCCTCAAGGAAATGGAACAGGCATGAAATTGGCGGACCTTGCATGCGGTGCGGGTGAATGGCTGCGGGGCGCCGGGGCTATGCACGACGTGGTGATTTCATCCCGCGTCCGCTTGGCCCGCAACCTCGCCGGCGCGCCGTTCCTCGCCCAGTGCAGCCCCGACCAGCAGCACGAGATCGAGCAGCGCCTGCGCCGCGAGATCCTTGCCGCCGGCATCGCAAAAGAGGTCCTCTACGTCGACATCGCGGGCGCCTGCGAGTTGGACCGCCAGTTGCTCGTCGAGCGCCACCTTATCAGCCGGCAGCACGCCATGGCGAGCCATCCGCGCGGCGTGGCGATCAGCAGCGACGAGACCTGCGCCATCATGGTCAACGAGGAAGACCACCTGCGAATGCAGGTCCTCCGCAGCGGGCTGGACCTGACCGACGCCGTCGCGGGGATCATGCGGGTCGACGACCTGCTCGAGGCACGCCTGGACTACGCCTTCCACGGCAAGTACGGCTACCTTACCGCCTGCCCGACCAACGTCGGCACGGGCCTGCGAGTCAGCGTGATGCTGCACCTGCCCGCCTTGAAGATGACCGGCGAGATCGAGAAGGCCTTCCGCGCCGCCCACGACATGCGACTGGCGATACGAGGGCTTTTCGGCGAGGGCACCGAGGCCAGCGGCGACTTCTTCCAGGTCTCCAACCAGACCACGCTGGGCAAGACGGAAGAGCAGATAGTCCACGAGTTCCTCACCGAAATGGTGCCGCAGTTCGTCCAGTACGAGCGGCGGGCGCGGGAGGCGCTGATCAAACGCCGCGGCGTCGCCGTCGACGACAAGGCGAAGAGGTCGCTGGCCCTGCTGCGCGCGGCAAGGCTCATCAACACCGACGAGACGATGTACCTGCTGTCGCTGGTACGCCTGGGCATAAACACAGGCCGGCTCGAAGAAGTCGACCTAAAGACCATCAACGAGCTTTTCCTGCTGACCCAGCCCGCCCACCTCCAGAAGATGCTCGACAAGCAACTCGAACCCGACGACCGGGCCGAGGCCCGGGCCGGATACATTCGCCGGCGGCTCGGAGCGGACTGACGCACATGGCGATAAGACTAGGAACCGTGGCGCCAATAGGGTTTGACGACTTCCCGGCGGGACAGTGGCTGGGGCGCCTCCGGAAGCTCGGCTGCACCGTCGTGCAGGCATATCGCCGCCAGGACGCCGGGGTCACCGTAGGGCAGATGAAGGATTACCTCGCCGCCGGGCACCTTCCGTGCGACAGCATCCACGGCCTGTTCGGGCCGCAATACGACCCGTCGAGCACCGACGAGGCCGTGCGACAATTCACCGTCGAGACCTACCGTAGCGAGGGCCGGCTCTTGCTCGAACTCGGCGGCTCGCTCGTCGTCGTACACTGCTCACCGAGGCAAGACACGCCCGTCTCGCCTGACCAGTACCGCATGCAACTGGACTGCCTGCGCCGCAGCGCAGCCGAGCTGGGCGACTACGGCGAGCGTATCGGTGTGACCTACGCCTTCGAGAATCTGCCGCCCTACCACGGCGTCGGGCGCGATCCGGCCGAGCTTGCCCGGCTGCTTGCCGACCTGGCCGCGCCGCACACCGCGATGTGCTTCGACACCGGCCACGCGCTGATGAACGGCGACGCCGCGGCGGCAATAATGGCAGCCGGGCGGCAAATCGCCTACGTACACTTCTCCGACAACAGCGGCCTGGCCGACGAGCACGAAATGCCCACCCGCGGCAAGCTCGACTGCGACGCCGTCGCCGACGCGCTCGCAGCCGTCGGATATTCCGGCACGCTCATGCTGGAGGTCTTCCGCCCCATCGCCGCCCTGGACGAAATGATCGCCGCCAACTACGCCGGCCGACTGGCGGCAATCGTGGCCCGGGCGTCCGGCGAGAAGTGACAAGGCCCCGCACAAGCCTTGCTGAACCGACGCACCCTAGACAAGCCCCGCTCTTGAGCCCCGAAGGGGTGTCAGCATTTAGCCGGGGGCGTGAGCCCCCGGTTGGCGTCTCATTAAAACAGAGCCCCGAAGGGGCGACAGAAACGGCCATGCTCAGAGATATCGCGGGTCAAAGTCTATGCCGTGCTGTTTAAGAAGTCGGCCAAGCTCTTCTTCAAAAGTCATCTTCTTGTGATGCTGCTTCTGCTGCCGTATGTACTCCACAACTTTGGGCATCACCGACTGCGAGACGCTGAAAGCCGAATATCCATCCTGTCACCCAAAGCCGCTCAGAGCCGGGAACTCTTCCCGAGTCCAGCCCGAACTGTTCGACTTGACGTCTCGGAGCACATCGGCAATCGTGCGCGTGGGCGGCAGGATCGCGGCCAGATGGATGTGATCCTCCGGCCCGTTGCCGCCAAGCAGCGTCCCGCCGAGGCCATGAATGATTCCGCCAATGTAGTTGACCAGCCGTGGCATGATGTCGTCGTCAAGAAAGCGGGACCGCTCCTTCGTCGAGAAGACAATGTGGTATTACAGGCAAGTGTAGGACATTCTGCGCTCTCCGTCTGTCGCCCCTTCGGGGCTCTGGTTGTTTTGTGCTCCCGTTCCGGGGGCTCACGCCCCCGGCTAAAAACTTCCGGCCCCTCGGGCCTGAGAACGGATCATTCGCTTGTCATCTGGGGTACTCCGACTGGAGGCAACCTTACCACGGCGGGTCATGGCGTCAAGCCTGGGAATCAGTTCGGAACTTGGGCCGGAGCCAGTTGCCGGCGGCAAAAGGCTTGCGCCCCCCTGTTCTCGGCAACCGTTGCCACGCTTTTGCCTTTGTCGCGCCCGCTGCAAAGCGTATGATTCATCCATGGCCAAAATGGCAAAAAACAAGCCGTCGAAAGTTGCACCGAAAGTCACCCCGAAAGTCGCGATAGTCTCGCTGGGCTGTCCGAAGAACCTCGTCGACAGCGAGAAGCTCCTTGCGCACCTGGCCGAGGGTGGCTGCGTCGTCGGGGCGCCGATGGACGCCGCCGACGTTGTCATCATCAACACGTGCGGCTTTATCGCCCCGGCCGTGGCGGAATCGCTCGAGGTCATCACCGAGGCGCGCCGCCTCAAGGCTGCCGGCAAGATAAAGCGAATCGTCGTCGCCGGGTGCCTCGTCAACCGCCTGGGCGAGGGCCTGTTCGACCGCGCGGCCGGCATCGACGCCATCATTGGCGTCAACGACCGCGACTCGATCCTCTCATCCGTGCTGGGCGAGCAGCGCGTCTCGCGCATCTCCGCAAGCCCCGCCAAACCCGTCAGCGATGCTGGGCGGTTCCGCCTGACCCCCACGCACACCGCCTACCTGCGGATCGCCGAGGGCTGCTCGCGGCGCTGCACGTTCTGCACGATCCCATCCATCCGCGGCGACTTCCGCTCCAAGCGCCCCGCCACGGTCCTGGCCGAGGCCCGCGAACTGCTGGCCAGCGGGGCCGTCGAACTGAACGTCATCGCGCAGGACACCACAAACTACGGCCGGGATCTCGGCGGCGCCGACACGCTGGCCAAACTGCTGCGAAAGCTCGACAAGCTCGGCGGCGTCGAGTGGATCCGGCTGCTGTACGCCTACCCGATGGGCTTCGACGATGACCTCATCGACGCAATCGCCTCGTGCGAGCACGTCGTGCCGTACGTGGACATGCCGCTCCAGCACATCGCCGACGGCGTGCTCAAGCGCATGGGCCGGCACGTAACGCGAAAGCACATCGAGCGGCTGCTGGTCAAGCTCCGCCAGCGCATCGAGGGGCTCGTGCTGCGGACGACGTTCATCACGGGCTTCCCGGGCGAGACACGCGGCAATTTCGAGGAGCTTCTGTCGTTCGTGCGCGACTTCGACTTCGAGGCCGTCGGCGTGTTTCCGTACTACCCGGAGCCCGGCACGCCCGCGGCCAAGCTGCCCGACCGCCCCAGCCGCGCCACGGCCGAGCGGCGCCGCCAGAAACTCATGCTCACCCAGCAGGACATCGTCTTTGCCGCCAACGAGACCCACGTGGGCAAGCGCCTGCGGGTGCTGGTGGACGGCAAGGAACCCGGCGGAGCCAGCATAGGCCGCTACTATGGACAGGCGCCGGACATCGACAGCGTGTGTATACTTACATCGTCGGCCAAGCCGGGGCGGTTCGTCGACGCCACCATAGTCGAGGCTGACGGATACGATCTCGTGGTGTCACAATAACATGAAGTGGACCATCCCCAACCAACTGACTGTCGCCCGTATCGGCCTGGCCGGCGGGTTCTTCGTGCTGCTGGGCCAATACGATTACGGCGCGGCCGGCACGCAACTGCTGCTGAACATCGCGCTGGGTGTGTACATCGTGGCCGGGATCACCGACGTGCTCGACGGGTGGATCGCCCGCCGATGGAACCTCACCAGTGCGTTCGGGCGGATCGTCGACCCGTTCGTCGACAAGGTCCTGGTCGTCGGGGCGTTCGTCATGCTTACCGGCTCGAACTTCGCCTTCCAGGGCGGCCAAAGCCAAAACGTACCCGACGCCGCCCTGGCGCCCTGGCTGACCGGCCACATGCTCTCCAGCGTACAGGCGTGGATGGTGGTGACCATCCTGGCCCGCGAGTTCGTGGTCTCGGCCGTGCGGGGTTACAGCGAGAGCCAGGGCATCAAGTTCCCCGCTAACTCGGCCGGGAAGATCAAGATGGCCGTCCAGTCCGTCGCCATCTGCCTGGTCCTGTTCCAACTTGGCAACTTCCCCGATTGTGTTTCCCTGATATACGCCAAAGCCGCCCTGGTGTGGGCGGCGATGATCGTAACGGTCCTCAGCGGCCTGGTTTACGTGGGCAAGGCCCGCAAGCTGCTTGGCCTGTCCAGCGAGAAATGACATGCCCGAAGAACGCCCGGATGACAAACCGGCGGCCAATCCACTCCCGCCCCAGGTGCCCGCGTGCAAATGCGGCTGCCCCGTGCGAACGCTCCTGCTGACCGGCCTGGGCACGGGTTATCTGCCCATCGCCCCCGGCACATGGGGATCGGCCGGGGCATGCCTGGTGTTCCTGGCGGTGGCATTCGCCACGGGCGGGCGGCAAGTGTGCGTGACCGGCACGATGCTCATCCTGGCCGCGGCGGCGACGCTGCTCTGCGGCATCCTCGGCGGCAAGGCGGAGGCGGACTTCGGCAAGAAGGATCCCGGCCAGGTCACCATAGACGAATGGGCCGGCCAGGCGATCACCCTCTGCTGGCTGCCGCTGGGGGCCGGTCCATGGGGCTGGATTATCCCGGCCTTGTGGGGATTCGTGGCATTCCGCTTCTTTGATATTCTCAAGCCCGAGCCGATTCGCCGATTGGAGAAACTGCCCGGCGGCTGGGGCATCGTCGCCGACGACCTCCTGGCCGGCCTCTACGCCAATCTCGTCCTGCAATTAATCCTCCGCTCGATTCTCGCCCCGATCTGACAGGCGGCGGCCTGGAAGTGAGTTGACCGCCTCGCGGCCATTGCCGATAGGCCGCAGATGGGGTATACTGGTATCGAGGTAAAAGAGCATGAACCGAACGCTGACCGCAGTGCTTCACAAGGAAGGTAATCTGTTTGTTGCTGACTGCCCCGAGGTCGGCACCGTCAGCCAAGGCAAGACCATCGAGGAGGCCCTGCACAATCTTCGTGAAGCCACGGAGCTATATCTGGAGGAGTTCCCCACGGAGGATACCGGCCGACCGCTGGTGACTACCTTCGAGGTGGCTATGCATGCCTAAGCTGCCCCGGATTTCCGGCAAGCAGGCGGTTGGCATATTAGAGCGGTTGGGGTTCCGTCAAGTTCGGCGGCGGGGAAGTCATGTTGTCCTGCGCCGAGGCGACACCGGTTGTGCCCTGCCCCTGCACAAGGAACTTGCCATCGGCACGCTTCGCAGCGCCTTGCGGCAGGCCGGAGTCACACCGGAGGAGTTCGTCCAGGCGTTCAAGGGCCGCTAGGCGCCTTGAGACCACCGGCCGTGCGCTTAGTCGCCGGCCAGGAGCTTCATGGCCTTGGCGGCGTCCTCGGCCGTGTCCACGGCAATGTGGGCGATGTATCGCTTGCCGATGGCCGCGGCGGAAAAACCGCGCATGTTCAGCCCCGCCTTGGTGAGCTTGTCAAGCAGCTTGGCGCCGCCGCCGGGACGGTTCTCGCCCTCGACGCGGACCGTATGCAGACTGTTGGCCGCGGCGAAGCCGACCGCGCCCGCAGCCTGGATTTCCTCATCGCCGCGCAGCGGAGAGACGAACACCACGCCCTCGCCCGGCTTGTCCGCGCAGCGCCGCGAGATGATGAAGTCCAGGTCCGCCCCAGCCTCCGCCAGGGCCGACAGCTTGCCTGCCAACGCGCCAGGCTTGTCCTTGATCCCCGCCGCCCACACGTCCACGCGTTCCACTATCCGTTCCATGGTCCTGCCTTTCTGTTCCGAAAAGAAGGTCTCACATGAAGTCTAGCGCCGCTCTTCATTCTCCCCACAAGAAAGTGCCCGGATATTGCGGCCGAACTGCGAGGCTCACCAGGGCCGTCGGAAACAGGCCGTCGGAAACAGGCCGTCAGAAACATGTTTGCCCTTGGCGGGCAGGTTGTTAGTATCCCTTGTTTGCCCCGCTCGGCGGGGAGGCAGGAAAGGCTTTCATGCTCGGTTTCGTCTGGAATCTCGACCCCGTGCTCATTCATCTGGGTCCGATCACGATTCGTTATTACGGTGTCGTTTTCGTCTGCACGCTGGTCACGGCGTACCTCTTCTGGCGATGGCAGATGCGCCGCGGCGGGTACTCGAGGGAGATCATCGAGGGCTTCATTACCTGGGGCGCCGTGGCGACAATCGTGGGCGCCCGCCTGGGCCACTGCCTCTTCTACGAGCCTGCTCGCTACCTCAGCAACCCCATCGAGATCCTCTACTTCTGGCAAGGCGGCCTGGCCAGTCATGGGGCGACTATCGGGCTGGTCATCGCCCTGGTGCTGTACTCGCGCTGGCACAAGCTGCCGCTGCTGGAACTGATGGACCGATTCAGCCCCTCAGCCGCCGTCGGCGCAGCCGGCATCCGATTTGGCAACTTCCTGAACTCCGAAATCGTCGGCCGGGCCACCGACGCACCGTGGGCCGTGAAGTTCATGCGATACAGTGACCATGGCGCCTTCGCGCGCCACCCGTCCCAACTCTACGAGTTCGCGATGGGCCTGTTTGTGCTGCTGGTGATCGTCCTGGCCGACCGCTGGGCCGGACGAGAGAAACGCCCACGAGGCCTGCTCGTCGGGCTGTTTCTGCTGATGTACTTCACCGGGCGGTTCTGCGTGGAGTTCTTCAAGGAATTTCAGACGCTGGATCAATCGTGGGTCCTGACGATGGGCCAGTGGCTCTCGATCATCCCGATGCTCATCGGCGCGGTGCTGCTGGTCTGGTGCGTCGCTCGCCCGGTTCCAACTCGCCCCGACGGCCCAGCCGCGCCGCTGCCGGTTACGCCCGTACAGGCCGCACCCGCACCCGCCAAACCGACCCGGGCGCGATCACGCCATCGCAAACGCAACCATTGAAATCGCCCAAGACTCCAAACCCGCGCCAAATCCGCTCCAAAACACTCCGAAACAGTTCCAAACCCCCTCCAAAACACCACTTGGCGCTATCGAAACACCATCGTGCGCGCTCGGCCGGCACGCCAAAACACCTCGCGGCGCTATCGGAACACCCTCTTGCGCGCTCGGCCGGCACACCAAAACACCTCGCGGCGCTATCGAAACACCCTCTTGCACGCTCGGCCGGCACACCAAAACCCATCGCGGCACCATCGTACCCATCCCCCTTGAGGGACTGTCGGTTTGGTCCGAAAACCACATCGGCGAGAAATCAAAATAATGACTTACATCACGGACAATCGCCGTAAGGACGCCTCCCTCAGAAGCTGAGCTTCACGCGGCGGCGAGAGCTGGC
>CAZSBS010000148.1:0-12362 GCA_964605095.1 uncultured Planctomycetaceae bacterium | reverse complement strand
TGCTCGGTCCGCCGCTTGCATATGCCCAACTGGCTCTCTGCGGCCACCAGCCTGGGTGCCAGGGATGCGCGGGTCTGGAAGAACGTGCCCCTCTTCGACTGCTGAAACTACCCGAACTTCACGGCACGGAAGTCGATGGACCACCATAGCGGCGCCGGCCGCGAAATCCTCGCCGCAAGGGCTAAATAATGCCGGACCCACGAAACCAGCGGCAACAATCGGGGTTCGACATTTATTGAGGAAGTTATATGCCCCTGCCGCCTCCAGGCAGTTTTTGCGGCGGCTGTGGAACAGCAGATAAAGGATATTCCCGTGATGACAAATGCATTGAAGAAGCTCTGCTGCTGCCTTGCTCTGGTTGCCGTGACGGCCTCGGCCTCTGTCGCCCTGGCGGTCAACAACGGCGACGTGCCGATCAACACGGCCGCGTCGGCCCGAAGGATGATCGAGGACCTCAACCGGACCTACGGCCAGAAGTACCAGGCAGGCCCGGCGCTGCTGAAGCGGCTGGCGGACATTGAGGCCAAGCTCAAAGCCAAGGCCGACAACTCCCAGGCCACGAAGGACCTCGATGAACTCATCCGCCAGGCCTCGCTGGCCAATCCGCTGCTGGACTTCGACAAGCTGCTGGTCATCCGCCGGAACGGCGAGGCCAACCGCTCGCTCAACGCCTATACCTCGACGACCATCAGGAGAAATGGCTGGGACAACGAGATTTCCGAGTTGTCCAACCTGCGTGGCGAGGTCAAGGTCCGCACTGTCTACCGACACCCGGGCACGTCGGTTATGAAACACATGAACCTGCATTACGACGGTAAACGGATCATGTTCTCCGGCGTGGGCGCCAATGGGGCCTGGGCGGTGCTGGAAGTCGACACCAATGGAAAAAACCTGCGGGAGTTGACCCCTTCCAATCAGCCGGACGTGCAATGGTTCGACGCCTGCTATCTGCCGGACGAAGGCAATATCGTAGCCTGCTCGACCGCCGGCATGCAGGGGCTGCCGTGCGTGAACGGCAGCGAGCCAATGACGAACATCTACCGAGTCAACACCCGCAACAAGTCGGTCCGGCAGTTGACGTTCGAGCAGGACAGCGATTGGCACCCCCGTGTGCTTAACAGCGGACGCGTTCTGTACCTGCGATGGGAGTACACCGACACGCCGCATTACTATTCTCGGTACCTCTTCCAGATGAACCCTGACGGGAGCGGCCAGGTTGAGCACTGGGGCAGCGGGTCGTACTTCCCGACCGCCTTCGTCTGGCCTCGCCCCATCCCGGACCATCCCTCGAAGATCGTGGGCATCGCAAGCGGCCATCACGCAAAGAGCGAGACTGGCCGACTGATCTTGCTGGATCCCGAGTTGGCCCGCAAGTACCCGCTGAGATACAAGCCCACGGACAAGGCCTGGGGGCGCGATAATACTGAAGTCAACATTCACCCGCAGGTATTACCGGCCGAGAAGACCGGCTGCGTTCAGGAGATTCCCGGCTGGGGGCGCGACGTTGTGGGCAACGTCTACGACAATCAGGGCGGCGGGCAGAAGTACACATTCGGCACGCCCTGGCCATTGTCGGAGAAGTACTTCCTGGTATCGATGACGGGCTTCGGCCCCGGTGGCAAGTGGAACCTTTGCCTGGTCGACATTTTCGACAACATGACGGTCATCTACTCCGACCCGAAATACAGCATCTTCGAGCCGATCCCTCTGGTGCCCCGCAAGGCCCCGCCGGTTCTCTCCGAGCGTGTCATCCCAGGCAGGCCCACGACCGTCTACTGCTCGGACGTCTACGGCGGGCGAGGGCTCAAGGACGTGCCGCGCGGCACGGTCAAGAGCATCCGCGTCCTGTCATACCACTACGGCTATATGCACAGCGGCGGGCACGAGTCGGTCGGGCTGGAGTCAAGCTGGGACATCAAGCGAATCATCGGCACCGTGCCAGTGGAGAAGGACGGCTCGTTCTGCTTCGAGGCCCCGCCGTACACTCCGCTGGCAATCCAGCCACTGGATGAGAATGGCGCATCCCTTGCACTTATGCGGAGTTGGATGACCGGCATGCCCGGCGAGGTGCTCTCGTGCAACGGCTGCCACGAGGACCTCAGCAAGACCTACGCGGCCCCTTCGGGTACAGGGCGGGCAGCCCCGAGGCAGATCACACCGTGGTACGGCCCGGTCCGGCCGTTCGGATACCCCACGGAGGTCCAGCCGATGCTCAACAAGTACTGCGTGGGCTGCCACAACGACGCCAAACAAAGCGCCGACCGGCCGTCCTTCGAGAAGGGCAATCCGAGCAATTGGCAGGCCGACCGTTCGTATCTGAACCTGGTGGCCTTCGTGTGCAGGCCGGGCCCGGAAAGCGATCTGGACATACTCCCCCCCATGGAATACCACGCGTCGATCAGTCCGCTAATCCAGATGCTACAGAAGGGCCACCACGGCGTCAAACTCGACGCCGAGGCCTGGAGCCGCCTCTACACGTGGATCGATCTGAACGCCCCGCACCGAGGGATGTGGAACAACCAGAAGTATGAGAAACGCCGGCTCGAGCTGGCTAAACTCTACGCCGGCCTGACCGACAACCCTGAAGAGGAATACCGCCAGTTCGTCGCGATGCTGAACCAGAAGCCGCCGGCAAAGCCCGTAATGCCCCGTAGCCCGGCCAAGCCGGTTCCAGACGGGCTGACAAGCCCAGAGTTCCCCTTCGATGCCGCAAAGGCCAAGGCCATGCAAGGCGACGGCGCCACGATGGAGTTGCCCCTTGGCGACGGCCTGACGATGAAGTTCGTCCGCATCCCCGCGGGACAGTTCGTTATGGGCTCCCAGGACGGATTCCCGGACGAGGCCCCGCGCGCGGTCGTGAAGATCGACAAGCCTTTCTGGATGGGCGTCTGCGAGGTCACCAACAAGCAGTATGCCCAGCACGACCCCGAACACGACACCAGATACATCGACGAGACCGGCAAGGACCACGCCGTGCCAGGCTACATTGCCAACCACGACAACCAGCCGGTGGCGCGGATTTCCTGGCAGGAGGCGATGCGGTTCTGCAAGTGGCTGTCGGAAAAGACTCACCGGCGCGTGACGCTGCCGACCGAGGCCCAGTGGGAATGGGCCGCCCGCGCCGGCACGACAACCCAGTTCTACTACGGCGACGCCGACACGGACTTCAGCAAGTTCGCCAACCTCGCCGACTCCGACCGGCGGAACCTGTACGTCTCTTGGGACGGCGGGAGCAAGATCCACCAGCGCCGGCCATATCCCAAGGATTACCTCTTCCCTCTGCGGGACGACCGGTTCAAGGACAACTGGTTTGTAGTGGACTACGTCGACCAGTGCCAGCCTAACGCCTGGGGCCTGAAGGACATAATCGGCAATGCTAACGAATGGACGCGGTCGAGCTACCGCCCCTACCCCTACAAGGCCGACGACGGACGCAACAACGCCGATGTTTCCCAAGCGAAGGCCGCTCGCGGCGGCTCATGGTTCGATCGTCCAAAGACCGCCGGAGCATCAGTCCGGTTCCGCTACGAGTCGTACCAGAAGGTCTTCAACGTCGGGTTCCGCGTGATCATCGAGTAAATGCGCCGTTGGCGCACTGCCCACAAACTACCGGACGATAGGCCGCGACGAAGCCCAATATCGTATTCATCCTTGCCGACGACCAGGGGTGGACCGGGGTTATTCGCGCCGCTTCGGCCGACCGCGGGCAGGGTCGTCGAGGTACCGGCCGATCTGGCTTATGAAGTCGAGGCCGTACTCGTGGAGCTTCACCGTGCCGACCCCGGTGACCTCGCGCATCTGGCCGAGCGTGACGGGTTTGACGCGGGCCAGTTCCCGCAGCGTGCGATCCGAGAAGACCACGTAAGGCGGCACGCCACGGTCCTTGGCCAGTTGTTTGCGGAGAGAGCGCAACAGCTCGAACAGGTCTTCGTCCTGAACCTCGGCCCGCAACATCTCTGCCTTGCTGCCCGCGGTTTGCCGCGCCAGCGGGGGCGTGCGGATGAACGTGAACCCGCGCCGCCCGAACAGAACGTCCTTGCCCTTGTCCGTCAGCGTCAGCGGCGCGCCGCCGTCACCACCACCACCGGCCTTGAGCAGGCACTCCCGCTCGAGCAGGTCGGCGACGGTCTGCGCCCAGTCCCGCTCATCGTGGTCCTTGCCGATGCCGAAGGTCTTGAGCTGGTCGTGCCCCATTGCGCGGACCTTGTCGCTGGCATTGCCGGTGACGATGTCGATCACGTGCCGCGCGTCTGACCGTTCTTGCGTCCGCGCGATGGCCGACATGACGATCTGGGCCTCGCGCGTGGCGTCGATCCTCCGGGCGCCGGGCGCGCAGATGTCGCACGCGCCGCAGTTGCCGGATGGGTACTTCTCGCCGAAGTACCGCAGAATCTGCCGCCGGCGGCAGTGGAACGAACTGCCGAAGTCGGCCATCTGTTTGAGCTTCTGCTCCTGGATTCCCCGCTGCCGCGGGTCTTCCACCTGCTTGACGAAGTAGCGGAGCTTCTGCACGTCGCCATAGCTGAAGAACAGCACGCACTCGGCCGGCTCGCCGTCGCGTCCGCTTCGCCCGGTCTCCTGGTAGTAGCCCTCGATGTTCTTGGGCAGGTCGCCGTGGACCACGTAGCGGATGTTCGACTTGTCGATGCCCATCCCGAAGGCGATGGTGGCCACGACGACATTGACCTCGTCGCGGTTGAACATCTCCTGGTGCAGCTTGCGGACCTCCTGGTCGAGCCCGGCGTGGTAGGCCACGGCCTTGATCTTGTGGTCCTGGAGGAACGCCGCGGTCGATTCGACGTCCTTGCGTGTCGTGCGGTAGACGATGCCCGAGTCGCCAGGGCGCCCGCGGATGAACTTCAGCACCTGAGCCTCCACGTCGTCCTTGGGGATCACCTGGTAAAACAGGTTCGGCCGATCGAACGACGCCCGCACCCTGAAGGGGTTGCGCAGGCGGAGCTTGTCGATGATGTCCTGCTCCACGCGATGCGTCGCGGTCGCCGTGAATGCCGCCACCGGGACATGGGGAAACTCCGGCACCAGCCGGTCCAGGCTGAGGTAGTCCTTGCGGAAATCGTGCCCCCACTCGCTGATGCAATGGGCCTCGTCGACGGCGATCAGCGACAGGCGGGCAGCCTTCAGCAGCGGCAGGAACCGCTGCATAACCAGCCTCTCGGGCGCCAGGTACAGCAGGTCCAACTCCCCGGCCGAAAGGCGACCCGTAACGCGCGTGCGGTCTGCGCCCGCGAGGGAACTGTTGAGGAACTCCGCACGCAGCCCGTTGGCGACCGCGGCGTCGACCTGGTCCTTCATCAGCGAGATCAGCGGACTGACGACCAGGCAGGTGCCCTCCATCACGTGGGCGGGCAACTGGTAGCACAGGCTCTTGCCCCCACCGGTGGGCATGACGGCGAACACATCCCGCCCGGCCAGGACGGCCGAGATGATCTCACGCTGGTTGGGCCTAAACTGCCGGAACCCGAAGACCTCGTCCATCGCCGAGAGCAGCCGGGCCTCCGTGACGGGCGGCGGCGCTGCCAACTGCGCATCGGGCGATGGTTCTTCAAGCGAGCACACGCCCTTGAGTATAGCTGTCCATCCCGGAAATAGCATCCGGCAAGGCATTCGGTCGATGCGGACCGTCCACCCGCCGGCCGTGCGGTCAGGTGCGATCCCACCGCAGCTCTTTCTTGAATTGGCGAAGCCGTGTGTCCTTGTCGATCAATAGCAATTCGACGTCGGCGATCTCGGCGAAATCCTCGAGGTGCTCGGGCTTAAGCGCCAGGGAAAAGCCGGTGTGATGCGCTCCGCCGGCGTAAATCCAAGCGGCCGCGGCGGTCGGCAGGTCCGGCTGCGGCCTCCACAGCGCCCGGGCCACAGGAAGCCTGGGCAACGGCTCCGTGGGTGCAACCACATCGACCGCGTTGACAAGCAGTCGGAACCGGTCGCCCATGTCGATCACGGAAGCGTTGACTGCCGGCCCCGTCGCGGCGTCGAACACCAGGCGCACCGGGTCGGCCTTGCCGCCAATGCCCAGCGGATGGATCTCGCAGCGCGGCCTGGCCGCGGCGATCGACGGGCAGACCTCCAGCATGTGCGCGCCAAGGACGCGCCCGCCGTCCTCGCAGAAGTGGTAGGTGTAATCCTCCATGAACGACGTGCCGCCATCGAGGCCGGCAGCCATCACCTTCATCGCGCGGACCAGCGCGGCGTGTTTCCAGTCGCCTTCGGCCCCGAAACCGTAGCCATCGGCCATCAGCCGCTGGGCGGCCAGGCCCGGCAGTTGCTCAAGCCCGTGGAGGTCCTCGAACGTGTCGGTAAACGCCCCGAAGCCTCCGTCTTCAAGGAACGATCGCAGCGCCAATTCGATCCGTGCCGCATCGCACAGGGACGCATAGCCGGCGCAGCCGCGCCGCAACCGGGGCGCCATTTCGTAGAGCTGCTCGTACTCGTCGCACAGTCGGCGGACCTGGGAATCGGCCACTTCCTTCAGACGTGCCGTCAACTCGCCCAGGCCGTAGCCATGCACCTCATAGCCGAAGCGGATCTGGGCCTCGACCTTGTCGCCTTCGGTAACGGCGACCTGCCGCATGTTGTCGCCGAACCGCGCGATGCGCAGCGAGCGGCTGTCATGCCATGCCGCCGCGGCGCGCGACCACGTGGCGAGTTCCCGCGCGACGCGGGCTTCCTGCCAGTGGCCGACGATGACCTTGCGGCTAATCCCCAGCCGGCTGACCATGAATCCGAACTCGCGCCCGCCGTGGGCCGACTGGTTGAGGTTCATGAAGTCCATGTCGATTGTGGACCAGGGCAGGTCGCGGTTGAACTGAGTGTGCAGGTGGCACAGCGGCTGGTTGAGTTGGCGCAGGCCGGCAATCCACATCTTAGCGGGGGAAAACGTGTGCATCCAGCAGACCAGCCCAATGCAGTTCGGCGCGGCGTTGGCCTGGCGGACCAGGCCGGTAATCGCCTCGGGCGTGGTCAGTACCGGCTTGTACACGACCCTTACCGGAATCGCCTCGGCGCTGTCAAGCCCATGTGCGATCTGCCGCGAGTCGGCGGCGACCTGCTCGAGCGTCTGCTCACCGTAAAGGTGTTGGCTGCCGGTGATGAACCACACTTCCAGTTGTCGCAGATCGATCATGGCAACTCCTGTTCAGCGCTGGCCGTAGTACGCGTCCGACCCGTGCTTGCGCTGACGGTGTTTGTTCAGAACGTAGTCTTCCAGCTCGATCGCATCGCACTTGAGCTGCCGGGTCCCCATGGCCATCCGGGCAACGGCTTCCAGCGCCACGGCGCTGTCAACGGCCTCCTGGGCCGATGTGCCCCACGTGAACGGCGCATGCCCGGGCACGAGCACCGCGGGCGTGGCGAGCGGATCAATTTCGGATTCGGAGAAACATTCGATAATGACCCGCCCGGTGTTTCCCTCATAATCCTGCTGGACCTCCTCGATGGTCAGCAGGCGCGTAACGGGCACCGCGCAGGCGAAGCAGTCCGCGTGGGTCGTGCCCATCGGCGGGATCGGAAGGCGGGCCTGAGCGAACATAGTGGCAAAGCAGCTATGGGTGTGGCAGATGCCGCCAATGGCCTCAAAGGCCTTGTACAGCAGCACGTGCGTCGGCGTGTCGCTGCTGGGTCGCAACTCGCCTTCGACCACCTTGCCGTCAAGATCGACCACGACGATATGCTTCGGCGCGAGTTGTTCATACGCCACGCCGCTGGGCTTGATCGCCACCAGCCCGCGCTTGCGATCGATCCCGCTAACGTTGCCCCAGGTCAACGTGACGAGTTTCTCATCCACCAGTCGCCTGTTGGCGCGGCAGACCGCGGCCTTGAGTTTAGTGAGCATGGCTTATCCCTTGCGGACCTGGTCGCGCAAGGCGATCAGGTCTTTCATCACGTGATCGACGCGGCCCTTGAACCCGGCCTGGCCGAACGCGTCGTGCAGCGTGCGGTATATCTGATACAGCCCAGCGTAGCACTTGACCGCCGATGGGCGCGGACGATAGACCTTCTTCTTCACGCCGGTCATTCTCTTCTGTGCCGCGGGAATGTCGGGATAGGCCCCGCCGGCCACGGCCCCGCAGATCGCCGCGCCCAGGGCACAGGTCTGTGCCGAGCGGCTGACCTTCATCGGACGATTGCACACGTCGGCGTAGATCTGCATGACCATAGGGTTCTTCTCGGCAATGCCGCCGCAGTTGATCACCTGGTCGATCCGCACGCCATACTCCTGGAAACGGTTGATGATGGTCAAGGCCCCAAAGGCGGTGGCCTCGACAAGGGCGCGGTATATCTCGGCCGCGGTGGTGTGCAGCGTCTGGCCGACAAGCAGGCCGGTCAGGCGGGCGTCGACCAGGACGGTGCGGTTGCCGTTGTTCCAGTCCAGCCCCAGCAGCCCGCTGGCGCCGGGTTTGATTCCCTCAGCCGCACGGGTGAGCCTCGCATGGCCATCGCCGCCCGCGGCGCACTTCTCACCCGCCACGTGACGGACAAACCAGTTGAAAATATCGCCAACGGCGGACTGGCCCGCTTCCAGGCCGTACATGCCGGGCAACACCGACCCCGGCACGATTCCGCACAGGCCCGGGATGTCGGGCAGGCTTTCAGCCAGCGGCCAGACCGTGATGTCGCAGGTGCTGGTGCCTATGATCTTGACCAGCGTGCCGGGCTTTACACCCGCGCCTATCGCGCCCATGTGGGCGTCGAACGCGCCGACCGCCACCGCCAGACCCGCCGGCAGGCCGACCTTCCTGGCCACGGCGGGGGCAAGCCCGCCTGCCTTCTGATCCGCGGTCATCGTGTGGTCGGCATAATGCTCGGCCACCTTGGACAGGCCCGGCGACAGGCTGTTGAGCAGCCGCTTGCTCGGCAGCCCGCCCCAGCAGGCGTTCCACATCGCCTTGTGGCCGGCGGCGCAGATCCCTCGGGGCATCGTGCGGGGATCGAGATTCCCCGTGATAAACGCCGGCACGAAGTCGGCAAGCTCCACCCACGCCTGCGCCGCGTCGAACACCTTCGGCGCGGTTCGCTTGCAGTGCAGGATCTTCGACCACCACCACTCGCTGGAATACATCCCGCCGCACTTGCTCGTGTAGCGGTGTTTGCTGCGGGCGGCCTTGCGGGTGATTTCGACGGCTTCCTCAGCCGCGGTGTGGTCTTTCCACAGCCAGGCATGGGCGGCCGGGTTGTCCTTGAAACGCTTGTCCAGCGCCAGTGGCATGCCGTTGGCGTCCACCGGCAAGGGCGTCGATCCGGTAGTGTCAATGCCGATGCCGACCACGCCGGCCGGTGAAAAACCCGCCACTCGCCTGGCCTTGCGAACCGCACGGCCGACCGACTGGTAGAAGCCTTCAATGTAGTCGGCCGGGTTCTGGCGGGCCAGGTTATGGTCGGCCGGGTCGAGCAGGATGCCGCTTTCGCCACTGGGGTAGTCGAAAACGTGGGTGGCGATTTCGGTTCCATCGGCCAGGTCGACCACCAGCGCCCGCACGCTGTTGGTGCCGTAGTCCACGCCAATGGCGTACTTGGGCGTTCCAGGTCGGTTCATGCCGGTCCTGCCTCGTCTTGTTCCTGGCCTCATGGCGGCGGTTGGTTCACAACACACAACGACGTGGAGTGTAGCGTATTTTCTCCAAGTTCCGCCGTTTCTTTTCCCGGCTACCGACTACCGGCTACCGGCTACTGGCTACCAACAGACCATTGCCCTACGCCGGGCGGGGCGTTAGAATGCCGCGACTTCGGAGAGTACTGGATGTTGGCAAAGAGAATCATACCGTGCCTGGACGTCGAGAAGGGCCGGGTCGTGAAGGGCGTGAACTTCCTGAACCTGCGCGACGCCGGCGACCCGGTGGAAGTCGCGCGTCGATACGACGCCGAAGGCGCCGACGAACTGGTGTTCCTTGACATCACCGCCAGCAACGAGGCCCGCGACATCATTCTCGACATCGTGAGAAGGACGGCCGAGGAAATCTACATGCCCCTGACCGTCGGCGGCGGGGTCAGAACCATCCAGGACTTCCGCAACCTGCTGAACGCCGGGGCGGACAAGGTGGGCATAAACTCCGCGGCGGTTCGCACGCCGGAGCTCATCTCGGCCGCGTCGAAGCGATTCGGCGCCCAGTGCGTGGTGGTGGCGATCGACCCCAAGCGCACCGTCAGGGATGGGCGCGAGTTCTGGGAGGTCCACATAAACGGCGGGCGGGTGCCGACGGGCCTCGAGGCCGTCGCCTGGGCGAGGAAGGTCGAGAGCCTCGGCGCCGGCGAAATTCTGTTGACGGTCATGGACGCCGACGGCACGCTTGCGGGCTACGACATCGAGATAACCCGCGCGGTGGCCGAGGCGGTGAGCATACCGGTCATAGCGTCCGGCGGCGCCGGAAGCGCCGAGCACCTTTACCAGGCCCTGACCGAAGGCAAGGCCGACGCCGCGCTGGCGGCGAGCATCTTCCACTTCGGCACGTACAGCATTGCCCAGGCCAAGCAGTATCTGGCCGAGCGTGGCGTGCCGGTGAGGCTCGCCAGCCCGCCCGGCAGCCGCCGCGCCGGCTGAGAAAGACCAATAGCCGCGCCCATGAGTCCGCCGCTGCGGGCCGACAGGCGCCACGGAGCGAGTATGGCACAGATCGCGAACATCCCGCAACTCACGATGACCATCCCGGCCGTCAAGGCCGTCATCATGCTGCTGTTTACGCTGCCCTGGCTGCGACTGGCGACGTGGGTACACCAGGATGCCCTCCTGGCCCGCGCCACCCGCAAGAAATGGAACGCGCTGACCGTCGCCAGCGGAGCGGTTGGGCTGCTGCTCTGGCTGGTCATGCCCTTCTACATCGTCGGACTGCTGTTCTACCTGGTGCTGGCCGCGGGCGGACTGCTGGCGTACGTGGCCTACAGAAACGACCGAGTCCCCCCGGAAAAGAAGGTCCTCACCCGCGATCACCTGGCCGGCCTGTTCGCCGGCAAGAAGGGCGCCAAGAAAAAGGCGCTCGACATGGAGTTGCTGACGAAGGTGACGATCTACGACAACTACGAGAAGATCGTCTTCCCGCCGGACCTGGCCACAGCCGAAGAGAAAGACATCCGCACCTACAATCACGTTCAGGAGTTCCTGTACGACGTGGCCTGGCGCCGCGCCAGCGAGGTGGCGCTGGTGCCCGCGGGGCAGAAGTCCCGCGTCCTTTACGTCATAGACGGCGTCGCCCACGAGCAGCCGGCCATCCCGCCGGCCCAGGCCGAGGAGACGATCCAGTTCGTCAAGGAGATCGCCGGCATGGAGGTCGACGAGGTCCGCCGCCCGCAGAAGGGGAAACTGTCCATCGACGCCCAGGCCATCGACGCCCGCGCCGACATGGAGGTCAGCGCCACCGGCACCACCGGCGGGCAGCGGCTCATCTTCCGCGTCATCCAGGAAGTCGTCCGGATGAACCTCGGCGAACTCGGCATGCCCGATGACATCCTCGGGCAGGTCAGCAGCATAGCCCAGACGAAGAACGGCCTGTTCATCTGCGCCGGAAGGCGCGGCAGCGGCGTGACCAGCACGCTGTACTCGATGCTCCGCCAGCGCGACGCGTTCGTGAACCACATCAGCACGCTGGAGTCCAAGCCACCCATCGACCTGGAGAACGTCACCCAAAACACCTACGGCGAGAACGCCAACCTGGCCAAGACGCTCTCGGTGGCCATCCAGCGAGGCTTGGATGTGCTGATGATCGACCAGATCCCCGACGGCGAGACCGCCAGAATGCTCGCCGACCTGGCCGCGAAAAAGCCCGTGCTCGTGGGCATGCAGGCCAGCGACACTTTCTCGGCCCTTGCCAAGTGGGTGCAGTTGGTCGGCAACGCGAATACGGCGGTGCAGATTCTCCGCGGCGTGGTCTGCCAAATGCTTGTCCGCCAACTCTGCCCAAAGTGCAAGGTCGCATACAAGCCCGACACAGCCAAGCTGGCCAAGATGAACCTCGCCTCGGGCGCCATCGACAACTTCTACCGCCCGCCGTCGGAGACTGCCGATGACGGCGCCGCCGCGGGCACGCCCGGCAAGCAACCCGACATCTGCCCCGAATGCCAAGGCAGCGGCTACAAGGGGCGGGTCGCCGTCTTCGAGTTGCTCAAGCTGACGCCCGAGACCCGCCAACTCATCATCGACGGCGCCACCGTCGCCCAGATCCGCGCCGCGGCCCGAAAGAACAAGATGCTCTACCTCCAGGAGATGGCCATGCAGCGAGTCATCGACGGGACCACCGGCGTCCAGGAGGTCATACGCGTAATGCAACAGCAGCAGGCAGTCAAGAAATGAACAGGAAGGCTTCAGACTTCAGGGCCTGTTGCTCAATTGCCGCCCAGCCCACTGCGAACCTGAA
>CAZSBS010000147.1:0-12472 GCA_964605095.1 uncultured Planctomycetaceae bacterium | reverse complement strand
CCTGGGAGCCTTGAAATACTTCCCAAGCCCTTGCCAATTCGGCGCTTGACACCGCCGAGAACGGTGGTACAATACGCAGATCATGTGGGAGTCCACGGTTAATAGGTTTGGGCGGGTCGAAATCGGTCCGCCAAGTGTGCAAAAGGAGCGTGAAATGGCCAGGTTGTGCCCCCCTCCCCCCAAACCCCCCGCCCCCCGGCAGAGCCGCCCGCCAGCCCCAGGGGTCTCCGCAAAATCAAATTTCCTATCAGTTTTTTTAGGTTGACACTAAGGAGCAATGGTGGTATGATACTTGTATGAATCATTCTTTCACCAAAAATAACGGCAGTAAACCCCCCGCCCCCCGGCAGAGCCGCCCGCCGGCCCCAGGGGTCTCCGCAAAATCAAATTTCCTATCAGTAATAATGATGAAAATGAACTACAAAGTAATGACAATGTGTGCAATTATGGTGCTGTGTTTTAGTGCAGCTGCAAGTGCAACCCAAATGGCAATATGGACTTTTGACAATCCGGTTGGCGGGACAGATGCTGTAACAGCTACTAATACACTTCTTCAGGGAATGCCGACAATTACACTTCTTCTTGCAGATATCGACGACAATGGTAAGGGCGGAACTACTTATACGGATGTAGAAGGTGTTTCATACGAAGCGGCCAAAGCGGCAGCGTGGGATGACGTGGCTAAGAGCGGAGACAATGACGCACAATGGATATGTGCCATAAGTACAACAGGCTTTGAAGATATTTCTATTAGATTCGACTATATGGGGAATGATGATGATCCAATAGAATCGCTTGACCTTGATTATCGCATCAATGGCGGAGAGTGGGTAGAAGTAGAAAATAACTATGCTATTGATGGAACCGATGTCTGGAAGATATTTTCTTATGACTATTCTGCAATCAATGCCATAGAAAACCAGACGCTGGTTGAATTCCGTTTTGATGATCTAGAGTCGGGTGACTCAAATGGTGACTTCCGCTTTGATAATTTCGAAGTAACGGGAACTGCCGTACCAGAGCCAGCAACTTTTGCTTTGTTTAGCCTTGGCGGGTTGCTGCTTAAAAGAAAAAGACAAGTTGCTTGAAAACATTTGATCGATTCAAAAATATTTTTACGAAAGATTATAATGAAAACTAAGATGAAAACCCCCCGCCCCCCGGCAGAGCCGCCCGCCGGCCACAGGGAGCCTCGCAAAATCAAATTTCCTATCAGTGAATATAGGGTGCAACAGCACAGGTGGGCGTGAGCAGGAGCGGATTCCCCTCCGCTTACGAAAGAAGCGGCGCATGTCTGATTGCAGGATGTTCATTGCGGGGGTGCGTAGCCGGACGGAGGTCAACTGGTCGGTTCTTGTGCGAAATGCGATTTGAAGAACAGGAGTTCAATTCGATGGCATCCAATCGTACGCTGGATTTGCTTCACTCCATGTCAAACTCCCTATCCCGAGGGCACAGTTCTTTGAAAGCGAAACAATACTCAGGACCACCTGAATTCGAGCGCCTGGAAGCGCGACGTATGCTGTCGGTCGACTTCAATGGCAATGGCATTGTCGACCTCGACGACTTGAATGCCCTCACCCTGGTGGGAGATTTGGTCGCTGGTGTAGCGGTGCCCCCTGCCGAGGCCAAGTTTGATCTTACTGGCGATAATCTGGTCAACACGGCCGACCTGGACAAGTGGCTGGCAGACGCCGCGACGATTAACGGATTTGGTTCGCCATATCTCAAAGGCGACACTGATCTCGACGGCGATGTCGACAACGCGGATCTCGGTATGGCGGCTGGTAGCTTCACCGGATCGGGTGGCACTGGCAGGCTCTGGTCACAAGGTGACTTTGATGGAGACGGCGATGTCGACAACGCCGACATCGGTATTGCGACTGGTAATTTCACGGGCGCGGGGGTCATCACTCTTCCTGGCGACTTCGATATCACTGGCCCCTCGACTGCGGTGGCCGACACGACCCCAACGATCACCTGGGACGCCTCTACCTCGGTCACGAACAATGGCCTCGAGTTCTCGATTAGCGCGGTGGACGTCGTGATCTCGGAGTTTCTCGCTTCCAACAGCGGAGGACTAAAGGATGGCGATGGTGACTCGTCGGACTGGATTGAGTTGTATAACGGAGGAAGCACCGCCGTCGACTTGGGTGGTTACTATCTGACTGACGACAGCACAGACCTTACGAAGTGGGCGTTCCCTGCGGGAACATCGCTGGATGCTGGTAGCATGCTGTTGGTGTTCGCCTCAGACAAAGGTTCAGAGGGCCCGATTGGCGAACTGCACACCACCTTCAAACTGAGTTCGGATGGTGAGTATCTGGGGCTTATTCAACCCGATGGTCAGACGGTCGTGCACGATTACTCGCCGGAGTTCCCGTCGCAAGTCGTGAATGTCTCTTACGGCTTGTCAATGATAAGCAACGCGCCAACAACACACGTCGATGATTTAAGTTCGATGAGTTATTGGGTTCCGACGAGTGGCAATTTTGATTCGACCTGGGCGGACATAGCTTTTGATGATAGCGGCTGGTCGGTTGGCGCCCCTGGCATTGGCTACGAAAACAATACGGGCTTCGAATCGCTGATCAACACCCCCGTACCGTCAGGGACGACCACGGCCTACACTCGCTTCACTTTCAATCTGGCAGATGTGAGCCACATCAGCACTCTCTCTCTTGAGATGATTTATGACGACGGGTTTGTGGCGTATCTCAATGGCGAAGAGGTTGAGTCCGAAAACGCCCCTGCCAACCCTAATTACCAATCTAATGCGGATGGCGGTATTCAACGGTCTGACGATGTTGTTCTCGACGGATATGTCCAATTCGACATTTCTGCTTTCGCCGACTCCTTAGTTGTGGGCGAAAACGTCCTGGCGATCCACGCGCTGAATCGGTCGTCTAGTTCTGACATGCTCATGATCCCGAGGTTGGTGTCCGCAGGTACTCAATTCGTTGAGCCAATCGAAGAAGGTTTTTTCCCAGAGCCGACTCCCGGCGCACCGAATTCTGAATCGCTGCTTGGTATCGTTGCCGACATGACCTTTTCGCACGACCGTGGGTATTACGATAGCTCGTTCGATGTGACAATCACCACCGATACGCCTGGTGCGGTGATTCGCTATACGCTCGACCGTAGCACGCCCAGCGAATCCTCCGGCCTGATTTATACTGGGCCAGTTCACGTTAGTAGTACAACCGCCCTGCGGGCAATAGCCTATAAAACCGAATTTTGGTCAACCAACGTCGACACCCAGACCTATATCTTCATTAGCGACGTGATGAACCAACCCGGCATGTCGTCGCATATCAAGAACGATCCGACTTGGGGCCCCTTGCTAGATGACGCACTACTGGCTCTGCCGACCGTTTCAATCGTATCGGAGTCTGATGTGCTTACCGATACAGTCTACAAAGAAAATGTACATGAAGTTGAGATGGCGGCCTCATTTGAAATGTTTTATCCTGACGGCTCACGAGATTTTCAGATCAATGCCGGCGCCGAATTCTACGGTAACTATGCCCTGAGGGATTTTTCGAAAAAGAGTTTGCGACTCAGCTTCAAAGGCATCTATGGTGAATCAAAACTTCGTTACGACGTTTTTGATGATGGCGGTGTCGATGTTTTCGATAACCTGCTTTTGCAGGCCGGCGGACACGACAGCCTGTTCTTTAAGCAAGGCACCCAAGAATGGCCTGGCAACCCCGGGCCCGCGGTTGCCGAAGGCACCTATGTCAGAGGTCGTTGGTTTGCTGACCGGCAACTGGAAATGGGGCAGCCCGCACCACGAGGACGATTTGTTAACGTATACTTCAACGGCGAGTATTGGGGACAATATAACTTGATGGAACGCCCCAATGCCGCGTTTATGGCTGAGAACTTCGGCGGCGACAAAGAAGATTATGACGCTCTCAACAAAGGTATTGCGATCGATGGGGATTTGAATGCATTTAACGCCATGAAAAGCGTCGCGGCATCTGGAACCTATGAAGAACTGCAGCAATATCTGGATGTCGAAAACTATGCCGACTATATGCTGGCTCAGTTTTACGGCGGCAATACTTGGGACTGGTATCCCAATGCAAACTGGATGGGTGCTCGAGAGCGCACGCCAGGCGCAGGGTTTGTCTTCTTTGCCTGGGACAGCGACATGGCGATACGGCGAGCGATTACCTCGAATTCGATCAACAATGGTGGCCCTGGAGGCATGTGGGCAAACATAAGTGGTCGCTTTCCTGAGTTTAGGGAAATGATGGCTGACCGGGCGCAAAAGTACTTTTTCAATGGTGGAATGTTCACGCCTGACCGCGTCAACAACGACTTCCTTGCGCTCAAGTCTGAAATCGAACTTTCGATGGTCGCCGAGACCGCGCGTTGGGGTGTTGAAAGTGAGCTTACATCCACTTACGACCCCGACGATTGGACGACACAATTTCAACTTCTAGAGAATAACTTCTTTCCGGGCCGCACTGATATTGTCATCGACCAATTGAAAACCGCCAACATCTTGCCGGACATCGACGCACCGACGTATTCAATTGACGGCGTTGCACAACATGGTGGCGATGTTATTGTGGGCGACTCGCTCACAATGCAAGCCGAAGCTGAGGCTGTTATCAAATACACACTTGATGGTAGCGATCCTAAAGATCCTGGTGCATTGACGTATTCGACGTCGATTCACCTCTACGAATCGACCCTCGTCAAGTCCCGAGCGTTCGATGGTAACGAATGGAGCGCGCTGAGTGAGGCGTTGTTTACCACCGAGAGCCCACTTCGCGTCACGGAAATCATGTACAACCCCGAAGGATCATCGGACGATGCGGAGTTTATTGAACTGAAAAACACCTCGGGCGTCGCGATTCCGATCGCAGGTGTTCGCTTCGATGGTTCCGTCGAGGGCATTGAATTTACCTTCGACCCTGCCGAACCAGTGCTTGGACCGGGCGAACACATTGTTGTCGTCCGCAACCAGATCGCGTTTGCTGGAATCTACAACACCGCCGGAATGCGGATCGCCCTCGGCGAATATGACGGCAGCGACACGAAGCTCAGCAATGGCGGCGAGCAGATCACGCTCGTTGATTCCGCTGGCGGCCTGATCCAGCAGTTTACTTATAACGACACCTGGTATCCGACAACCGACGGCGATGGTTTTTCGCTAGTCATCATCGACGCAGCCGGTCCGGTTGAATCGTGGGATACCGCCGCCGCATGGCAACCGAGTTCTCAGATCGGCGGATCGCCCGGCGGGGATGCGGACCTCGATGGCTTCGTGGATGCGGCGGACTTCATCGCGCTCAAGCAGAGCTTCGGCATGGTCAGCGGTGCCACCTGGGGCAACGGCGACGCCGATGGCGATGGCGACGTGGACTGGTACGACCTCCAGAGTCTGATCGCGAGCTTTGGCACGTCGGTCGGGGCCACGCCGGCGGAGGCACCTGCGGATGTGGTGGCAGAGCCGGAATTGGTGGCTGCGTCTGTGTCAGAAGTGCCTGATGCCGACGCGCTGGCTATCGCGGCCAGCGCCCTTGGCAATCGCTTTGCGGCGGGTCACCATGATTTGCCGATACTTGCCGCGAAACCCGCTAACTCACTGCTGCCAGTGAATGCCCCAGGCCGCGTTGGCCTCCTTTCGACATCCATCTCGCCATTGCTGAGCCTTAGCAGGACGGGTCAGGAGGTTGCGGACGTTCTGACACTGGCCGAATCGTGGTGGTCCAGCGACTCAGCTAGGCACGAGTTACCTGAAGAACGGTGGATGACCAGCCTGGACACGGACATTGCCGACAAGTCGCGTAAGGGCCAGCTTGATCTCCCGGGGCTGGACGTACTGGCAGGCAGCAAATAGTTGGATCTGTCAAGCGAGTGGAGTTTGATATCTGGTCGAAATCAGGTCGAAATCAGGGTCAGCCCTTGAAATAGAAAATAGTGGTTGCTGATGAGATGTCAGTTTCGTAATCTAACGTTATGGTCAGACCGCTTCGCGTTGAAACCCCCCGCCCCCCGGGCACAGCCCCTAGCCAGCCCGAGGCCCAACCCGAAATCAAATTTCCTATCAGTAAATCAAATTTCCTATCAGTTTATTCCAGGTTCGCGTGCCGCTCGCGGTATTTCTGAAGGTCCAGTTTGAGTTGGTCGGCCAGGACGTTGAAGACCGCGTCGAGGCAGAGGCTGGTGGCGTGTTCGAACACGGCCGCCTTTATGACGATGTCCTCGGCCTCGACGGGCACGACGATTACCGTGTCGCCGAAGCCGGCCACCGGGCTTTCGGGGTCGGACGTGACGACCGCGACCTTGGCGCCCAGTTCGCGTGCGCGCTCGGCGATGTAGGCCGTGTATCCGGTCTGCCCGGTGCAGCTTATGGCGACGATAAGGTCTCCCGGCCCGGCCCCGGGGGTGTTCGTCTCGCCAGGGATGAACACCGGCAGGCCCGTGTGCATCAGCCGCATGCCGAAGCTGCGGGCGACCAGTCCGCTTCGCCCGGCCCCGGCAACGAACGTCCGCCTCGCCCTGGGCAGCATCAGCCCGAGCTCCATGAAGCTTTCCCATCGGACCGCAGCCATCGTCTGCTGAATTCGCTCCAGCAGCTCCTTGCCCGCCAGTTCCAAAGCACGTTTATCCGGCATCACCACCGCTTCCCTTCTTTTCCCACTTCAGCAGGTTCACCACCTGGGCCAGCGTCGAGTTGCCCTGGCGAATTTCCTGCCTGATTCTATTCTCGGCCTCGAGCACGTCGGCGGCGCGGTTGGCCATCTCCGCCGCCTTGGCCTTGGGCAACACCATCACGCCGTCGTCGTCGGCCAGGATCCAGTCGCCCGGGCAGATCCGCTGCCCGCCAATCACTATAGGGCGGTTGATCTCGCCAATGCCCTCCGGTTCGCCGGCGTGGCTGCACACAAGCTTGCTCCAGACCGCGAAGCCGAGCTTGCGAATGTCCGATGAGTCGCGAACAGCCCCATGCACGACCAGGCCGGTGATCTTCTTGTTCACGGCGCTCTCGCTGGCCAGCTCGCCCCAGCAGGCCGGGGGAACCCCGCCGGCGTCGATGACGATCACGTCGCCCGCCTTGGCGACGTCTATCGCCTCGACCGGCTTGGCCCAGTCGCCCGGCACGCACCGGACCGTCACCGCCGGGCCGCAAGCGAACTGCCCCACCGACAGCGGCACGATGCCGTCCAGGCACGCCAGCCTGTGAGCACCGTCAGATACGTTGCTCGTCCGCACGCGGGAGAGAAGCTCACGCAGCCCGGCTGAGCCGGTCCGCTTGAACAGGTCCGTCGCGATTGCCTGGCGGGTGTCGATGGCCTTGCGAATGTCAGCCGTCGCCTGTTTGGGGTCGATGGCCTTGGTTATCGCCCCGCCGACGATTATCACATCGGCGCCCGCCGCAGCCGCCGCGGCGGCGGTCTCGCTGTTGAGCCCCCCCGCCACCGCCACCGTAAGCTTCGTCATCCGGCGGACGCGGCGCAATTGCTCCATCGGGTCGGCGCCCTGCATCTGCTCGTCAATGGCGCAGTGGACGTCCAGCCAAGCCACGCCGATTTCCTCGCAGCGGCGCACAAGGGCCTCGACATCGGCCACGCCCATCAGGTCCACGGCCACGTCGATGCCGAACTGCCTGCCGGTCTCGACGCACTCGCGGATCGTGCCCTCGCCGGCGGACCCGCAAACCGTCATGACGTTCGCGCCGGCCTTGGCGGCCGCCTCAGCCTCGATCTTGCCGGCGTCCATCGTCTTCATGTCCGCGATGATCGTCTTGCCCGGAAAAGCCGCCCGCAGCGCGCGCACGGCGTCCAGCCCTTCGCTCTTGATCAGCGGCGTGCCGGCCTCGATGCAGTCCGCCCCGCCCGCGACGGAAGCCTCGGCGACCTTCATCGCCCGCGAAAGGTCCAGAAAGTCCAACGCAACCTGTAATCTTGTATCGCTCATGCCCCATAGCCTACCGCGCCGGGGCCAAAAGAAGAAGAGACCTCATCGCAGAGCACGCAGAGAACGCGGAGGAGGGATGAAGAGAAGAAGACGCGAGAGGGTTACTTGGGCCTGGCGGCCGTGTTCCGCAGCAACTCGACAACTTCGTCGACCTCGGTCGAAGGGTCCCGGTGAATCCGGTCTGTGCCGGCGCGAACGTGTGAATCCTTCCTCGCCTTGGCCCGTCGGACTGCCTGGTCTACGCTGGCCCAGACCTGTTCGAATACATCCTGGGCCTTGTCGTATTTGGGAATGTGCCTTTTCAGTTCCCGAACGACTCCGTCCTGGTCGATGAGCGGCCTTCCACAATCAGCAAAATGAAGGATGAACCAATACTCGAAGCACGGGTTGGAAAGCGCAACGTCAATCTGGTTGTCGCGTGCCTGATTCAGTGCAGGAAGCAGCGACGGATTCTCGTGGGGCTGTTCGACGTCGATTATGCACCAGACATGGTCATATTTGAGTTTCTGCCCGCGACGCGCTTCGCGTTTCCTGGTCTTGAGCAACTCAACCGCTCGCTGGACGACAGACTTTGGCGCCTCACCATGACCGACAACTTTGACTTCAACAGTCGTAAGCCGCAGTTCTTTTCGCAGGGACTCGAAGTACTTGGGTTCCGTCTTGGAACCTTCGCAGACCAGAAGCACACAAGGTCTCGGCTCGACCGATGCCGGTCGGCGGCGGAACGACTTCCGGCTGCGTTGGCGGCGCGTCATGGTTTGTCAAAATCCCCCAGGATGGGCACCGCGCCGTATTTCCCGGCCATGTACCCTTTCCGCAAGTTTTCTTCCTTCCGAGGATTCTTGTAGTCATTCAGCGAGTACAGGTGAGATGCGCCCTCGCCATCTTTCTCAGTGAGCCATATCTGGTCCCTGCGAAACAGGGCGGAGTCCATAAGGGAAACGTCATGAGTTGTCAGGATTAGCTGGGCACCGCTAGTATTCCACTTCGGATCATGAAAGACCTCAATCAACTTACGAGTCAGCATCGGGTGCAGGCTGGCATGGATCTCATCAACAAAAACCGTGTAACCCCGTGCAAGCGACTCGATCCACGGACCTATGAGGGAGAAGAACCGCTGCGTGCCGTCAGACTCCTGCTTCAAGCTGAAAGAAGACATTATGTCGCGAACCCCCCGGTGCGTCAGATTCACAACGAATCGGCGAGTGCTATCCCATTCGGCTTTGACCGTATCAATGAGCTCGGATCGTTCCTTCTCCCCGAGGTTCTTTACCTGTGGCAACTCTCCGAGACGCGATTCATCCAACTTCATCTCGGTAATCTTGATGTCCGATATCCCGAAATCGGCGCTTTGCAGCATCTGAACAACCGCTCCACGCGTCTCCTCGTCAGAGAATGCCATGTGAGCCGTAACCGGGATCATGTAATCTCTCGATGGCAATTCGCGCAGCCGCTTGCTGAACCATTCATGGATCGGAAGAAGCTGTTCGTGGTTCCTGCTGGCGGCCCAGGAAAGGAAGAGCCTGTTCTCTCCGGCCTCTTCGGCAATTTCCTGTTTTCGTCCCTTGAGGTTCTGCGAAGGAAACACGTATTTCGGCTTCTTGGATTCGGCGTCCCACTCGCGCCGAAACCACTCGCGCGCTTTGTTCGTGGGGTACGAATACAGCCACTCATCAACCACGCGCTGCCTGGTCGCCGTGAAGCCGTACTGATACCGAAGGCCACCCACAAGGAAAGTCAACTCAAACAGGCTGGGTTCATCCCTTGCGGCCGGGTCAAGCCGGTAAGGGTTCACGGCAATGCGATCCCCCGGCTGGCTCCGCGCGGAGTCCGCCACGAAATCCCGCATGAATCCAAGGGCTTCGATGAGGCTGCTCTTGCCCGAGGCGTTTGGGCCGTAAATGGCCGCGCTGCGCAGAAGCCGGAACTTGGCTTCCGTAAAGACGTTATCGGGTAACGACTTGTCCGGCCCGGCAACGAGCGAGAGAACCTGTTCATCCCGGAAGCAACGATGGTTCTTGACCCGAAATTCTATTATCATGACGATCCACCACCTGTATAATCGTCATTATTGCATATTTTCTGCAATAATCAAGTTAAAATTACACTGCACCTTGTGTTTAGTGGCCCATTCCCCTCTTCTCTTCTTTTCTCTGCGTTCTCTGCGACCTCTGCGTGAAATCGTCTTTTCTTCTTCTTTTGCTAGGCCCCCGCCTCCCCCCACCTTCGTCGCCATGGGTCTAGGCGGCGGAAGGTTTCCAGCATGAATTGCTTGGTTTCCGGCAGCGTGCCGATGGCGCGGTGGTCGCCATAGTCGCCGAGGATGAACCCGCCGTCGGGGGTGCCCCAGCAGTCCATCAGCCGCTCGGCCTCGGCTTCGATCCGCCCCCTATCCCCGCCCGGGAGGGTCTTCTGAATGTCGCAGAGCGTCTCGAAGCACACCTTTCCGGCCAGCGACTGGCCGACCTCCTCGATTCCGTTTGTCCGCGGCTGCTGCATGTTCAGCACGTCGCAGCCGGCGTCGATGAGCATCGGTATCGCCTTGTTGATCTTGCCGCACGAGTGCATCCACACGTGCCAGCCGCACTCGTGGGCGGCGGCGAAGATGCGGCGGTATCGCGGCAGGAAGAACCGCTCGAACAGCTCGGGCGAGACGTGCAGGTCGATCTGCGTGCCCCAGTCCTCGGAGAAGGCGAACGCCTGTATCGCGTCGCCGCACGCGCGGTGCATATTGCGGATGACGGCCAGGTCGTACTGGACGATCCTGTCGGCCAGTTCATGGATCGCCGGCGTGTCGTCCATGAGGTCGAGCATGCAGTTTTCGAAGCCGTGCAGGCTGTGCATTCGCTCCCACAGGAGCATGAAGATATGGGTAATGGCGTACTTGTCGCGGCGCGCCGGATCGGCCCGTATCTCGGCCATTTGCACCGGCACGGCCGCGTAACGGCGAGGGTCGTCGCCGTCGGGCCAGGGGAAGTCCGCCATGGCGGCCAGGTCTTCCAGCGGATGGCCCTTCACCTGACCCATGTTGGGCGTGTCGGTGTGTGCCCATCGGCAGAGCCACTGGTCGAGGTCGGAGTCGCCTGCCGCCTGAGGCGGCTTGATAAGCTCCGGCCCGATCCCCACGCAATCGCTCAGATCGCCATAGCCGCTAATAGCCAGCCGCGCCGGCCTGCGGAACTCCACGGCCCGCTGAACCACTTCCCTGGGCGTCATCGTTGTTCACCACTCTTGCTCTTCAGTAAGCTGGTCGATACTGGCATTGGCCAGTCGAAAGAAATCCTTTTCTTCCTGGTCCGGGAAGTCTTTGCAGGCCTCGTTGATCCGGCGCATCATCTCATCTTCACACTGTAAACGCCTCTGCGCCTCTGCCGCAACAGGCTTCTCTTCTTCTTTTCTTTTCATCATTTATGCGCCTTGCGGACATCTTCCTTGATCCGCTGGATGTGCCCCCGGCCGAGGGCTTTTACCTCGCAGCCGAGCTCGAAGTAGCGGCGGATCTTATCATCGGACAGGATTCCGAAGCAGTCTATGACCGCCAGCGGCCCGCCTGCCCACTTGACGACCTGGTCGGGGTCCAGGTCCAGGTACGGCGTGTGCGGCACTGCCAGGATTACAGCCTCGGCGCCCTTGAGGGCGACGGGCAGGTCCTGCTGGACGCGGATGTTCGTCAGGTTCTTCTGGTTGTGGAAGAACCGGCTCCACGAATGGCCCGGGGCCGGGTATGTGTCCTGGGTCTCAAGCTCGTACCAATGTTCCACGTAGGGGTCATGCACCCGCATGTCGGCACCGAGTTCGGTCAGCTTGCGAACGACCATCTCCGAGCCGCTGTACCGCGTGTCGCCGACGTCCTGGCGGTAGCTGGCCCCGCAGATCAGCACGTCGGCCCCGGCGATGTACCGGCCCATGTTGCGAAGGGCGTCGCGAGTTAGCTCGGCCACGTGCAGGCCGCGGGTGTCGTTGGTGTCGATGGCGGTCGGCGTGATCTTGAAGATCGCGTCCTGGTCCTCGAAGCCCAGGATGTGCTTGTAGGCCCAGTAGCCAAGCCCGCCGTCCTTGGGCAGGCAGTAGCCGCCGATCCCCGGGCCGGGGAAGATCATGTTGCTGTGCGTCGGGCGCATCTTGATGGCGTTGACGACCTTGACGAGGTCCACGCCGTTGCGCTCGGCGAAGATGCTCCACTCGTTGAGGAACGCCAGCGTCGTGGCGCGGTAGGAGTTCTCGACGATCTTGGTCGTCTCCGACTCGATCGGGCGGTCCATGACCGTCAGCGGGAACTGCTCGGTGTTGAGGACCTCCTTGAGGAACTTCACCACCCGCTGGCGGGCCGCGGGCGTGCACCCGCTGCACACGCGCCAGAAGTCGCGGATGCTCGACACGTACTCCTTGCCCGGCATGACGCGCTCGAAGCTGTGGCTCAGCAGCGGCGTGGCCCTCATGCCCCGCCCGGCGAAGGCCTTTTTCATGATCGGCCAGGCCACGAACTCCGTCGTGCCGGGGGCCACCGTCGTCTCGATGAGAACCAGGCACTTGG
>CAZSBS010000146.1:0-12508 GCA_964605095.1 uncultured Planctomycetaceae bacterium | reverse complement strand
GAAAATAGCGCGAACAATCCGCGATTGGGGAGCAAACTGCGAAAGTTGGGCTAACCGGGGGCTGACGCCCCCGGCTAAATACTACCGCCCCGTCGGGGCTGATTGAGGTCAAACCGCCCCCGCGCGAAAATCCGCAATCCGAAATCCGCAATCGATCCACCTTCGGCGAATTCCTCTTCCTACTTCCTACCTACTACCTACTATTTCTTACTTCCTACTTCCTGCTTTTCACTTCAGCATCAGCCTCTTGTACTTGCCGCGCCTGTGCGCGAGCCGATCGGAATGCTCCGCCACCTGCGATTCCTCGTAATCCCGGAAGTTGCCGACGAACCATCGCGTGGCCCCGCCGCCTTCGAGGATCAGCAGGTGCGTACACACGCGGTCCAGGAAGAACCGGTCGTGGCTGATAATCATGGCGCAGCCAGGGAAGTCGATAAGCGCCTGCTCCAGTACGCGCATGGTGTTGACGTCCAGGTCGTTGGTCGGCTCGTCAAGCAGGATCACGTTGCCGCCTCGCTTTAGCAGCTTGGCCAGGTGGACGCGGTTTCGCTCGCCGCCGGAAAGCTCGCCGACGAGCTTCTGCTGCTGGGGCCCGCGGAAGTTGAACCGCCCCACGTACGCCCGCGAGTTCATCGACACACTGCCGAGTTCCACCAGGTCGCGCCCGCCGGTGATCTCCTGGAAGACGGTGTTGGAGTCCACCAGTTCGTCGCGGTTCTGGTCCACGTACGAAAGCACGACCGATGAGCCAATGTCTATCCGCCCGGCGTCGGGCTTCTCCTGGCCCATTATCATGCGGAACATGGTGGTCTTGCCGGTGCCGTTTGGCCCAATCACCCCGACCATCGCCCCACGCGGGATGTTAAACTCGCAGTCCTTCAGCAGCGTCAGCCCGCCGTAGCCCTTGCAGACGCCCTTGAACTCCACCACGTGGTCGCCCAACCGCGGGCCAGGGGCGATCTGGATCACCGCGTCGGACTTCGTGTCGATAGTCGCCTGCCCCGCATGCTCCTCGTACTGGCGGACGCGGGCCTGGCTCTTCGTCCGCCGGCCCTGCACCGACGTGTTGATCCACGCAAGCTCGCGTTGGAGCGAACGCTGGCGGTCCGTCTCGCGCTTCTCGCGGACGCGGAGGATATTCGCCTTCTGCGCCAGCCAGGATGAGTAGTTGCCCTCGAACGGGATGCCCCGGGCGTCCTCCAGTTCGAGTATCCACTTGGTGATGTTGTCCAGGAAGTACCGGTCGTGGGTGACGATGATGACCGTGCCGGCATACTCGCGCAGGGCGGTCTCCAGCCAGGCGACGGTCTCGGCGTCGAGGTGGTTCGTCGGCTCGTCCAGCAGCAGCAGGTCGGGCTTTTCCAGCAGGACCTTGCACAGCGCCACGCGCCGCCGCTCGCCGCCGGAGAGCACCTTCACGGGCATGTCATCCGGCGGCAGGACCAAAGCGTCCGCCGCGATGTCCAGCATGCGGTCTGCCTCCCAGCCGTCGCATGCGTCGATCTTCTGCTGGAGACCATCCATCTCGGCTAGGAGCTTGTCCATCTCGTCGGCACCGGGCGCCTCGCCGAGCCTGTCAGCCACGGCGTTGTAGCGGTCGATCAGCGCCTGGACGGGCGCGATGGCGGCCTGGAGGTTTTCGCGGACGGTCTTTTCCAGGTCGAGTTGCGGCTCTTGCGCGACATAGCCGACCCGCATGTTCTTGGCCAGGATGGCCTCGCCGTGAAAGTCCTTGTCTATCCCGGCCATGATCCGAAGCAGCGTCGTCTTGCCCGAACCGTTCTCGCCGACGATGCCGATCTTGGCCCCGTAGAAGAACGACAGGTTTATATCGCGCAGGATGACCTTGTCGTCATAGACCTTGCCGACATCGCGCATCTCATAAATGAACCTGGGCGGCATTTGGCAAACCCTTTCAACCAATCATAAGTTTCACTCGCGTCACCGACCCGAAGCTCAGGGATAGCAATCCCTGGGTGTCTCCTGGATCGCAGGTATCCGGGCAGAAAAGAAGCCAGCCCTTTCAGGCCGGCTTCATTCCATGGGAGCGGGAGGATTCGAACCTCCGAAGGCATACGCCGTCAGATTTACAGTCTGATCCCTTTGGCCACTCGGGCACACTCCCGGGAGCAAGTCAGATAGGTTACGATATTCACCCCGGCCTCGTCAAGGGCGCGATGGCCGCGGAATGGGAGCGTTTTTCTCCCGGTCGGCAGATTGCGTCATTATCCCCACCGGCGCAACGGCTGATCCCATAGCAGGCATGCCCAACCAGAGCAAGCCTTCCCGCCACACCCTCACCCCCGTTGGGGGCCCCAAGGGCCGGGTGAGGGTGCTTGGCCGGATGAAGGCGCCGGCCCCCCCTACCGGTCCGTGTCCATCGCCGGGACGTCGATCAGAACATTCACAGGCCCGGCCGTGGCGCTGCGGATGATCATATTGGCCCGGAATACGCCGCGTTCCACCTTCACGGACTGCCCACCCAGGGCAGCCAGGAAGGTGTCGTATAGCTGCTGGGCGAGATCGGGGGCCGCGGCGGCGGCAAATGCCGGTCGGCGGCCCTTTCGGGTGTCGGCCAGCAACGTGAAGTTCGACACTGCCAGGACACCCCCCCGAACATCCTGGCAGGATAGATTCAGTTTGCCGCCGTCATCCTCGAAGACCCGCAGTTGTGCGACCTTCTCGGCCAGTCGCGCGGCGTCGGCCTCGGTGTCGCCCACGGCCACGCCGACGTAGACAAGCAGGCCGCGGTCGATCTGACCGGCGACTTGCCCGGCCACGAGCACCTCCGCCCAGTCAACGCGCTGAACGAGCGCTCTCATGGCCTCTGATCCCGGCCTAGGTGCCGCAGGGCCGTCCGGCTGGCGACCTGGCCGACGCTCTGGCGAAGCTCCGGCGGCGAAATCACCTCGACTTGGTCGCCGTAGCCAAGGATCCACCACATGATCTCCCCGAGCCCATCGACCGAGACGTTAAACTCGATCGAGCCGTCGTCGTTCCATTGAACCTGCTGGCTTGCGTGCCACTGCACCTCGGCTACGTTGCCTGCCACCTTCTTGTCGAAGTGAAGGTGAATGTCGTAAACCTTGCCTTCCGAGATCATGCTCCAGGCCTGGCCGAAGACGCTCTTGCCGACAGAGTCACTGAAGTTGCCGCCGCCAGCCTGGCGTGGCGGATTGAAAACCTCCTCGGTGACCGTCAGCTTGCGGATGCGCCCGAGCTTGAACGTGCGGGTTTCCTTGTGCCGGACCGACCAGGCCAGAACGTACCACGCCCGGCCGACGAACACCATCCGCAACGGATGGATCGTCAGGCGGATCTGCTCCTGTTCGAGGAAGCTTATGTAGACCAGCTTGCACACGCGGCGCTGGACGATTGCGGCGGTGATCTGGTCGAACATTTCGTCGAGCCCCTCGTGCCGGCTGACGGGGCCAAGGTCAACTTGCAGGCGGTCCAGCACGCTGCCGACGTGCTCGCGAATCTCCGCGGGCAAGGCGCTTTCCACTTTCATCGCCGCACGGGCGGCCTGGCCCATCAGCGGCAGGTGCGTCGACGACCGCAGCCGACCTGTCATCATCAGGATCGCCAGCGATTCGGTCAGCGTAAGGCTCACCGGCGGCAGGAAGAAGTGCCGGCTGATGCGATAGCCACCTGTCTCCGGGTCGAAATAGTACGGTATGTGGGCCAGTTCAAGCATGTTCAGGTCCCTGAAAACCGTCCGCCGGCTGACTTCCAACTCCCTGGCAAGATCATCCGCCGACCGGCCACGACTGCATTGAAGCAAGGTCACCAACCTCAAGAGCCTGTAAATCCGACTGACGCTCATCTGTTAGCTTCCTAAAGACTTATCGGGTTGCCCGGTGACAACTGTATGTCACCGCAAAATGGAAAAATAATATTTTTTCGGTTTTTGTACGGCAATTGATCGAGAGCCCCTGGCTGGGAATCTGAGCGCCTGGGCAATACAGCAATAAGGGACGCTAACCATTTTCGAGATAAATTAAACTCAACCTGACCGAATTCGAAAGCCACAAACGGGCCTTAAAAACAGGCTAGTTCGTGTATTAAACACTTCTATGCCCGGCGTTTAGATTGTCACTAACAACCGAAAATGGTTAGCGCCCCTGTTCCATCGTCTATTCCGAATCGCCGCGCTGCATATCCACCGCCGGCCCGCTGGTCGGGGCGCTGGTCGTGGTTGGCGCCGCTGGTGCCCACTGGCCGTTGACCACCTGGGACATGGAGATCTCAACGCGATGCTGATCCAGAGTAGTGCCGGTAATCCTGGCCAAGTCGGCCAGGGCGCTGTTGTAGTCCACCATAGCCTGGAGTTCCGCCTGCTGGCTGCTAGCGAGGGTCTGTTGGACCTGGAGCTTGAGTTGGAGGAACTCCGGCGTCAGCCTGGCTCGGACCCTCTCGGTAACCTCGATCGCGCTTAGCTGGGCCTCGCTTGCCTTGACCGCCGCGTGCTGGGCTACGATCTGATCGTAACTCGAACCAATCTGCCGTATGCGCTCCTGGATCGACACCGCGATCTGGTCGGCCGTGTTCTGCATCGTGACTATCGCCTTGGTCCGTTGAAACTTGCTCTGGCGCAGGCTGGCAAGCGCGCTGCGGTTGCCGATCGGGTACTCCATGGCCAGGCCGATCGAATAGCTGGCGTAGTCGCCCTTGAGCATGTCACGGTTGGCACGGTCGGCCTGGATGGCTAGGTCCTGAATGCCCGCCGACGCCGAGAGGTCCAGCTTCGGCAGCGTCTGGTTCTTTGCCACGGAGACGTTGATCTCCGAGGCCGCGATGCCCAGCCTGGCCTGCTCGAGCTGCGGGTTGTGCTTCAGGGCCGTGAACATCTGGTCCACGGGGTCAATGGCGAGCTTCTCGGTGACCATCGGCGTGGTCGGGACCACCTCGCAGTCGCTCAGGGCATTGAGTTGCGGGTCGTTCAGCAGCCTGGCAAGGGCCTGCTGGACGTCCAGGATGTTCTTTCGCGCCGTGATGAGCGCGGCCTCGCGGATCTTAACCGACGCCTGAAGCTGGGTGATGACCACGCCGGTGGCGTCGACCTGATACCGGCTGAGCGTGATGCCGTACGTATCCTGCGTCTGGTCCAGGAGGCGGCGCTGTATTTCCAGGCTCTGGCGTGACTGGATGAGCGTCCAGTAGAGGCTGACAACCTGAGTTATGACCTCCTCGACCTTGTCGCGGAACGCCGCGTCGCTCACGCGGGCGTTGACCCGGGCGATGCGAAGTTGGGCGAGGTTGAACCCCGGCCAGGCGTTGCGAAGCAAAGGCTGTGTGACTTGCAGAACGGCGGTAGGCTCGTAGTGCGTGTTGAGCACCTTGAGAAAGCCGCTATTGTCCCAGGAGCGCGTCATGGCCCACTGGAGCGACCAGTCCGCTCCGGTAATCGTGTGCTGCTTGACCCCCAGCGACCAGTCGCGCTGCTTGCTGATCGAGCCGGCAAAACCATTGGCCTGCTTGTTCTCGGCGTGGATGCGGTCGGTGGCGCCGAACAGCGTATAGTCGAACGCCGCCGCCGAGCGGACCATGTCCTCGCGAGCAATGGCAGGGTCGAAGCTGACCACGCGGATGTCCAGGCTGTTGGCCAGGGCGCGCAGGATCGCCTGATCCAGCGAAATACTGACGAGTTTGTGATCGCCGGAGACAAGCGCAGCCGCGCCGCTCTGGGCGCCTACGCGGTAGGTGTCAACCTGGTGAACGTCCACCGGGGCGGCCCCGTAGACGACGGAGACCGGGCCTCTCTTGTCGACCTTGACGACCGGGGCGGCCTTGCCGGTGTTCGGGTCCTTCTCGTTGGCCGTGGTGGTCACGACCCGGACAAGGTCCACCTTCTCCGTGCGGTTGTCGTACTTCTCGACCACCTTGTAGGTCTCGTCGATCTGCACGACCTTGCTGACAACCGTGTCCTCAGACGCCAGCGGCGAGCCGACGTAAGTCTGGGCAGGCTTGAGCGAGCCGATCCCCGTGGCGGCCTGGCGGCTCTGCGCTCCACGCTCGGCAACAGCCTGCTGATAGCGTCCGATGAGTTTGCTGTCCAAGCCGCCGGGGGAAATGCACCCGCCAAGAGTCGCCGCCATGGCGAAGCTCATCCATGATCCAGCGCGGTTCCAGTTCATTTGGCAACATCCTGATAGAGAATTACGATAGGGCAGATTATAGGTGCCGCCAATGCCATGTCAAAGCGATTGCCGATTGCATTTGGCCGGGGGCTGACGAATAATCGGCGAGGCGCCACCCGGGCGCCAAGCCACGAAAGGGCCACAAGCATGAACGTCATCGACAAGGTATTCAAGGCTTACGACATCCGCGGAATCTACGGCGATCAGATCGACGAGGACCTCGCCTGGAAGATAGGCCACGCCACCGCGCAGTTCCTGCGAAGCCTGCTCAGCGGCTACGAGCGGGGCCAGGCGTCCGCCAACCGCCTGGCCGTCGGCTACGACATGCGCCCGCACAGCGTGCCGCTGGTAAAGGCGATGATCGAGGGCATAACCTCCAGCGGGGCCGCGTGCGTCAACATCGGCCTGGTCGACACGCCCATGCTCTACTTCGCAATCAACCACCTGGGCACCTGCGGCGGGATCCAGGTTACGGCCTCGCATAACCCCATCGAATACAACGGGTTCAAGATCTCAGGCAACAAGGCCCGCCCCGTCGGACAAGCAACCGGACTGGCCGAGATAAAACACATCGTCTCCACGCTGCGACGCATGCCGCTAAGCGCCTCGATGGCCCCGGTCCAGCAGGTGGACCTCTGGCCCGAGTACAAGAAGCACATCCTGAAGTTCCTCAAGCTCTACCGGAAGATGAAGGTCGTCGTAGACGCGTCCAACGGGATGGGCGGCAAGATGTTCCCGGCCGTGTTCGACGGCATCGACAACCTCGATATCATTCCGCTGAACTTCGAGATCGGCAAGGGCTTCGTCCACCAACCCAACCCGCTGATCGAGGCCAACCTCCAGATGACCAAGGACGCGGTGCTCAAGCACAAGGCGGACCTGGGAATCTGCATGGACGGCGACGCCGACCGGTGCATGTTCATCGACGAGAAGGGCCGGACCGTCCGCTGCGACCTGATTACGGCGCTGCTGGCACCGTACTTCCTGGCCGAGAACCCAGGGGCGATGGTGGTCTACGACCTCCGCTCCAGCCGGGTGGTGGCTGAGGAAATCCGCGCCGCCGGCGGCGTGCCAAGGCGCGAGCGGGTCGGGCACTCGTTCATGAAAAAGGCCCTGGCCGACGGGCATGGAGTCTTCGGCGGCGAACTCAGCGGACACTTCTACTTCCGCGACAACTACAACTGCGACAGCGGGGCTATCGCATTCGCCTCGGCAATTACCGTCCTGTGCGAGTCCAACAAGCCCTTCAGCGAGATGATCGAGCCGCTCAAACGCTTCAGCCATAGCGGAGAGATCAACTTCGAGGTAGACGACAAGGACGGCAAGATGAAGGAGATCGAGGATAAGTTCTCCGACGCCAAGATCGACCACCTCGATGGCGTCACCTGCCAGTACGACGACTGGTGGTGCAACGTCAGGCCGTCGAACACCGAGCCGCTGCTGCGACTGACGCTGGAAGCAAAGACGCCCGACCAGATGAAGAAGAAACTAGCCGAGGTCGAGAAAATCCTCGGCAAGTCGGTGGAGCATTGAAGAAGCGGTAGCCGGGAGCCAGTAGCCGGTAGCCAGTAGCCGGTAGTAGGGAAAAGAAGAAGAAGAAACAGAAGAACAAGAAGGTACTTGCAGGAGACCCTATGCGAACCTTCCGAAGCCCAGGGATAGCAATCCCTGGGTATCGCAACCGATTGCACTACCCGCTCCCTCCCTATTGCCTACTACCTATTACCTTTTCTTCAATAAAGGGGAACAGACATGACACAGAACCCGTACTCGCAGCAGGATCAGCAGCAGCCGTCGCCTCAGCAGCCGCCGCCCTTTGCCGACCAGCCGATGAACATCCACCCGGCCCCAGGAGCCTTCGGCGCCGCGTATGCCGGCCAGCAGGCAACAAGGCCGTCCTGGCCGACGGTCGTGGGGATAATATCGCTGTGCATCGCCGGCATCTCTATCCTTGCGACCCTCGGCACGATGGCGATGAGTGCGCTCGGCGTCAACGCCGCCCAGGAGCGGCAGATGTTCGGCAACATGCCCGCCTGGTTCAATCCTCTCAAGTGGGGCATGCACCTATTCGGCCTGGCAACCTACGCGCTTCTGGCTGCCGCCGGAGCGATGGTGATAAAGCGCCGCCCGGCCGGGCGGAATCTGCACCTGCTGGTCGTCTTCATGGACTTCATTATCTGCGCATGCTCCCTGGCAATGACGATCGCCATGTACCAGTACGCGGCGCAGCCGGTCAACACGCTCATGCCCGAGGCGACGTTCAGGGCGATGATGCTTGTGAGCCAGAGCTTTGGCCTGGCGGTCTTCCTGGCCTACCCGGTATTCCTGCTGATCTGGTTTACCCGGCCAAAGGTCAACCAGCACATCAAAACCTGGCAAAGCTGACCGACTATGCGAGGCTGCCCGGCAATTCCGTGCAATGGGTGCCGTGGTTTGCGGAGTCCCGGCGCGCCGGGGCTGAAGAGAAAACCAAAGGTTCATGTGTGACCGCTCTGAAAAGAAGGTGGTAGGTAATAGCAAAGAAGAAGATGCCCTGCCTGCCCCGTTGGGGACGGGCACACTACGAACGCCAGAGGCGGTATCGAAGCCCGCGGAGCGTTCGTAGCGCCGTCGTCGGACGGTATGTTTCTCTGGGCCTCGACCTCGTTCGGGACTCCGCAAACCACGATATACCCATTGCACGGAATTATCGAACACCCAGGGCCAACGGGTTTCCCGGTTCCCACCTCTTCCTCGTTCCTGTCAAGTTCCAGGTTCCGGGTTCCGGGTTCCAGGTTCCAGGTTCCGGGGTTCCATCGTTTCTTTTCCGGCTACTACTCTTCCGGCGTTTCCTTGGCTTCCATCCACGAGAACATCTGGCGAAGTTGGCGCCCGACGACCTCGACGGGGTGGTTCTTGTCGGCCTCGTAGAGCTTCTTGAAGTTCGGCTTGCCAGCCTTGCACTCTTCAAGCCACTCTTTTGCGAAGCTGCCGTCCTGGATAGCGGCCAGGGCCTTCTTCATGTTCTCCTTGACGCTCGGGCCGATAATCTGCGGGCCGATGTGCAGGTCGCCCCACTCGGCTGTGTTGGAAATGCTGTAACGCATGTAGCTTAGGCCGCCCTCGGCCATCAGCTTGATTATCAGCAGCAGCTCGTGGAACACCTCGAAGTACGCGATGCCCGGCTGATACCCGGCCTCGGTGAGTGTCTCGAATCCAGCCTTGACCAGGCTGGTAAGCCCGCCGCAAAGGACGGTCTGCTCGCCGAACAGGTCGGTTTCGGTTTCCTCGGTGAAGGTCGTCTCGATGATACCTGCCCGGCCTCCGCCGATGCCGATTCCCCAGGCCATCGCGATCTCGTGGGCCGTGCCGGTGGCGTCCTTCTCGATGGCGATCAGGCAGGGCACGCCTGAACCTTCGACGTAGCAGCTTCTCACGGTGTGCCCGGGGCCCTTGGGGGCTATCATAACCACGTTGACGCCCTCGGTCGGCACGATGCAGCCGAAGCGGATGTTGAAGCCGTGGCAAAAGCCCAGCGTCGCGCCGGGCTTGAGGTTCGGCTTGATGTCCTTCTCATAGACGCTTGCCTGGAACTCGTCCGGCAGGGTTACGACGATCAGGTCGGCGACCTTGGTGGCCTCGGCGGCGGTCATGGGTTTGAACCCAGCCTCGACGGCCAGCTTGTGGTTCCGCGTGCCTTCCAGTTCGGCAACGACCACGTTAACGCCGCTGTCGCGCAGGTTCTGCGAGTGGGCGTGACCTTGGCTGCCGAAGCCGACCACCGCCACCGTCTTGCCGGCCAGCGGCGCCAGCGAACCATCCTTGTCGTAATAGATTTTTAGTTCTTGCGTCATCGTATGCTCCTCAATTGTTACGGTTCGTAATCTGTCGCTTGTACAGGCCCGGGCCGGTTGCGTCAAGCGCCTGCCTGCGGATTTTGACTTGGCGGGTCTACGAAACAGGCCAAGCCTGATTTGCCGTCGCCCCTCTGCGCCCTTGGCGATGAGTCTTGATCTACTTGTACTTCGGCAGCATGTCGCCGTGAGCCTCGATCAGGTCGTCGCAGAGGTCGCGTATCTGGTCTATGGTCAGTTCGGCGCCCGTGTGGGGGTCCAGCATGGCGGCCTGGTATATGTGGTCCTTGCGCCGCGTCAGGGCCGCTTCGACCGTCAAAACCTGGACGTTGATGTTCGTGCGGTTCAGGGCCGCGCACTGCTCGGGCAGGTCGCCGACGTGTACAGGCTGGACGCCGTTGCGGTCGACCATGCAGGGCACCTCGACACACGCCTTTGCCGGCAGGTTGGTGATGATGCCGGTGTTGAGCACGCTGCCGCCGATGCTGTAGGGCGCGTCGGTCTCCATGGCGTTCATGATGTAGGCGCCGTACTCGCCGGAGATCTTGTGCTCGAGGTGCGGGTTCTCCGTAAGCTCCCTGGACCGCTTGAGCCAGTTGGCGATCTGGTTCACGCACCGCCGTGGGTATTCGTCCAGGGGGATCCTGAACTCCTCGATCAGTTCGGGGTGAGTGGACTTGATGAACCACGGGCAGTATTCGGCGTTGTGCTCGCTGGACTCGGTGATGTAGTAGCCGAACTGCCGCATAAGCTCGAAGCGGACCATGTCCCGGCCCTTGAGGGTGAGGTCCTTGCGGGCCTGGCTGACCATCTTAGCGGCCCGCTTCTTGATCTCCGGGTAGAGGTCCTTGCCCCCGTCGGTGATCTCCAGCAGCCAGGCCTGGTGGTTTATGCCCGCGATCTTCCACTGGAGCTTCTTGACCTGATCCTTCATGCCGACGAGCCACAACAGGCCCGGCGCGCAGCCATCGACGCTGTGACACAGGCCCACCGTGCGGATGCTGGAGCCGCGCAGCAGGCCCGAGGTAATCATGGCCATGGGATTGGTGTAGTTGAGGAACCAGGCGTCCGGGCAGACCGCCTCCATGTCGCGGGCGAAGTCCAGCACGACGGGAATGGTCCGCAGCGCCCGGAAGATGCCGCCGATGCCCAGCGTGTCGGCGATCGTCTGGCGCAGGCCGTACTTGTTGGGGATCTCGAAGTCGATGACCGTGCTCGGCTCGTACCCGCCGACCTGTACGGCATTGACGACGTAATCGGCGCCGCGCAGGGCGGCCTTGCGGCTGGCGACGCCGCAGTGGGCCGTGATCTTCGCGCGCCCGGCGTTTATGTTGCCGTTGAGCACGTCGAGCATCTGCCTGGATTCCCGAAGACGCTTGGGGTCGATGTCGTACAGGGCTATGTGGGAGTCTTGAAGGGATTCCATGCACATGGTGTCGCCCAGCACCGACTTGGCGAAGATGCAACTGCCGGCGCCCATGAAGGTGATCTTGGCCATGATCTCTCTCGCGTTGTTTGGGGAGCCGCTCCTGGCTCCGGTTAATGCGTGCTTGCTTTCGGCAGCGAATTCCGCAAGACAGGGAAGGTAGCAGAATCCACCGGGGGTGCAAGGGGTTTCGTCTTGAGAGGTCACAGCCGATCCACAATCAGGATGGTCTCATCGTCGCGTTGTCGTGCTCCCCGGCGGAAGTCGTCCACGGCGTTGAACACGGCCTCCGCGCAGGCTTGGCAGGAGGCCTGGGCGTAATTCCTGAGGACATTCTCTATCCGGTTCGCGCCGAATGGCAGGCCCCTGCGGTCGGCGGCGTCAAACACGCCGTCGCTGCACAGCGTCAGTCGCTCGCCGGGCATGAAGGTGTGGCAGCCTTCTTCGGGCTCAAAGTCCCGAATGCCCAGCATGGTTCCCTGGGGGCCCAGGCTCAGGGGCATGCCGGATCGGCGGTCGGTAAGCATCGGCAGCGGCAAGCCGTTGTTGACAAAGAACGCGGTCCCCGTGGGCGTGTCCAGGACCACGTAGAACAGCGAGCAGTTCATCGCCGTGCCCAGGTGGTCGCCGAGGTCCAGCAGCATCTCGTTTACCATACGCACTATCGCCGAGGGCCTGCTGCACTCGGGGGGGCGGTGGTGGAGCAAGCCCATGATCCTCGCCATCAGCAGCGAGGCCCGCACTCCGTGGCTGCCGACGTCGCCGACGGCGACGGCCACCTGGTCGGAGTTGATGCGTATGAAGTCGCAGAAGTCGCCGCCGACCCGCCCGCACATGCGGTTAAGGGCGGCAGCCTGATAGTTTGGGGCGTCAATATGCCAATCCGAAGGCACCAGGGCAGCCTGGAGTTCCGCGGCCAGTGCCACGTCCAACTCTGACTCGCTGTCGGCGTCGGAGGTAGGCTCATAATCTTGCGGCATGCCAAATGGTATCTGAATCACAACTTCCTGCTGCTCCTTGCGGCGGGGCTGAGCTTGGGGCAGGGCCTGGGTTTCTGCTTTCTCTTGCCGGTCCCTGTCGCCGAACCCGGCGCCCGCAGACGCCCTTCG
>CAZSBS010000145.1:0-12541 GCA_964605095.1 uncultured Planctomycetaceae bacterium | reverse complement strand
CAGGCCTGCCCCGTAGTCCGCCACAAACGCCAGCGGACCCGAGACCGTCACGTCGTAGGCCGCCCCGGCGGTGTCGTACGTGCCCAGCAGCACAGGGGCCACGGGGTTCGATACGTCGATCACTTGCAGGCCGGCGGTGTAGTCCGCAACGAACGCCAGGTTGCCCCACACGGCCACGCCCATGGCTGAGCCGGGCGTGTCCAGGCCGCCAATCTTCCGCGGCGTGGCCGGGTTCGACACGTCGATAATCGCCAGGCCCTTCGAGCCGTCGGCCACGTAGGCCAGGTTGCCCGACACCTCCACGCCAAAGGCGAAGCCAGCGGTGTTGTATCCGCCCAGGCGAACCGGGGCCGACGAGTTCGATACGTCGATGATTTGCAGCCCGGCAGAGTAGTCCGCCACGTAGGCGAGATTGCCCGCCACCGCCACGCCGTAGGCATAGCCGCTCGTGTCGTAGCCGCCAAGGCGCACCGGCGCGGCCGGGTTGGTCACGTCGATCACCTGCAAGCCCGCGGTGTAGTCCGCGATGTAGGCGGTAGTGCCCGAGACCGCCACGGCGTGGGCAAACCCGGCCGTGTCGTAACCGCCAAGGCGAACGGGTGCGGCCGGGTCGGATACGTCGAAGATCGCCAGGCCGCGATTCTCATCCGCCACGTATGCGAGGTCGCCCGCCACCGCCACACCGTAGGCATAGCCGCTGGTGTCGTATCCGCCGACGTTGACCGGCGCCGGGAGGAGGATTCGCACGTCATCCGCCGAAAGCGTCGCCGGGTCGATGGCCTCATTGAATGTAAGGTCGATGTGATCGACCGGCCCTGTCACGCCGTCTGGCGCGTGGCTTATCACTCGCGGGCCCGTGGAGTCGACGGTGAAGTCGAATCCATAGACGTCGTCCGGCACCTCTCCGCCTATCCCGTCGCGGTCCTGGTCCATGGTATTGCCGGCCAGATCGATTATATCCGGCGCTACGTGAACGGTATAGTTGCCTTCGGCAAGCGGGCCGGCAAGGTCGATACGGAACGTCACGTCATCGACCTGATTGACACCAACGATCTCCTTTCGCGTCTCCAGAATCCGCAGGCCGGAAGCGCCATCCGCCACGTAAGCCAGCGTGCCGACAACATGGACGCCATATGCATAGCCGGGTGTATTGTAGTAGCTCACCTGGACTGGGGAGGCTGGGTTCGCCATGTCGATGATCCGCACGCCGTAGGATCCATCCACTACGTAGGCCAGAGTGCCGATGACTTGGACACCGTTGCAATCGCCTGGCGTGTCGTAGTAACCCACTTCTACGGGCGTGGCCGGGTTCGACACGTCGATGATCCGGATGCCGTAAATGGAGTCTGTCACGTACGCCAGAGTCCCAACAACATTCACATCATTGGCCTGGCCCGGCGTGTAGTAGTAGCCCATCTGGACCGGTGTCGCAGGGTTCGACACGTCGATGATCCGCAGTCCTGCGGCGGAATCGGCCACATACGCCATGGTGCCCACGACCTGCACAGCCAGAGCATCGTGAGGCATGGTGTAGCCACCGATTTCCACCGGCGCGGCCGGGTTCGACACATCGAGTATCTTCAGCCCGGAAAGGGAATTTGCCACGTACGCCAGCGTGCCAATTACCTGAACGTCGTAGACATTCCATGACGGGTCGTAGTAGCCGAGCTCAAACGGTTTGGCGGGATTCGACACGTCGATAATTCGCAGGCCGGTGGCCCCATCCGCCACGTATGCCAGTGCGCCGACGATCTGGACGGCGTAGGCGTAGCCCGGTGTGTCGTAGGTGGCAACCTCGGCCGGCGCGGCCGGGTCAGACACGTCGATAATCCGCAGGCCGCGGTCATTATCCGCCACGTAGGCCAATGTGCCGATCACTTGGACGTTGTAGGCAGTGCCCGGTGTGTCCTGATAGCCCACCTCGACCGGCGCGGCCGGCGTGATGGTCACGTCCTCGGCCGTGAACGTGCCCGGATCGATGGGCTCGTTGAACGTAAGCGTCAGCGAGGTCACAGGTCCCACCAGACCGTCGGGAGAGTGGCTTACCACGCGCGGGCCGTAGTCGGGCGTCAATGTGTCCGACGCCCATGGCCCGACATTGCCGGCCTTGTCGATTGCGCGGACGTCGAACGTGGCGGCCGCGCCTTCAGTCAACCCCGTCGGCGCCTCGAGAGTGAGGCTCTCGGTCCAGTCTCCGCCGTCGATACGGTACTCGTACTTCCAGATGCCGTTGGCGTCGAGGGTCTCGTCCCAGTGCAGCACCGCGCCGTCCAGGCGAAGTCCCGTCGGGGCCTGGGGAACGGTGAGGTCCACGACTACGTCGAGCAACGCCGCCTGCCCGACGTTGCCAACATTGTCTATCGCTCTCACCTCAAAGCTGTGCGGGCCTTCTCCGGCCGCAGCCGCGCCGGCCGGGGCGGCAGTCCGCGTCCAGTCTCCGCCGTCAAGGCGGTACTCGTAGCCGGCTATGCCGCTGATGTCCGACGAGGCCGCCCATGTGAACGTCAGGTCAGTAGCGGCGGTCACGTTGTCGGGGGAACCCGTGTCATTGGCCAGGGCGAGAAGGCTTGGCGTACCCGGAGGCGTCGTGTCGACCGTGAAATTGAACGAATAGACGTCGTCCGACACCTCCCCGCCGACGCCGTCAGCGTCCTGGTCCATCGTGTTGCCCGCCAGGTCGGTCACGCCCGGCCCAATGAGCAGATGATAACTGCCCTCTGGCAGCGGGCTGGCAAGGTCGATGCGGAACGTAACGTCATCCACCATCGTCACGCCGGCAACGCTCTCCAGCGGCTTGAACACCTGGACTACCTGTATGCCGGTGTTGTAGTCTGCCACGTACATAAGCGACCCGGACAAGGCGATGCCGTGCGCCAGACCCGGGCTGCTGAACCTTCCAATCCGAACCGGCTTAAGCAGATTTGAAACGTCGATGACCTCCAGATCACCGGTGTGATTGGCCACGAACGCAATGCTGCCGGCTAAGACTATTTCGTGGGCGTCCGCGCTGGTTGCGTTAGTGATGTAAGTTGAAATCTCTATTGGTGCAGCCGGATTAGACACATCGAGAATCTGAAGGCTCCAGTAGCTTTCCCCCACATATGCCACATCATCGCGTACCGTCACGCAGTAGGCTTCGGCCCGCGTGGCGAAGCTCTTGAGCAGCACCGGCGCGGCGGGGTTCGACACGTCGATGATCTGCAAGCCCTTGTCATAGTCCGCCACGTAGGCCGTCGTGCCGGAAACGGTCACCATGTAAGCAGTGCCCGTGGTGTCATAGCTGCCAACCAGCGCCGGCGCGGCCGGATTGGTCACGTCGATGATCTGAAGGCCCTTGGAGCCGTCCGCCACGTATGCCAGATTACCCTCAAGCTCCGTATACCTAACTTCGCCACTGGTGTCGAAGACGCCTACTCTGACCGGCACGGCCGGATTGGAAACGTCGATGATCTGAAGGCCCGTGGTGTAGCTCGCCAGGTAAGCCAGCGTGCCCCTTACGACCACACTGCGACCGGAGTCACCGTTATAGAAGCTGCCGACTGGAACTGGTGCATACGGGTTGGAAATGTCCATTATTGTCAAACCAGGGCCAGCCACGTACGCCAGATCGCCCGATACGACGATGTCATTGCAGTAATAATTGCCGCCGGGGACGTAGCCGCCCAGGCGGATGGGAGTATTCAGCACGATGCGTATATCTTCGGCGGTCAACGATGACGGGTCGATAGGCTCATTGAACGTGACTGTAAGCGAATCCACCGGCCTTACGAAACCCTCTGGGCTCTGGCCCACCACTCGCGGGCCGTGGTCGACTGTCAGCGCGACCGACGCCCACGGCCCGGCATTGCCGGCCCTGTCCACCGCGCGGACATCGAACGTGGCACTTGCGCCCTGAGCCACACCCGTGTCCAGTTGCGCCGCGAACCAGTCGGCCCACTCGCCCCCGTTGACGCGATATTGATACTTCCAGATGCCGTTGGCGTCGATGGCACCGTCCCAGCTCAGCACCGCCCCGTCCGCCTTAAGCCCCGCAGGCACATCCGGCGCGACGGTGTCCACGACCACGTTGAGCGATGCCCAAGGCCCGACGTTGCCCACGGTATCCACCGCCCGGACCTCGAAGGTGTGCGGCCCCTCTCCGGCTGTAACATGGGCCGACAGCTCGGTCGTCGGCGTCCAGCCACTGCCGTCCAGGTGGTACTCGTACCTCGCAATCCCGCTGACATCCGAGGGCTCAGTCCAGACAAATGCCAGCTCGGTCTCTGCCGTAATGTTGTCCGGAAACCCAGTGTCATTCGTCAAGGCCAGGTTTGCGGGCGCAGCCGGGGCAATGTCGTCGATGACAAAGTTGAAAGAATAGACATCGTGCGTCATTTCTCCTCCGACCCCGTCGTCATCCTGGTCCATCGTGTTGCCGGCGATATCGGTTATGTCGGGCCCTGCGCGAAAGTGGTAATTCCCGTCGGGGAGCGGCCCATTCAAGTCCATGCGGCACGTAAAGGCATCCAATTGCGTCACACTGGAGACGTTCTGAAGCGGCTGGAAGATCTGGCTGACCGTCATGCGGTCTGATTGCGTCACATACGCGAACATGCCCGAAATGGCCAAATCATTAGGCCAATTGCCCATATTTCCGGTCCCAAGAAGACGAGGCGACGAAGGATCGGACACGTCCACGACCTGCAGGCCGGTTTGACTCGCCAAGTACGCCAGCCCCCCGGACAAAGCCAGGCTGGAGACTGAGCCACCGACAGTGTAACTACCTATAAGAACCGGTTTCGTCGGGTCCGACACGTCGAGGATCTTGAGGCCATTGTTGGCGACCCCCACATAAGCCAAGTTTCCGGACACTACTACTTCCAGGACATTCTCGCCTTCCCAAGCCCCCACACTCACCGGTGCGGCAGGGTTGGATATGTTGATGATTCGAAGGCCGCCGCTCCTGTCGGCCACGTACGCCAACGTGCCGGACACCGTTACGAAATAAGCTTCGCCTGGCGTATCGAAGCCACCGAGCCGGACTGGCGAGGACGATACGTCGAACATCTCAAGCCCAACGCTTCCGTCCGCCACATACGCCACTGAGCCCGACACAGCCACGAAGTAGGCGGCACCTGAGGTGTTATAACTCCCTATTCGTACGGGTGCGGCCGGATTCGATATGTCGACGATCTGGAAGCCAGAGCCTATGTCCGCCACATACGCCCGCGAACCGACTATGGTCACCTCACTGGCCTCACCCGGCGTATCGTACACGCCCAGCAACACCGGTGCCGACGGGTCCGATACGTTGTAGATGAAAAGGCCATCGTATTGTGCCGCCACGCACGCTATCGTTCCCGAGACGGCTACGGCACGCGAATAATTCCTGAAGGTATCACTCAATTTTATGGGATTGGGTATGGCAACCTGCATGTCCGCGGCGGTGAATGTAGATGGATCGATTGGCTTGCTGAATGTCACCGTAAACGAATCTGTTGGACTTACGATGCCCTCGGGCGAGTGGCTGACCGCGCGCGGGCCGTAGTCGGCCGTCAGCTCCGCCGAGGCTGCCGGCCCGACGTTGCCGGCCTTGTCCACCGCACGAACGTCGAAGGCAGCCTTCTGGCCATTAGCCAGGCCCGTCGTGCCCTGCTGCGTGAGGCTCTCGGTCCAGTTTCCGCCGTTCATTCGATACTGGTATTTCCAGATACCGTTGGCGTCGGCGGCCTCGAACCATTTCAGCACCGCGCCGTCCAGCCGCATGCCGCCGGGGGCCGCAGGCGCAGTGACATCCACCGCGAGTTGATTCGTTGTTATCAGCCCCGCATTGCCCGCATTGTCAACCGCCCGGACATCCAGCAGATACGCGCCTTCCGCGAGTGTCAGCCCCGCCGCAGCGCTGGGCACACTTACCCACTCTCCGCCATTGAGCCTGTACTCGTAGCGCATGATTTCGCTCATGTCGCGCACTGCTGTCCAGGTAATTGCAAGGCTCGTATCGGTGGTGACCCAGTCTCCTGCAGACCCGGTATCGTCCACCAGCGAAAGGTTCGTCGGCGCCGGTGGAGGAGTGTCGTCAATGGCAATAGAGAAAGAGCACTGGTCCCCCCCGACCTCCCCGATAATCCCATCGCCATCCTGATCCATTGGGTGTCCGGCCACATCGGTTATTCCTGGCCCAACAGTGATTTCGTTAATCTTATTTGTCGCCAGTTGCTCGGCAAGGTCCAGGCGCCATGTGGTAGCATCGAGCTGCGAGATTTGCATCGGGTTCTGACCCACCCGAACGACCCGCAACCCGTAATTCTCCGCAGCCACATAAGCCAATGTCCCAATGACCTGGACATCATGGAGGGGGATCTGAGGCTCGTAGGATGCTACTTTCACCGGGTTGGCAACATTCGAGACATCTATGATTTGCAGACCCGCACTTTGCCTGGTTAAGTATACGACATTTCCAACCACATCAAGGCCATAGCTGTACCCCTTCCCCTCGTCATACTGGCCCACTTGTACGGGATTGGCCGGGTTTGCAGCATCGATTATAATCAACCCGCCAAAACTGGTGGCAGCATATACGATATTGTCGACTACCTGCACTTCCTGCACCATATTCGATAGGTATGCTATTCCGACAAAAACCGGCGCAACTGGGTTCGATACATCCATAATCTGCACGGATGCCATGTCTGCCAGGTATGCCAGCTTTCCGACAACCTGGATGCCAAATACGGCAGCTTGCTGAAAGTAATAACCAATCTCAACAGGCGAGGCCGGGTTGGAAACATCTATAATGCGGAATCCTTGATTTTCAGCCACATACGCCAAATCGCCGACAACATCGACGGCATTAGCCGAGATTGGCGTGTCGCAGTAGCCTACCTGAACGGGCGCGTAAGGGTTCGATACATCTACAATCACCAAGCCGGTGCTTCCGTCCGCCACATACGCCAATGTGCCAACAACTTCAACGTCCTTAGCAACCCCCGGTGTGTCATAATAGCCCAACAGGACAGGCGCTGCCGGGTTAGCCACGTCGATGATCCGCAATCCTGATCCGTAATCCGCAACGTATGCCAGCGTGCCGACGACCTCTACCCTGTAGGCACTGGACGGGGTGTCGTAATATCCAACCTCCGACGGCGCAACGAGCCCGACTGACACATCCGCAAGTGTGAACGTGGCCGGGTCAATAGGCTCGTTGAACGTTATGTCAATACGGTCTGTTGTGTGCTGCAGAGCGCCGGCTGGCGAATGGCTGACCACTCTCGGGCCGTAGTCCGGCTGCTGGACGGTGGCCAACGGCCCGGCGTTGCCGGCGCGGTCCACGGCGCGAACGTCAAGCACGGCGCCCGATCCAACCGGCATGCCCGTATCCACCGGCGAGGCCTCACTGTCGATCCAATCGGCGCCGTTGACGCGGTATTGGTACTTCCAGATGCCGTTGGCGTCGTCGTCGGCCGACCACGACAGAACCGACCCATTGATCGCCAGCCCAGTCGGCGCCGCGGGGGCCGTCAGGTCCACCGTCACGGCCAGGGAGGTCGCAGGGCTTGGGTTGCCTGCCCCATCCACCGCGCGGACCTCGAACGTGTGCTGGCCGGCGGTGACGGGCACCAGCGCGGAAAGCTCCGTCGTGGATGTCCACGCCCCGGCGTCCAGCCGGTGCTCGTACCGCGCAATGCCGTTGGCGTCCACCGAGGCAGACCACGTGAACGACAGCTCCGAATCCGATGTCAAGTCGTCCGCCGCGGACATGCCCGTATCGTCCGTAAAGGCCAGACTAGCCGGCGCCGTCGGCGGTGTCGCATCCACGGTGAAGGAGAAATTGTACACATCGTCCGGCAACTCGCCGCCCACGCCGTCGCCGTCCTGGTCCATCGCGTTGCCGGCAAGGTCCGCCACCACGGGGTACACGCGGACATTGTACGTGCCGCTGCCCAGTACCCCGCCCAGGCTGACGCGATACGTCGTCCCATCCACCGCCGTCACGCCGGTGATGGACTTGGCCGCCTCAATGATCTGCAAGCCGCCCGTGTTGTCGGCGACGTACGCCACCCCGCCGGAAACCGCAACGCCGTAGGCCAAGCTCGACGTGTCGTAGCTGCCCACGAGCACGGGAACGGCCGGCTTAGATACTTCGATAACCTCCAACCCGGCGATGTAGTCCGCCACGTACGCCAGATTGCCGGAAGCCGCCACGCCGTAGGCAGTCCCGGCCGTGTCGTACGTGCCCACAAGCACCGGCGCCGACGGGTCGGAAACGTCGATTACCGCCAGACCGCTGGTTCCATCCGCCACGTACGCCATATTGCCCGACAGCGTCACGCTGTAGGCAGTCCCGGCCGTGTCGTACGTGCCCACAAGCACCGGCGAGGCCGGGGTGGACACGTCAATGATCGCCAGGCCCATCGAGCCGTCCGCGACGTATGCCAGCGTGCCGGACACGGCCAGCCCATACGCAAGGCCGGCGGTGTTGCAGGTGCCCACGAACACCGGCGACGATGGGTTCGACACGTCGATGATCTGCAAACCTATCATGAAGTCCGCCACGTAGGCCAGGTTGCCCGACACGGCCACGCCCTGGGAAATGCCCGTGGTGTCGTAGCCGCCGAGGCGTACAGGCGTGGCTGGGTTGGACACGTCGATGATCTGCAAACCGGCGGTGGCATCGGCCACGTACGCCAGATTGCCCACGACGGCAACGCCGTAGGAACTGCCGGTGGTATCGTAGCCGCCGAGGCGCACGGGTGCGGCGGGGTTGGAGATGTCGATGATCTGCAAGCCGCTGTTGTAGTCCGCCACGTATGCCAGATTGCCGGCAAGCGCCACGCCGCGGGCCTGGCCGGTGGTGTCGTAGCCGCCCAGGCGAACCGGCGACGAGGGGACGACCAGCACGGCCTCGGCTGCCAGCGTGGACAAGTTAATGGGCTCGTCGAACGTAACGTCAATATGGTCGATCGGCTGGACCAGACCCGCCGGCCAGTGGGCTACGATCTGCGGGCCGGAGGCATCCAGCAGAAGTCGGGGTTCGAGGTGCTCCAGTTGGCAGGTGCGGGAAGTGACGTGCCCGCCGAGCCCGCCAAAGAGCCTGGCCTCGTGCTCCCTCATCCGCCGAAAGACAATCCGATACAACCCACGCAGACGCTTGAACGCACTCGACGCGATGGACATGTCAGTATCTCCCGCCTAAGACAAGGCCGCGAAATCAAAGGGCTTCGCGCGTTTCGCCTCCGTCAGAGAACGTGCCTCTGATCAGAACTCCGCCCAGGGTCAACCCCAACGCCGACGAGCGAGTCAACCGGCGATATCTTATATCCGAACCGCTTGTGCGCCAAGCGAATAACGGCAACAAAGTAACGGCTAACGGCAAAAACATCGGCCAAGAACACGCCCTGGCTAAATGTTAGACGATGCCCCGACGCAATTATTCGCTTGCTGGCGCAGTTTTTCTGTGCATTCTTCCTCTGTCACTTTTTCTGTCACTTTTGTGCTATAATATCGCTTTTCATGTTGACAGATCGCCCTGTCGGGTGTTTACTTATAGATGCTCCGACCTCCGCTTGGGGAAGCGGAGAGGACAAAGCCCGCCTGAGCCGGTGGGTTCTACCGCGAGGGCAGGACGAGAGCCTCGCTCACTCGTTCCTTCCTGCCTCTTTACCCCTGTCGTGTATTTGCGCGCTGTGGCCTCGGCAACGTAGCTGTCGGCACGCGCGCATGGCCGTGCATGCCCGCCGGCAAACGGGGGGGCGTGCATTCATGGGAAAGGTGCAGGGATATGAAAGCATCGAAGGCAATGCTGGTGACGGTCGGGGTGGTCTTGGCGGTTCTTCTGGCGGGCAATCCGTGCAGCGCCCAGGTACACGCCGCCTGGCCGGCAAACTGGAATAACTGGTCTGACCCGGCGCTGTGGGCCCAGGTGGGCAATGCGGGCAACTTCGGGGAACTGTCTGGCGCCGATGGCGGGCATGGCTCGGGGCCCCAGAGCGTCTGCGGGGCGGTTAAGTACCAGTACAAGGTTGCAATGTTCGAGGTGACGGCCGGGCAGTACACGGCCTTCCTCAACGCCGTGGCCGCCAGCGAGGACACATACGGGCTCTACAATCCCATGATGGACACGGCCAACGATCCATCGGCCTTTGGCTGCAACATCAAGCGTGAGGGCTCGGCCGGACAGTACATATACAAAGTGGCCGAGGACTGGGCCAACCGCCCGGTCAACTGGGTCTCGTGGGGCGATGCCGCGCGGTATTGCAATTGGCTGACCAACGGCCAGACCGAAGGCGGCCAGGGTGCCTTGACGACCGAGGACGGCTCGTACCTGCTAAGCGGCGCGACGACCGATGCGGAACTGATGGCCGTGACGAGAAAGAGCTACGCCGAAGGCGGGCGGTACTACATTCCGACGGAGGATGAGTGGTACAAGTCCGCCTACCACGCCAACGACGAGGCCATGGGCAACTACTTCGACTACCCAACCGCGAGCGGTTCGGCGCCAAGCAACGTCTCTAATGATCCCGACGTGGGCAACAGCGCTAACTTCCTGGAATCCGAATACACGATCGACGCCCCGCACTACCGCAGCGAGGCGGGCGAGTTCGAGAACAGCCCCGGCGCGTATGGCACGTTCGACCAGGGCGGCAACGTGCGGGAGTGGAACGAGGCGGTGATTCTGACTGACAACCGTGGCCTGCGGGGCGGGTCGTTCGGCGACGGGGCCGAGACGCTTTGTTCCAACTGGCGCGGCTACGACTTGCCGACGACCGAGGACGGCTACACAGGCTTCCGCATAGTGGAGATACCCGAGCCGACCACGCTGGCGATCCTCGCCCTGGGCGGACTGGCGGTGATTCGGCGAAGGCGAGGACCTGTCCCCCCGAATAATTCGGTCGTGGCCGTACCATAAGGACTTACGACGGGTTGCCATCTGAGGCCTTTCGTGGTATCAGGGCCGCGTGAATAGCATCATCGATCTCTTCCGGAACCTCCGGAACGCGGTGGGATGCATCGGCGAGTGGCGGCGTAGCAGCAGGGGGGCTGGGCTATTCTGCTCTGGGCCGACTTGACCAGTCTGCGCTCCCGGCGGCCAGTCTTTCACTTAACGGCCACATCTGGCCACAAACGATCAAGCTTCAGCTCCGGAACTTGCCGACTCTGCTCGCGAACGCCGGTCCGATACGGGCTGTTCGTCTCATCCGAAGAGCCAGATGGGGTTTTTCGGGGGGACAGGTCTTCTTTGCCGACCACAGCACGCCGTCCATCAAGGCTTCGGCCGCTCATTCTACGTTTTCGGAACACTTCGAGAAGGAAGGTGTTTCAATAGTGTCCAGGAGCCCCGGCGACTTTCTCGGGCGAAGGCCGCACGGGGACTTTAAAGGACAATGACACAGGCCCCCAATAGGAGCAGAACTATGACGCTAAAGAAGTTGTTCGTGGTGTTGAGTGTGTTTTCGGCGCTGTTCATCTCTCTCTCTGAGGTGTCAGCGGCAGGCAAGACCTGTCCGGCCGACGGAAAGCTGAAGATCTTTATCCTTTCCGGTCAGTCAAATATGGTTGGGTTCGGCCAGCTTACAGGCAACCCGGGGACGATGGAGACGTATGTCAAAAGCAATCCCAAAGCCTACGGGCATCTTGTTGACAAAGACGGCAAGCCTGTTGTTCGTGACGATGTCTGGATCGTGAATCTGTCCTATGCGGGCAAGGAAAAGATGGGCTGGCTTACCACGGGGTATGGAGGCAGCGACGCCCACATCGGTCCTGAATACGCTTTCGGTTTTGCTGTTGGCGACTACTATGAAGACCCGGTGCTGATTATCAAGTCCGCATGGGGCGGCAGGTCGCTGTCTCACAACTTCTTATCGCCAAGCTCGGCGAAATACCCAACGCCCACGAAGGACGGCGACATGGGATTTCAATACGCCGAAGTCCTCAGGCATGTGAAAGAGATCACCGGCAATCTGAAGAAGTACTATCCAGGCTATACGGGCAAGGGCTACGAGATCGTCGGTTTTGGCTGGCACCAGGGCTGGAACGACCGCATCAGTCAACCGGCGGTCGATGTCTATGAAAAGAACATGGTCAACTTCGTGAAGGATATCCGGAAAGACCTGGGCGTGGATAAGATGCCGTTCGTGATCGCCAATACCGGTATGGGCGGGTGGGACATTAAGGGCGGTTACAAGGCGAAGGTCGAGAAGCTCATGAATGCCCAGCTTGCCCTCGGCGATGCCAACAAGTACCCCGAGTTCAAAGGCAACGTGGCTGGAGTTGAGACCCGTGGCTTCCAGAGGACGCGGGAAGAATCGCCTTCAAAGCAGGACTACCATTGGATGCGGAACTGGGAAACCTATTATCTGATAGGCAAGTCAATGGGCGACTCAATGATTGCACTTGTATCCGGCAATGCGGCAAAGCCCGACAATGCGGCGAAGCCCGGCAATCGGTAGACTTTGGTTGCTTGGGCGTTCAGACACTGGCCATTCGACGCTGGTGATGCGGTCGCCATCCGCGGCGCCGAAGGGGTTTTGTGCGATTTGCTTGACGTGCCCGAAAAGGTGCT
>CAZSBS010000144.1:0-12614 GCA_964605095.1 uncultured Planctomycetaceae bacterium | reverse complement strand
AAAACAACCCCGTCCCGGCGCGCCGGGGCTCCGCAACAGCGCCCCAACACCACCAAACCCCCTCAAAAAACCACTCCGCAACCACTCCTGACCCCGCCCAAACCCCATTTGGCGCTATCGAAACACCCTCTTGCGCGCTCGGCCGGCACTCCAAAACACCACTTGGCGCTTGTTTGGCGTTCCAAACCCCATCGCCCGGCCAGCGGCGCGTTTCCGCCACCCGCCAGCCCACTCGGGGCGGATGCAAACCTGGACAACCGGGACACCCCGAAGGCACATTGCGGACCCCTCTTGACCCCTTCCAGCTTGGGACTGGCGGTTCGGGATGGCGACTTGGGATGGTGTCTCCCGATGTACATCGGGACAGACTTCAGGAAGAGAAGGGTGGAAATAAATGGTTAGTGTCCCTATCTTCCAATTCGTGGCATTTTGGGAGATTCAAACGCAATGACAACGCCAACTCGAGTAGTCAGCCGGACCGCCCCCGTGCGGTGGGAAGACGCCATGATCAGCGGCAACGGTTCGACGGGAATCATGGTCATGGGGCTTCCCGTGGACGACCTTGTGATCGTCAACCACGAAAAATGCTGGGTGGTCGGTTCGGACTTCAGGCCGCTGGCGCCCGATCTCCGCGAGGCCTGGAAGAAGGCCCGGGAAATTGCCCGGCAAGGCCGCTACCGCGATGCCGACGCGTACGTCGCCAACGAGGTGAGGCGAATTGTCCACGAGAGCTACGGCGACAAAAGCATGAAGGGCGTGAGGCCGTGGTACGACCGAACGCACCCGGCCTTTCATATGCACGTCGCCACCGAAAGCGCCGGCACGTGCGAACGATACCGGCGAGAAACGAACTTCCTGACCGGCGAGATCACCGTCTCCTGGACTGACATCCGCGGCGACTGGGTTCGGCGGACATTCGTGTCCCGCACGCACGACGTTATCGTGATGGAGCTTACCTCGCCCGTGGGTTCGGCGATCAATGCGTCGTTGCGGCTCAGCGAAGCGCCCGGCAAGATGGACGGCGACATAGGTTCGGTCACCATCGACCACGGTGACGCGGAGATGTACTTCCACGCCGCCTATGGCCGAAGCATGGGCAAGGCCAGGCCCGAGGGCTACCACGCCCTGGCCCGCGTGATTGTCACTGGCGGCAAGGCCCGCGCCCGCGCCGGCGAGAGGGTCGATATCAGCCAGGCCAAGCGAGTGCTCGTGCTCATGCGGGTCGAGTACCTCGACGACGCCGGCCAGGCCGACCGCGATGCCCTGGGCAAGGCCCTGGCCAAGTTGCCGGACGACTACGAGAAGCTGCTTGCCCCCCACGCAGCCAAGCACGGTGAGATGTTTGGCCGGGTCACGCTCGACCTCGGCGGCGATCCGGACAGCGAGCTGGCCAGCGAGGCGCTGCTGGCCCAGGCGGCCAAGGGCAAGTCGCTGCCGGAGTTCTTCGCGCTGATGCACGCCGCCGGCCGATACGCTCTTGTCTGCGGCGCCACCGGCGATCTGGCCCCATCGCTGATGGGCATATGGGGCAACGACTGGACCCCGCCCTGGGATGGCAGATACACGTTCGACGCGAACCTCAACCTGGCCATCTCCGCCGTCTCGCAAGGCAACCTGCCCGAGGCGATGAACACCTACACGGCCTTTCTAGAACGCAATCTGGATGACTGGCGTGACAACGCCAGCAAGCTTTACGGCTGTCGCGGCGTGGTGACGGACCTCTGCCAGGGCTGGCGGCACGGCACGGTGCTGATGGCGACCTATCCGTGGACCGGCGGCGCGGGCTGGCTGGCGAGCTATCTCTACGACCACTACCTGCTCACGCGGGACCGCAAGTTCCTCGCCAAGCACGTCGTCCCGCTGCTCAAGGAGGTCGCGGACTTCTACGAAGACTTCCTGAAACTCAACCCCGAACTCAATGGGCGGGCCGTGTTCTACCCGTCGATATCACCTGAAAACGTGCCGACGATGAAGCCCGAGGACCAGGCCATCGAGGTCGTGCCCAACGCCACCGGCGAGATCGCCATCTGCCGAGAGGCGCTGACAAACCTCCTCGCCGCGTGCCGCGAGCTGGACATCGAAAAAGAAAACGCCCCGCGATGGCAAGCGCTGCTGGCAAAGCTGCCGGATTATGTTATCAACTCCGACGGCGCCCTGGCCGAGTGGGCGTATCCCGGCCTCGGCGACACGTACAAACACCGGCATAGCTCGCACCTCTACGGAGTCTGGCCGTCGCTGGAAATATCGCCCGAACGCACGCCCAAGCTCTTCAGCGCCGCCCGCGTCGCGATGGAAAAGCGGATCGAGGCCGGACTCGGTAATAAGGCCGCCCACGGGTTCATGCACATCAGTTTCGTCGCCGCCAGGCTCAAAAACCCCGGCCTGATGTGGACAATGCTCAGCGACTTCTCCAAGCTGCCGTTCGTCAACACCAGCTTCATCACCTGCCACAACCCTGGCCCGCACATATTCAACCTCGACACCACCTTCTCCATGCCGGCCGTGCTGATGGAAATGCTCGTCTTCTCCGAGCCGGGACTCGTCGAGGTCCTGCCCGCGCTGCCGGTGGAAAAGTTCAGGCGCGGCACCCTGCGCGGCGTGCTCGCGCGCGGCGGCGTGTTCGTCGAACAACTGCACTGGAACATGGCGCAGGGCCATATCGACGTAACGCTCCGCAGCGAGAAGGCCCAATCACTGACGCTCCGCAGCGGGGTCCGCGTGCGATTCCTCCACGCCGAAAACGCCGACGAGCAAAAGCGTATCAGCCGCCAGGCCAACCTCGGCGGCTGGCGCATCGACCTCCCGGCCGGGAAGCCCCTGCGCTTCCGCCTGAACATGTAGCTGGACGTAAAGGAGAACGTTTGATGAAGAAACTCACGCCAGGCGCCGTTGCGCTAGGGCTGTTCTGCTCGGTCGGCCTCGCGGCTAGAGCAGTTTAAGTTTTTGTGTAGCAGGTCGGCCGTCGCCGAGGACGAGCCAGGCAAGGAAGCCGAAGCAGGCGATGCCTTAGCATCGCCGATGCAGGCTGACGCAGCATGGCGACGCCACAGGCAGGCCGAACGCTACAGAAAACGTTAAGCTGCTCTAAGACGCCAATAATAGGGCTCTTTCTCACTTTGGCGGAACATTCTGCGCTTGAAAAACGGCTCAACCTTTGCTTTGACAATGGGTTGTCAAGACCCAAAGTGACCAAGATTGCGAAATGTTTTGCCTCTCCCCCAATGATAACTGCAAGTCATTTTTACCACGGCCGGCACATTGCCCTTATTATTCTGCAATTCCGTCATCAGGTGGGCGATAGACGCCTGCAAGCCAGGAGACGCACCATGAGCGGCCCCCGCTTCGCGACTCTGCTTCGCCTTGCCAAGGCACGTGCCCCGCGTGACGCGGACCGCTGAAGGGGTGTAATTGCGCCTGGAACAAGCCGCTTTCTGTCTTTGTTGTCGATTTGCCGATTTGCCGGGAACTTCCGGGCGTATCGAGCGTCGAAAGTTTGCGGCGCGCGCGGGGCAGGCGTCCGGCGCGGCAGCCGCCATAGGGTTGTTCGAACAGCCTGAAGCCGGAAGGAGACGAACTGTGAACCGTCAAATCTTCTGTGTAGCGTCCGCCATGGCCCTGCTCTTGTCTCTGGCGCCAGCGGTCCGCGCCGATGCCCAAGCGGATCTGGCCGCCGGAAACCAGGCCCTCGCCGCCGGCGACCTGGACAAGGCATTGGGGCTGCTGACCTCCGCGGCCCAGGCCCTGCCGGCAAACGCGGAGACATGGGCCGCCCTCGGCCAGGCGCAGTTGCGCCTGGGAAAGCTGGAAGACGCGCTGAAGAGCTACGAGTTCGCCCTGAGGCTCCTGCCCCAGCACGTGCAGATCAGACGAATCGTGGAGGCACTCAAGGGCGAGCGGGCGACCTTCGAACAGAAACTCGACTTCGCCCGCTCGCTGATAGAACTCCAGGCGTATTCGACAGCCCGCAGCGCTTTGGGGGAGATGCTCAGCCGTGGGGTGGCTGAGGCTTCGCAGCGCCTGGCCGTGCTGCTGGCGTCGGCTGAGTGCGACCTGTGGGCCGCCAACCTTGCGGAGAGCCAGACCGAAGCCATGCGGGTTGTGAGCCAGAGCGGCAATGCGGCGCACGTTGCCCAGGCGAAGGTCGTCGTCGGCCTGGCGCTCTTGGTGACGGCCTGCGAATCGGGCTACACCCGCGCGATGGCGGACCAGGCGGCGGCGATCCTCAAGGACATCGGGCCGTTGCCCGCGACGTGGAGGGCCCGGCTGGAACTCGTCAATCTCTGCTTCGCGGCGGGGATGGACGCATCCAGGTCGCCGAATGTGTCCGCTAAACTCGCGGGCCCGCTGGCGAGCATCCCGCCCTGTCCGCTGCGGGACCGTCTGCTCTCGCGGCTGACAAAGTATTACATCATGCAGGCCACGCTCCGCATGGAAAGCAACGACGAAGCGGCCGCAAAGGCCATCCTCTGGCCGATGGTCAGCGGCGGCGGCGTACCGGGGGCGGATGCGGGCCTCAAGCCCGTCGCGATTACGGGCGGCTGGCTTACCAATGACCGCGCCGCCCGCGCGCTGCGGATACAGGTTGCCGACGCGATGGCTGCTATCGCCCGCGACGAGCGGGTCACGGCCGGCCCCAAGGCGCTGCTGGGCTACCGCCTGGCCGGGGCGGTCCTGCTGGACCTCGACCCCGCCGTCGATGCCGTGCCGCACGACCGTCTGGCGGCACTGGCGGGCGAACTCGCAAGTGCAAGCCGGCCCGCCGAGGGCCGAAAGGCCGGCGAGCCGCTGAGCCTCGCCGACGAGATCCAGCGAGAGATCATCCTCCAGCTCGCCTCGCAGGCGACGGAACTTCCTCGCAGGCTCGCGCTGATCGGCCTGATCGAAGGGCAGATCGCACGCTACGAGCAGGCCGGCGACGCCGAGATGGGTATCGCGCGGTTCGTGACGATCCTGGAGACGCCTGGCGCGGATGCCAAGGCCGCCAAGGCCGTCAAGGTGGACCTGGCCGCGCCCCTTGCCGGCTGGGCGGGTCCGGCGAAGCAGCAGTTCTGCTCGATGCTTGGGCAGGCGTGCGAGCGGGTGGGGGACAAGGCATTCCGCGAGTCGGCCGCCACGATGGACCTCGCCGCCAACACCGAACTGAACCGCTTCGATCAGGCGGCGATCCGCCTTTACTCCCTCGCCTCGCCGGGCCGGGAGGCGGGCAGTCCGCCCGCCGCGATGGCCCAGAGGATTATGGACCGCTACGCCGGAGCATCGCGGTGGCAGGCCGTCGAGGCCGCCTCCGCCATCTTCCACGCCGGCCTGGGCGAGGATGCCGTCTGGGCGATGGTTAATCTAAAGATTCGCCGCACGATCATCGAGGAGGACAAGATCCTGGCCGCACGCAAAGCCCTGCCCGCCAAGCTTCCTGCCTCGTTGACGGCGGCGCTCGTCGAGGCCCGCAACCTCATACCGCCAGGCCCGGAGTCGGCTGAGCGGAACCGGGCCACCTCGCTGGCCCAGTCGCTCATCTCGCGTTACGAAGCCATGGACCGCGCGGACCTTGCCGAGGCGGTCATCGTCGCGTTTGTCGGCCCGGCCCCGGCGGGCCAAGGCCCCGTGCTACTGGCCGACTGGGCAGCCTGGACGCGCGCGGATATCCTGGATCGCCAGGCCGCGACCGCGCTGGTGCGCCTCGCCGAGCAGTTTGACGGCCCGGCCAAGCTCAAACTCCACGACCTGCACGCGCAGGAACTCAAGCTCCTGGACGATATCGTCGCGAAGTATCCGCGGTCGCCCTACGCCGCGGCGGCCGTGGCGAGGGTGCTCCAGATCTCCAGCACCTACAGAGTCCGCAAGGCATGGGCCCCGGCCGAGGCTGTGCTGGCTGGGTTCGTCAGGGCGCATCCCGGAACCTCCGCCACTGGGCGGGTGCGGTACGCCCTCGTCCAGGTGGCCCTGACCAAGGCGCAGACGGCCTTCTCCGACCGCAAGGACAAGGACAAAAAGCCGGAGAAGCTCAGCGATGAGTATGCCGCCGCTATCGACGCGCTGGCTGGGTTCCTCAAGGACGCCCCCGAAGGCGACTACGAGCCGGCCGTCGTGGGCGATCTCTTCGCAGTAGCCCGCACGTACGGTCAGGAGGGCGCCTGGGGCGTGGCGCGGACGGTGCTGGCCCGCTTCGCCTCGGCCGTGCCGGACTTCAAGGACCCCCTGAGCCTGAAGTTACTCGAGGCGGCCACGTATCTGGGCGAACTGGATCGCGGCCACGGCCTGGAGCTACTCCAACTGCCTGCCGTGCCCAGCCGCCAGCCGACCGGGCGCAAAAGCGGCGCGGCTGGAGAGGGCCTTGCGATGAACTACGATGGGCGGGCCGGCAAAGGCACAGAACTGGCGGCGACCACGAGGCCCGGGCTGTCCCGGCCGGCAGGTCCGGTCAGCGGCTCGGGCTCTGTCACCGGGCCTGTGCCGGCTCCTGTGCTTACTCCCCCTGGTGATCGGGCAAAGGTGGACCGGGACGCCGATCGCTCGGATGAGGCAGAAAGAAGCCGCCCCGCGAGTGACCTGGCGCTAGCCGCCATCCGCGCCAGCGAGCAGGTCGGCACGCGACGCCTGGCCATGATGAGAGAACAGGTGAGCCAGGGGCAGGCGGAGAAGCAATCACAACAGAAGGGGCTGGACATTGTCCTGCCCGGCGGGGCCGTGCTTTCCGAGGCCCAGATGAGCCGTCAGGACACTTCCGCCGACGCCGCATACGCGATCCTTGTCGAACTCGTCAAGAACCCCAAGCTCGTCGGGCAGAACCTGCCCCTCCGCGCCCGCCAGGAGGTGCTGTGGCTCTTTGGGTTCTTCGAGGGCCAGTCGCGGCCTGACCGTGCGGCCGGGATGATCGAGAAGTTCCTCGCCGACCAGCCCACCGACCCGCACAGGCTCGCCCTGTCATTCCGCTTCCTCCGCGACCGGCTCGCCTGGGCCGGGCACGTCGGGCCGACCGACCGCATCGACCTGGCCTGGATCGACCAGCGCCACCAGCGGTTCGAGCAGGTGCGGGCCAAGCTCTCGGCCATGCTCAAGGATTTCGCCGAGCACAAGGACTGGGTTCGTAACGGGCGCATGCTTGCCGTCGAGAGCTACCAGTTGGAGGCCGAGCGTGCGGCGTCTGTCAGCGCGGTGCGTTCGGCGGGCCTGCTGGCCCAGGCCGCGCAGGAACTGCTGGCGATTTCCAGGCAGACGCCGGTGGACCCCGGTGTGGCAGGGATTCCGCAGCGGCTGTGGGAAATCTCCACGCGCCTGGAGGGCCTGCGGCAGGACGAGCAGGCCGTGCATATCCTGGGGGAGATCCCGATCCGCTTCCCGACCGACCCTCTGGCGGTGCAGGCTGTCCTGCGTATCGCCGAACTCTATGCCGACCGGCTCAGCTCGCCCCTGCGGGCCGTCGAGACCTACCAGGAGTTCCTGAGCCTCTCCGGCGACCGCGAGGACGTGCGGAAGCGGATCTTCGACATGGGCCAGCAGCTTGCGGGCCAGCAGCGGTACCTCGAGGCCATGCACGTGCTGGGCGTGTTCGTGGACAGCTTCCCCGCGGACGCCCGCGCGCCGCAGGCACTGATGGCCATCGGCCAGACCCACCAGGCCAACAGCGCCTGGGACGACGCGATCGGCGTCTACCGGCGGATATCGACGGAGTACCCATCCTCGGGCGTGATGGCCACAGTCCAGATCGCCATCGCCGAGTGCCAGATCAACCTGAGCGACTGGAAGGCGGCCCGAAAGACCTACGAGGACTACCTCCAGAAATATGCCAGTGCCGCGCCGCCGAACGCCCCCGCGCCCGCGCAGCCTTCCGCGGCACAGCCGCAGGCCCGGCAGTCCGTGCCGCCGGTGGATTACGCCGCGATGGCCCGCAAGCGGATCGAGATCCTCAAGAACCTCGACCGCTACCAGAACCTGCTGGCCGACAAGCTCGTCACGCGCAACAAGGACGACGCACAGTTCCAGATCGCGCGGATCGTCATGGAAGACATGCAGAACCTGCTGAAGGCCGCCGCCGAGTTCCGCAAAGTGGTCGAGGACTTCCCCAAGAGCGACCAGGCCGCCGCCGCACAACTGGAGATCGGCAAGGTCCTGCTCGCCCTGGCCAAGACGGAGGACGCCCGCAAGGAACTGCTGAAGGTGCCGGCCAACTACCCCAACAGCCCGCTGGCCGACCAGGCCCTCCACCTGGTGGGCCTCAGCTACGAGCAGCAGGCCGAGCGGCTGGCGGGCATATCCGTCCAGACCGTCAAGGCCGAGATGTTCCAGAAGGGCCAGCAGGCCGCCTATGAGAACTACCAGAGTCAGGAGCGGGGCGTCGGCGACAGGCTCAAGCAGCGCCGGGCCGAACTACAGAAGAAGCCCGGCGACAACAAGGACCTGCTGGAGAACGAGGAGGCCTACAACGCCGCCCGCTTCAACGGCATGTCATCGCCGAACATCCTCGGCAATGTCCGGCAGGCCCAGCAGCAGGCCGAGACGGCCAGCGCCCTGCAACTGGCCAACCGTCAGGACCGCATCAATGAGGCCTACCGCCAGGCGGTGGCGGTCTACGCCAAGGCGGCTGCCGACTATCCGCTGGGCACCAAGACGGGTGCTTCGCTGGAGCACATGGCCATCATCTACGAGGTGCATCTGAAGGACCCCGCCGCCGCGATGGCGGCATACCAGCGGGTCGTCGAGCTTTTCCCCGGCACGAGCGTGGCGGAGAACGCGGCGCTGAAGGTGGCCCGCTTCCACGAGCGCCAGGGCAAGTACGACCTGGCGGTCAACGCCTACCGCGACTTCATCCGGACCTACCCCGCCAGCTCGCAGGTGGCCAACGCGCAGTACTCACTCGCCGAGGCCCTCGAGCAGCAGGGCAGGTGGGTCGAGGCGATGGAGGCCTATCAGACCTTCCGCGACAAGTTCAGCACGCATCCCGCGGCCGCAAGGGCGCTGGAGCAGATCCAGTGGATAAAAGCGTATCGCAAATGACGTGCCGGGCGCAGTTCGCCGTAGCGTGCCAAGAGAACAGATGAGTTTACGAAGCGACCTTCTCCATCAGGAGCAAACATCATGAAATTCAACGGAGCATGGGCAGCGGCGGGGTGCTTGATCGTGGCGACGGCGGCCTGGGGCCAGGGCGCCTCCGGCCCAGGCGGCCGGCCAACGACCAGGCCGGTCGCGGCGCCGACCAGCCAGCAGGCGCAGACGGCCGAGGAAAAGTTCGAGCAGGGCCGCAAAAAGTTCTTCCAGGGCGAGTACACCGACGCGATCCCGCTGCTGCGGGAGGCTTCCCGGATCAACCCGGGCAAGACCTCCTACCAACTCCTGCTGGCCAAGGCATATCGCTACGCCGGGCAGGATAAGGATGCCGCCGGCATCCTGGAGGCCATACTCAAGGGCAACCCCGAGCACGTGGAGGCGGGCGTGGAGCTTGCCGAGATGCTCTCGCCGGCCAAGGAGCCCGACCGCGTGATCGGCATCCTCGCGCCGCTGCTGAAGTTCAAGCACGACTACCCGCTCTACCACATGCTCGCCGAGGCCTACTACCAGAAGGAGCAGTGGGATGAGGCCTGCGAGAACTACCGGGAGGCCGTCAAACTCAACCCCGAGAGCCCGCAGGACTGGTACCAGCTCGGCAACATATACCTCGCGCAGAAACACTTTGCTCGCTCGGCTGAGGCATACGAGAAGGCCGGCCAACTCGGCATCGATTCGGCGGTCTACCACTTCAAGCTCGCCAGCGTCTACTTCAACCTCCGCAATTACCTCGGCGCCGTGACCACCGCCATTGTGCTCGGCGGGCAGGCCGGGCAGATCAAGAACGACCTGCTGCTCCTGGACGCCACGCCGGGCCAAAAGGACGCCTTCTACGCCGCTCCTCCCAAGAGCGCTATCTTCCAGATCGCCAAGGCCCAGCAGATGGGCATCGACACGCCGCAAATCCGCTTCCTGGAGGCGAACATCTGGCTCTCGGCCAGGCGATTCGCCAAGGCCGATGCCCTCTACAAGGCCATGCAGGCCGAGGGCAAACTGGGCAAGGCCGACCTCGGCCTGTTCTGGTTCTACTGGTCGCAGACGGCGCTGGGCCTCGACGATTTCGACAACTACCTCGGGCGACTCAAGAAGGCCATCGAGGCCGAGCCGGACGTCTACAAGTCCACGCAGGCGGATGCCTATGTGACGGTGGCGCGGCGCTACCAGGCCAAGGGCGACCACAACAGGTACATCGAGTATCTCAAGCAGGCCGTCGCCACAAACCCCATGGCCGCCAGCCTGCATCTGACGCTCGGCGAGGCCTGCTGGCAGGCGAGCCTCCGCAAGCAGGCCGTCGAACAGTACAAGCTCGTCTTGGAGCTCGAGCCCGACCACGCCGACCGAGTCAAGCTCCTAAACCGAATCCGCGAACCCATCCCGGCCGCGACCCAGCCCGCCGTGAAAGACCAGGCAAAGGCAAAAGCGCGGCGATAATTCGTAACTGCCCCGAATGGCACTGTCCGGGGCCTTTGGAGTATCCAAGGGAGCGCCCAAACTCGCGCAGTTACCCTCATAGTTACCTGAAAACACCTTCAAACACCATCCCCGCATGTACTTAGCGCTGCGCGGGCGAACTGTCAATCTCGGTGGGCGCTGCTGGACATTGACGCGGGTTGGTTCCTTCAAAACTGCCACGGTGGGCGCATCGCGCGGGACCGCAGCCGGTTGGCTTCGGCGTCGCCGACGAACTCAGACTTGAGCATATCGAACTTCAGGTTTCGCTTCAATTGCTCGCAGATGTCCGCCGCCAGGCAGATGCTCATGGCCCGATACATGACTTCAGGGCTCGCCACTGTGGATCGGCGCGAGCGGACGCAGTCGAAGAAATCTCGCACGTGGTTCATCGGCCGCCGTGTCCGGGCCGTGTATTCGGCGATCACCTGGTTGTACTTGGATAACAGTTCCGGCGACGAGACATCAGGCCTCGAATAACCATCGGCGGCGGCGACCCAGCCTTCGGGACCATCGAACCGCTCACCACAAGAGCCATGCCAGAACTTGCACGTATCCCAGACGGAGCCCGCGGCTCGGATCAGAACCAACTTCACCCCGTTGGACAAGCGCGTCACCATTGACACGCCCGGCCCCTCATAGTCCAACTCGATGGAGGAGACGTTCGTCATATCGAGTCCGGCCAGGGCCTGGACAATCGTGTGCGCCCCCCACATCGCCACATCGGTTGCCAAGTCATAGAAGTGGTACCACCCTTGTCCATTCACATAACCTTCGTTGTAAGGCCGCCAGGGACATGCGCCGAGCCATATATCCCAGTCCACTTCATCCTTGGGCGGTTCCGGCTGCGCCGGCAACCAGTCGTGACGCATCCCATCGCGCCAACGAATGTCGGCGTAAGCGGTATGAATCTTGCCCAGTTGGCCGGACCGGGCCATTTCGATGGCAAACACGTGATTCGCCTCGCTGAGCCGCTGGGCGCCGGTCTGATACACCCGCCCGTACCGGCGGGCGGTCTCCACGACCATCTGCCCCTGGGCCATCGTGAGACAGGCCGGCTTCTCGCAGTAGACATCCTTGCCCGCCCGCATCGCCATGACCGAGGCTAACGCGTGCCAGCGATCGCCGGTGGCGATCAATACGGCATCGATGTCCGGCCGGCCGGCCAGCAACTCACGCATGTCCCGGTAAGCCGTACAATCCTTGTTGCCATACTTCCTGTCCACGGCATTTTTGGCGCTCTCGCGGCTGGGCCGCCGCACATCACAGACGGCAACAAACCGCACATCGGACTCGCCAAGCATCCAGCCGAGATCACCCGACCCGCGGCCGCCCAGGCCAATGGCGCCCATCACGATCCGCTCGCTGGGCGCCACCGCGCCGTCGCGCCCCAGCGACGAGGCCGGAACGTAAAACGGCAGAGCTATCGCACTTGCCGCCATCGCACCCCGTGCCAGGAACCTGCGCCGCGTGAGTTTCGTCTTGTCGTCATGGCTCATAAGTTATTCTCTCTTTCACTGATTGGAGATCTCGCTGCCATTTTCAGCCCTTGCTTTGGCTTTTTCAGCCGGATCGTGGCTCGCATCCTGGAATCGCGATTCACAGTTCGCATTATACCCCCGTTATTGGCGATGTCAAACGCCCAAAACATAAGGCCTTGAGGAAATGAGGGGCAGATACCAAATTAAGATTGCGTGGGCGGCGCCGGCCACGAGGTCAATCAACTCAAGTACACCCACGACGCCTGGGGCAACGTGACGAGCAGCATCCAGGACCCCAACGGCGCCGCCGACGTGGGCACGGACCCCAACGTGGCCTACCAGTGGGCCTACGGCGTGGACGCCAACAGCGCGGCCGCGTACGCCCGGCTGGAAAAAGTTACCCTTCCCGGCGGGCGGCAGGTATACTACAACTATGAGGATGCCAACCAGTTCATGTCGCTCGGGCGGGTCGGGGACATCGCCGACGGCAGTTCGGGCGGCAGGACGAAGTACGTGGCATACAAGTACCTGGGAGCCTCGATGGTGGTAGATGCCAATCATCCCGCCGGGCCTGCCCCGTTGGGGCCAAACGGCTTGCGGCTGACGCTGGACCCCAACGCCGACAAGGCCTACGCCGGCTTTGAC
>CAZSBS010000143.1:8277-12628 GCA_964605095.1 uncultured Planctomycetaceae bacterium | reverse complement strand
GCATGGCGACGCCACAGGCAGGCCGAACGCTACAGAAAAAGTTAAGCTGCTCTAGTCGGCAGGGCTATGCGCGGGCAGGCAACCGAACTCGGCAATATGACCGCTGCAACAAGGCCCGATGCTCGGGGGGGGGCATCGGGCCTTTGCTTTGCTCGCTCAGGCCGGATAGCTTCGCCTGCGGGCCGAGGAAAGAATTGCCAGGAGAACTTCCCAGAAGGTCACGGCGATGACCGTGCCCGCGGCGTCGGCCAGCCAGTCGTGGAAATCCGCGGTGCGATGAAACGGCGGCTGGGTCAACTCGTCAAAGGCGCCGTAGGCCAGCAGGATTCCGACGGCCAGAACGATGCGGGCGATCCTCGGGCGGCCTAGGGATGCAAGCGACATCAGCAGCAGCGTTGTCAGCCCGCCGTAGCCGACCATGTGGAGGACCTTGTCGCTGGTGTGCAGGTTCGGCACGTCGTTGGGCGGCAGGTGCGTGGCGACGAATGCCCCCGCCAATGCCAGCGCGCACGCGGCCAGCAGCGTGTAGCGGATGGGCTTGGGGGTCTTGGCTGGAGGAGGGTTCATGAGAAGGCGACCTCGGCTGGCGGCGGCGGCACGATGGTCGGCGACATTGTGGCGTTGGGTTGCACTTGGCGCGTCCCGGCCTCCGGGCGTCGCGGTGGCGGGACAATCGCCATGGGCATGGCGCAGTTGTGGTGGGCGTCGGCGCCTGGTTGGGACGGCGACTGGGCCGAGTGCGGATTGGGTGTTAGGGCCACCACGGGCATCGGCGAGGCGGGGTTGTATCCGCCTGGCCTGGCGGCGGGGGCCTTTGGCGCCGGGCGGGGGCGGGACTTCTTCGGCTGCTCCGGCGGCACCAGTTGCGGGTATAACTCGGCGAACTCGTTGGCCAGGGCTTTATAGTCGGCTGCGCCGTTACTCGAAGCGTCGTACTGGAAAATCGTCATGCCATGCGAGGGGCACTCGGCGAGCTTGACGTTGCGACGTATGACGCTGCGAAAGATGTGGGCATCGGCCCACGCGCACTTTACGCCTCGGTTGGCCTCGAAGAAGCCCGACATGTCGGCGACGACTTCGGCGGCCAGCCTGGTGGCGGTTTCGTATAGGCACAGCACGACGCCGCCGACCCTCAATTTCAGGTTTATCCTGCGTTGGACGAGGGTCACCGTCTCCAGCAGCTTGCCGAGCCCCTGGAGGGCCAGGAAGTGCGGCTGGAGGGGGATGAACACCTCGTCGGCGGCGGCCAGGGCGTTGAGAGTGAGCAGGCCGAGGCTTGGCGGGCAGTCGATCATGGCCAGTTGGAACGGCAGGGGTTGAGCGCCCATGCTGTCCCGGAGGATCTGCTCTCGTCCGACGGTGCCGGCGAGCTCGACCTCCGCGGCGGCCAGGTCGATGACGGAGGGGACCACGGTCAGATGTTCGTCGACCTTCACGCAGGCGTCGCCGAAGCCTGCCCTGCCGGACAGGATGTCGTACACGCTTACGGTCTTGGGGCCGGGCTCGATGTTGAAATGGAGCGTCAGGTGCGCCTGGGGGTCCAAGTCGATCAGGCAGACGTTGCAGCCGCGCGCGGCGATTGCGGCGCCGAGGTTGGCCACCGTCGTCGTCTTTCCGACGCCGCCCTTCTGATTGATGACAGCGATGGTATACACGAGAGGCATTATAGAGCGGGCGCGGCTTGCTTCAAGTGCGCAAAAAACGGCGACGGGTGCCGCCGTGGCGTTGGCACCCGCCGCGAACGTCGGGTTTCTCCGCCGGGCCAAGGCGGAGAGGCCGCCGGGAGAACCCCGGCGACAGTAAGACTCATTTCTTCTTGGCTGTCTTCTTGGCCTTCTTGACGACCTTCTTGGCGGCCTTCTTGGCCACCTTCTTCACGGCCTTCTTCGCTGCTTTCTTTGCCATTCGCTATCACCTCCTTCCATGGAGTTAGGCAACAGTAAACACTGAAGAACAATTACTGCTGCTATTTACTCTCTATTGACTTGTCCATGCAATAACAACTGTATATTTCTCGACACTTTTCGCGCGTCGGTGTGAGTGTTTCTTTACGAGCAAGCGACGCGTCGGCCGCGTTCGGCGCGCGATGAACGCGCGCGCCGCAGCGCCGTGTAATGAGCCTAACGCGCATATATGTAGATGCGCGAGTATGGTGCAAAGCCCCGTAAACATTGGGCACAAACCGCTGCCGACCGATCCGCGTGTGCCGGAAACAGCTTCCTGTTCGGCACGGCCGATGCGTGGCCGCGGGCCGCGCAGCAAGTGCGAAAGCTGCCGTCGGCAGCCACGATGCGCACGCCGCCGCCGCGATAAAAATTTATGTCGTAACTTTGGATCGCACGCTTGCGCGCGCCTGCGCGATGTTGTGCGGCGCGGCCGCCACGCGTAGAATGAGGGCGCATCACCGCGAAAGGGCGGCGACATGAACGCGTTTGAAGAGCCGCGGCTTGCACCTAACGCCATCGAAACGCTTCGCAGACGATACCTGCGGCGCGACGACGACGGGCGCGTCGTCGAGACTCCGCGGCAGATGTTTGGCCGCGTCGCGAGATTCGTCGCCTCGGCCGAGAGAAGGTTCGGCGCCGCCGACGACGAGGTCGGCGCCGTCGAGCGAAGCTTTTACAGTGCCCTGGCCGGCACCGAGTTCCTGCCCAACAGCCCGACGCTTATGAACGCCGAGCGAGCCATGGGCATGCTCAGCGCGTGCTTCGTGCTGCCGGTCGACGACAGCATCGAGGGGATCTTCGACTCGGTCAAGCACGCCGCGATGATCCAGAAGGCCGGCGGCGGAACGGGCTTCTCCTTCGACCGCCTGCGCCCCACGGGCGACTACATCGCATCTTCCGGCGGCACGACATCGGGGCTCATCAGCTTCTGGCGGGTCTTCTCCGAGGCCACGCGAGCCATCCAGCAGGGCGCCAGCCGGCGCGGGGCGAACATGGGCATGCTGTCGATAACGCACCCGGACATCCTGAAATTCGCCACCGCCAAGTCGAAGCCGGGGGCGTTCGAGAACTTCAACATCTCAATAAAGGTGCCCGACGACTTCATGGCGGCCCTGGCCCGGACGCCGAATGAGCCGCACGTGGTTACGAACCCCCGCACCGGGCGGCGCCACTGGCTGCCGCGAGGGCTCAGTATCGACGGCTACGTCCTTGCCGACCTCCCTGCCGCCGAGCCAGGCCGCAGCCCGCCCGCTCCCGTCTACTCCCGCCGCGACCTGTGGGACCTGATTATCCGCCAGGCGTGGTCGACCGGCGAGCCGGGCGTGTGCTTCATCGACCGCGTAAACGCCGCCAACCCCACGCCCGCCCTTGGGCCCATCGAGGCGACCAATCCGTGTGGCGAGCAGCCGCTGCTGGACTACGAGGCGTGCAACCTCGGCTCGGTGGACCTTGCCAAGTTCATCCGCGCCGGCCGGCTCGACGAGCAGGCGTTCCGCCGGGCCGTCAGGCTGGGCGTGCGGTTCCTCGACAACGTCGTCGAGGTCAACGACTACGTCATTCCCGAGATCGACCGGCGCTGCCGAGGCAACCGCAAGATCGGCCTGGGCATCATGGGCTTTGCCGACGCGCTGTTCGAGCTCGGAATCGCCTACGACAGCGAGCCCGCCCTGGACTTCGCGCGCAGCGTGGCCGAGATGCTCACAAGCGAGGCCTTCGACGCCAGCGAACTCCTGGGCAAAAAACGCGGAACGTTCCCGAACTTCGTCGGCAGTGTCTGGGAAAGCCGTGGCCGGACCATGCGCAACGCCGCCGTCACCAGCGTCGCGCCGACCGGCACGCTGAGCATCATGGCCTCTACCAGCGGCGGCATCGAGCCGGTGTTCGCCATGGCGTTCTATCGCCACATCCTCGACGGCGCTGAACTTGTCGAGGTTGATGGACCCTTCCGTCGCTTCGCCGAGCGGCAGGGCTTCTGGAGCGAGCGGCTCGGCCAGCGCCTGGCCGTCGGCGAGCGCCTGCGGGACCTGGTGGACATCCCCGAGCCGTGGCGCGGAGTGTTCGTCACGGCCCCGGAGATCGCACCAAGCTGGCACGTGCGGATGCAGGCGGCCTTCCAGGAGTTCATCGACGGGGCCATCTCCAAGACCATCAATTTGCCCAAACAGGCTACGACGGAGGATGTGGACGCCGTGTATCGCCTGGCCTGCGAGCTAGGCTGTAAGGGTGTGACGGTCTACCGCGATGGCTGCCGCGCCGGACAGCCCATGAGCCACGATCCGGCTGGAAACTTCTGCCCCCAGTGCCGCCGGCCCGTTCTCACCGAGTCCGGTTGCAGCCGATGCCCCGCTTGCGGCGCAACGCTGTGTTCGTAACTGGTAGCCGGTAGCCGGTAGCCAGTAGCCGGT